>CAZZDZ010000662.1:0-2423 GCA_964652675.1 uncultured Pirellulaceae bacterium
CTAGCGCTGCAGACGGTAGCTAACCTTGAATGAAAGGCCGTAGCGGAAGTCGTCAAGACTTTCGGCAAACCACTTAAAACCGAAAGTCATGACGACTTCTGCTACGCGTTTTACGAGGGTAGCGACCGGGGAGAAAATTTCCCCAACACGGCGATTCGCGAAATGTTGAATCGCTTTAAACACAAACCAAACGGGTCGCCGCCACAGGGCGGCGACCCGTTTTCCGTTTCTCTTCCCCAGACGCACCGATCATGGCTGATAAACGCGACTACTACGAAATCCTTGGGGTCGATCGTAGTGCGTCCAAACAAGAACTCGACAAGGCTTATCGCAAACTTGCGATCAAGTACCATCCCGACAGCAGCAAGGTCGAAGACGCGGTTGAGAAGTTCAAAGAGTGCTCCGAAGCCTACGAAGTCCTGAGTGACGCAAGCAAACGCGAACGCTACGATCAATACGGTCATGCTGGATTAGAAGGCGCCGGCCAACAGTTCAACGATGTCGAAGACATCTTCGAAGCGTTCGGCGATTTGTTCGGCGGTGGAGGCGGCGGCAGCATCTTCGGCGACCTGTTCGGTGGCGGAGGCCGCGGGCGCGGAGGACGACGCAATCGACGTGGCAGCGACATCCGCTGCAACGTCACCTTAACACTCGAAGAAGCCGCTCGTGGTGTCAGCAAAGACATCTCGTTCCGACGTCGCGTTCGCTGCGAAGGATGCGAGGGCAGCGGAGCCGCTCCGGGCAGCAAGCCAGTCACATGCAACACCTGCGGTGGTCGCGGACAAGTCATCCAGTCCGCCGGAATCCTACGCGTCCAAACCGCTTGTCCCAATTGCAAAGGTGCAGGCCAACAAATCAGCCAACCATGCAATAGCTGCCGCGGAACCGGACTGCAAAACAAAAAAGCAGAGCTGACCGTCGAGATTCCAGCTGGCGTCGACGACGGAATGCGAGTTCGTGTGCCCGGCGAAGGCGAAGCGAGTCCCGATGGCGGACCAACCGGCGACTGCTACTGCTTTGTCACTGTTAAACCGCACGACTTGTTCAAGCGTGACGGCAGCCACCTGATCCTGCAGTTACCAATTTCGTTCACCCAAGCCGCATTGGGCGCCGAAATCGAAGTTCCCACGCTGGATGGACCCGAACAATTGCTGGTCAAAGCAGGCACACAAACCGGCGAAGTATTCACAATCAAAGGCAAAGGCGTCGTCGACCCAAGAGGCGGCCGAGCGGGAGACCTGCTGATCCAAGTGTTCATCGAAGTCCCCAAAAAACTGAACTCCGATCAAGAGCGAGTCCTACGCGAACTAGCCGAACTGGACCAAGACGCCGTATTGCCACATCGCAAATCATTCATGGAAAAACTAAAAACGTTTTTCGACGCCGACGCCCCGCAAGAATCGTAAAGCCGGTCAAACGTTAACGCGATACCGCCGACAAACAACAAACTGATCCCAAGTCAGAATTTCCACAACAGAACCATGACAGACGAAACCAACGAACCGAACGACGACATCGAAACGCAAAACAGCGCGACTGACGAAGCGATGGCGTCCGAAGACATCGTCGATTCACCGCCGCCAACACGCGACGAAGAAATGGATCGCTTGCGCGAAGCCGCCGATTCGGCGGACAAACGAGTGTTGCAGGCACAAGCCGAAGCAGAGAACTTTCGCAAACGCATGCGAAAGGACTACGAAAACCAGCTCAAGTTCGCGCCCCTTGCGCTCGTCACCGACATCTTGGAAGTACGCGACAACTTAGTGCGAGCACTCCAAGCAGCCGAGTCCGCCGAAGACATCGCTGGCTTAAAAGAAGGCGTCGCGATGGTCGCCAAACAATTGGACGACCAGTTGGCAAAGCATGGCGTGAAAGAGATCCCAGCCGAAGGCGAATTGTTCGACCCAAATTTCCACGAAGCCATATCGCAGATGCCAAGCGACCACGCCGAGGGCATGATCGCCGTCGTCGCCGCGACTGGTTTCCAAATGTACGACCGAGTTGTCCGTCCATCGCAAGTTGTCGTCAGTACCGGGCCGGCAAACTCATAAACGCCATCAAGCAAACGTTACCACGCAAAATTGCACGAAGGTAAACAAACATGCCAACCTACGACTACGAATGTGACGCCTGCGGTCACACCTTGGAGATTTTCCAAGGCATCAACGATCCGAAAAAGAAAAAGTGTCCCGAATGCGGCAAGAACAAGCTGCAACGTTTGTTCGGAACCGGCGCCGCAATCGTTTTCAAAGGCAGCGGTTTCTATGAAACCGATTATCGCAGTGAAGGCTACAAAAAGGCCGCCAAGAAAGACAAAGAATCTCAAAAGTCTGAAACATCGTCAGACAAAGGCAGCAAAGCCGAAAGCAAAACCAGCAAGAGCGAAAGCAAAACCAGCAAGCCCAAAAAGTCAGACGGCGGCA
>CAZZDZ010000663.1:0-2391 GCA_964652675.1 uncultured Pirellulaceae bacterium
TGCATAGTTTTGGATTGATCCTGGTCGCTCTGATCGCCAACTACTTTTGGAAACCGGGATTGATGCGCGGCTTGCCACCTTTGGTGACTTGCATCGCAATCACGTACGTCATCATCCAAGGCATACTCGTAAACTACACGAACTTTAACGTCGGCAATTTTCATCTGCTTTACGAAGACGTGACAGAATCGATGATGGCAAGCCCTAAGGCATACATCATTGTGCTAACGACGGCTTACATTGCGTCGTGGATGAACCTGCGTTACGCCTGGGATTTCAACGGAATTTTGATTCCCGCCCTGCTTGGTTTGCTCTGGCACGAACCAACGAAAATTGTCGTTTCATGTCTCGAGTGTTTCCTCTTGCTGGGCCTCGGCAAACTTGTAATGACAACGCCTGTGATGAGAAAGATCGCGATCGAAGGAAGTCGAAAGACGCTGTATTTCTTCTCGATCTGTTTCATCTATCGGCTACTTGCTTGCCACTTTGTGCCAATCCTGATTCCGTCGATCAAAATGACTGACACGTTTGGAGCTGGTTATCTGCTAACGACATTGATGGCGATCAAGATCCACGACAAAAAGAAGCCAATCAGTATGCTTCTGGGAACGGCCAAAGTTTCGATGGTCGGCGCTGTCGCGGGAAGCATCTTTGGGTTCGTGTTAGTCTGTGGTCCACGGATCCAACTTGGATTTGCTACCCCGGTTGTTGGTCATAACGTTGCTCCGTTGGCAGGCATCGATTGGGTTGATCGTTCCATATCAAGTGTGGCTCGCGAAGACAAAACACTGCTTTATGAAAAGCGAAAAGCCGATAGCTACCAGCCGCCTCTTCCCGGAGAGCTAACCGAGTTTCGTTCGGCGATTGAGTTGATCCAAGCAATGGGCAGCAAGCTGACCGACGAAAAATTGAACGCCATTGCCGCCAAACTGCGCGCCATCAATTACAAGCTGTCGGTTGTCGAAGACCGCTACCTCTATCTGCGCGAAAGATCGCCCGCCAATGGCTGGGGAATGTACGTTATCGACACGCAGCAAACAGATGGCTTGTGTGTCCAAGTTCCGGCGCCTTTGGATGAATGGTCAACCTTGGAGTCCGGATTAAGTCTGCTGAAACATGTTCCCAGTTCGTCGCTGGCCATCGCGGGAACTTCACGACACGTGAACTTTACTGGCAACGCGGACGTGATGAACGCAATGACGACGATGTTCGCAGTATTCCACGATCTGTACAACAAAAATGGTGTGCTGCAAGTACGCGGCTACACGCGTTCCATCTACCGAAAAATCTGCAAATACGAATCCGTAAACTACGAATCGGACGCAATGCGTGCCGCCCAGTCACGTATGTATGTTCGTGGCCAAGTGCCACCGCAGATCCGCCTGTCAGATCTAAAACGTCTTTCTGGTAGCCTGGATGTGCGTTGGCGCAATAGTCCGCTCGCTAACAAACTCCGTGACACTTCGTCGGTCAACTTTGCTGAATTGTTGTTAAACCGAATCGATCGTCGTCGATTGGTTGCTCAAGTCGCGCTAGAAAACGGCGACAACGAACACTCAAACAAACCAATCATCAGCCAAACTTGCTTGCGAGATTGGCTGGGCGGCGAGAAAGATAGGGTTCTGCAACAGGGAAGCGAAGGCTACGTTCCTGCAAATCTTGAACAGATATTGTACATGGACGAAGAGGTCGTCACGCCTTTGGTAGCTTGCTTGGAGAACATCAAACGTTCTGGTAGCGGTGCCGATCTTACTTGGCTGGACGATCAAGTCAGCAATGATCTGCAAGTGATCAATGGATCCGCCATGGCTCAGGGTTACCAGCTGACGGTGATCCAAGACACCGAGGCGGAAGATTGCTTTATCGCGCTTTCTGAAGTACCAACGAATGCAAACAAAGGCTGGGGTATCTTTGTTTTTCGAGTGGGACTGTCGGATCCGTTCGCCGTTGAGATCCCGCGTCCGTTGTATGAACGTCGTTCGTTCGATTTTGGCGCCAGTTTGTTCGAGCGTCCTCGTGGATCGGCACTGATGATCGCTGGCGCGCACCCTAAAGCAAATGCGGATGGTTCGGCCGACATTTCAAAGTCCGCGAACAAAACGAACTTGTTCAACCTAGTTCGACACATCCTGCTAAGACGATTGGGCGATCGCCCGTTTTTGATCACTCAGGCAAGAGCAATTCAAGCGCCAGTCCAGGCAGACATCGTAGTCGCGACCGATGACGGTGCGACGGCTGCGGAGAGTCTAGGCCCGCTGAAAACGCAGTTGCTGAACCAACTGAAGGAAGACCAACTGACGGTCAAGTTTGTCGACGGAGAAGAAGAAACGGCCGGATACGAACTGGGGATTTTGATGCAGGCAACTTCGGTGCAGGTTTCGCAGAACAAGG
>CAZZDZ010000664.1:0-2377 GCA_964652675.1 uncultured Pirellulaceae bacterium
ACGTAGCCCGACCGAATCGTTTTCCAAGATACTCAGATTTGGATCGTAGATTGAGGCTCGCTATTGGAACGCACCGGGTACGATCCGAACGGAAGGGATTTGTCGCCACAATGTCGGGCTGCATCTCTCGGAGAGAAATGGCTTCTTCTAGGCTTTTGAAAAGAGAGGTAGGGAAGCCCAACTAGGCTTTCTCAAATCGCTGCGGGATCCGCTCGGTAGATTGCTTCCGTGATTAGCCCAATCGCCAGTCGATTTCCTCTACCATCGCTTCGTCTGTGTTCTCTTGGGTTGACGTAGAACTGAGGAACGCAGACGCTTGAATTTCTACAGTCTCTACGGTGGGCGATGCAGCTTGCGCCGCCGACACGGAGGTCGATCCAGTCGATCCAGGTAAGCTGCTAATCGACTGGGTTGGAAGCGAATCGCTGAGTGATAGCGCGGCCCCAGTGGTGGATTGCGACTGACTTGCTTGATCTAATTCGCCGAGTTCATCAAAGGCGCGAAAGACATCGTTTTCCGCGACCAACCCATCTCCCGTTCGATCATAGTAGACACCAGGCCAAACCGGCAGTTCCTCCGGTCTCGGCAGCGCGCCCGTTGTCGCATCCGCAAGAGAGCGACTATTCAGCTCGTTAATGATCACGAGCACGTCCAGCGCTGAGAAGAGGCCATCGTTGTTGACGTCATTGGCGTCAAGCACATTTAGCCAATAGGACTCGATATCGGCGCGAATTCTGGCGCCTGTGTCTTGGGCGACGACATCGCGAATAAAGACGCCGTCAACAAAACCTGTTTCACCCAATCGCCATTGACTTGAATCAGCAAACTCAATGGTGTCACCTCGATTACCTCGGAGCAGCAAAGTCTGATCACTATTCAGATCAGCGATCGAAGCTGTGTCGACACGCACGACCGAATCGACTCCGTCATTGATATCGATTTGTTCAAGATTTGAAAGTACGGCATTGCCATTGGCGGTGACATCAATGGGTTGTGTGTATCCGCGTACTTGAAGCTGATCGAACCCTTCGGCACCATCGAAATTGAGCGTTGGCAATGCACCTGAGTTCGCGCTGTCTTGGTCCAAGACAACGACATCATCCGTCGCATTGCCTCGCAAATCGATGGCACTAGCAGAAATAACAGGAGCGGACCAGAACGCGCCGGAGGAATCGCCGATCACGAATTGGTCATCTCGCTGCGTTACCAACAACGATGTCTCCCGCAGCGCGACGAAAATGTCCGTTGGCGTGGATGGATCGCGAACTTCGATCAGATGATCTTCGACTTCGCCGTCGATTGCCGGTCCGGTTGGCGCCAGGCCAGCCTGTGTACTGATACGGAATCTGCCAACCGTTACGCCCGGTATCGCTCCGGCAGGAACCGAATAATTCACGAATTGTTGACCCGCGACGACAGGAACGTCAGTCGCAACCTGCTCACCTGGATCGTCCCAGTCACCATCTTGGTTAAAGTCAATCCAAATGTTCAACAAGCCAGACTCGGATGCAGTCACTTGCAATTGAGATGTCGTTGAGAACGTGTCGGACGTAACCGGAGAGGTCAACAAGGTGACGCCATCATCCTCGTCGCCAGTGGCAAGTGTACTGGTTGATCCGTCCAGTTCAGCAGTAACACCGCTTCCCAAGAAAAGCGTCGAAATGCCATGCCGTGCGCCATTGTCCTGCAGAAGCACCGGATAACCAGGAGGCGCATCGCCAAAGTCACGCGGCACAGACGTGTCCTCGGATATCAACTGGAAGGTCTGAGTGGCAGAAGTATCTTGGCCACCCGAAGCTGTTCCACCGTCGTCTTGAACGGATACATCAAATTGAAAGATACCGAATGCGTCCGGTGCCAGCGTGTAAGACAAGTCACCGTTGCTGGAAATTGACGGCAGCGAAGTAAACGCACTCGGGTCACTGACTCCTGTGACGAAATACTCAAGGGCCGACTGTGATGATTCGTTACTCACGCCTGCAACAAAGCTAGCGAAATTTGGCACGACCTGCGCGCCGCTGCCTGGTGCAACCACAGGCGGATTAGACGCAGTGAAACTGGGGGCGTCGTTCACGCCATTAATTGCCAACGTGATCGTCGTTGCTGATTGGTCCACGCCACCGTTTGCGGTTCCACCGTTATCTTGAGCAATGACCTCGAAAGTGCTGATCCCAAATGCATCCGCTGCTGGCTCGAACGAAAGGTTGCCTTGAGCGTCAAGCTGTGGAGGGCTGCTGAACAACTCTGGATTACTGACGTCGCCAACCGCCAAATCGACAATCGCCTGTGGTTCGACGGCCGTGACCTGAACATCCAGCGTGTACCGGTTTGATGGCCCGTTCTGCTGGGTGTAGATCGTGTAAGTTCCCGCAGGTAA
>CAZZDZ010000665.1:0-2370 GCA_964652675.1 uncultured Pirellulaceae bacterium
TTTCAAGCTGTACCGTCAGTGGATCATTGATCGAGTTCATCCCGTCTTCGTGCGCGACGATCTCCTCACTCCACGTCTTGCCGTCATCGGTACTTCGCTTCAGTACGATGTCGTTCTGAGCATGATCGTGCAGGCCAAGCCGCCGTTCACTAAACGCCAAAATGCTGCCCTTCTTTGTGACCAACAACGACGGAATGCGATAGCCAAACTTCGTCACGTCTTTCGCATGACCTTCACGAGGAAAGCCTTCGGGGATGTCACGCTGCCGGAACACGACGTGACCTTCAAGAGGCAGTTCAATTTCTGATGCGAGCGCGATTCGCACCTCATCAATCAGGACACCCGTGTTCGGGGGACTCGTCACCGAAAAACGCAGCTGCCGCATGTCATTGCCAAGCGGCACAACGACTCGTGACAGGAAGCCTCGCCCGACTCGCACTTTCTCGTCACCGTTGTAGATCTCCTGCCAACCGTCGTCAGTCTGTTTGTCGATCCGGAATGAAAACGGATTGCGCTGCGTCCATCGCTCGGCTAGGAAGGTCAAAACGCGTGTTGCGTCCACCTCCTGCGCCAAATTTAGAGTAACACTCGCCCCTTCGCCGCCGGTCAGTTGCAGGCACTGATTTCCGGTGCTGGCGTGCTTGTCATCAACAATCGATTTGCCGGCAACAGGAGTCCACGTTCCGATTGGCGTTTTCAAAAGATCAAACGGCCCCGGCTTCGCTTCCTCGAAACTTGTCAGCGATCCGATTCCATGCGTCGCGGAGTCCTCAGCACGACCGACCGCTACGCCAAAGACGGCGACGATGGATAAAACGAGAAGTGCTAGCTCAACCGTCTTTCTGAATTGTGCATTAGTCATTTGCCCGTCTCCTGAGCCGCCTTGAACATGTCAAGATCCGGCCAGCGGAAGCCGGATCTCTTGTAGGGCTTGTGCAGAAAACTCTACACATGTTGGTCTGCAGGCAACTGGCTGTTGCAATAACAGGACTCGAGTCGGGCTGTGAATGTCTTTACGCGACTGTGATGACTAGCAAGTTCGGTGCATATCTACCTGCAAGTTGATGCTGGCGATCTTTCATATTTTAACACAAAGAGAGCGTTCAGACACACATGGCGTTGATTCGCTACGGTTCAACACGACTCTATCCACAGGTTCATGCGTCATGTCCCATTCGCTTCCCTCGTGTCTCTTGCCCTACAACGCGTGGCTCGCAACACTGAACAAACACGCTGTCGATTTGTTTGGACAACCGATTAATGACTGTGACATCATCGACCGACAACAGATCGCGATCCCATCGCTGACAAGTGGCATCGAGGTGCCGATCAAAACGGAGAGACGCCCATGAGTGAGCTTGCAAAATCGGACGACTATCGGCATTGGATTGTTTCCATCAAATCGCGAGTCCAGGCATCACAGATCAAAGCTGCCGTTTCGGTTAATCGAGAATTGATGGAGCTGTATTGGTTTCTTGGTGAACAGATCATCGAGAAACAAGTGGCCGCCCAATGGGGCGATGGTTTCCTGAAGCAAATGGGCAAGGACCTCCAAGCTGAGTTCCCTGAGATCAGAGGCTTTTCAATCCGCAATCTTCAGCGCATGCGCCGTTGGGTCGAATTCTGGAGCGAAGACGCGCAACAGGGGAACAAGGGAACAAGGCAATCGGAAAACAGGGGGATTCTGGCTCAGGCACAACGAGCGAGAACTGGAGGAGGGGCTTGTTGAGCACCTCACCAAATTCCTACTTGAAATCGGGGCAGGATTCGCGTTCGTTGGCAGTCAGTACAAGATCGAAGTCGATGGTGACGACTACAGCATCGATCTGCTGTTCTACCACCTGCGACTGCACTGCTACGTCGTGGTCGAACTGAAAGTCGACAAGTTCAAGCCTGAGTACGCCGGCAAGCTCAACTTCTACGTGTCCGCCGTCGACAGCCAGGTCCGCACCGATCCCGACGCCCCAACCATCGGCATCCTGATCTGCAAATCCAAGAGCGATATCAAAGTCGAGTACTCGCTCCGCGATCTCTCCAAGCCTATCGGCGTTAGCGAATACCAAATTACAGAAAGCTTGCCGGACAACCTGTGGTCATCACTGCCAACGGTCGAGCAAATCGAAGCCGAAATCGGAAAACTTGATACGGAATGAATAGTGCTTGCACTCCGGAATAGCAGATCCGATGGGATAAGATTTGCTTTCCGCCGAACGAGCGGCACCAGCTTTTGGTTTGCTGCAAAAGTAGGGTTTAGGCTGACGTGGCATTGGGTTGCTCCTGATTCGGAGCAACCGAAGAAAAGGCAATGAATTGCCGAGTGGAGGATAACGGACTTGAACCGATGACCTACGCGCTGCCAGCGCGTCGCTC
>CAZZDZ010000666.1:0-2364 GCA_964652675.1 uncultured Pirellulaceae bacterium
CGCTGCGTGCTGGTATTCCGAATGCATGCCCAGCTTCAAAAAGTGATTTGCCCTGGCAAGTGTAACCAGGATTGCGTTGTTTGCTGCGACCACGGTCCAGTAGAACGACCACTTCAATTCACAAGTCGATCAAATTAGCGTAAAAGACCATGAAGGATTTACAACGTAACGACCATCCAGCAGAAAATCGCTCCGCCAATTGTCCCGCTTGGATGTGCTGGGTGCTTTGGGCTGCAGGGATTTACAACTTGATCTGGGGTGCCTGGATTGTTTTTTGGCCTACCGCGCTTTTTAACCTCGCTGGCATTCCACAGCCCGTTTACGTTGGGATCTGGCAGTGTGTTGGGATGGTCATCGGTGTTTATGGGATTGGTTACGCGATCGCGGCAACCGATCCGTTTCGCCACTGGCCAATCATCCTAGTCGGGTTCTTGGGAAAGGTGCTCGGTCCCGTTGGGATGGTTTGGACTTGGCTGACCGTCGCGCCCGATGCTTCGGGCTACTTGCCGCCGCGTTTTGCGGCAATGACGAACATCACCAACGACCTGATTTGGTGGATTCCGTTTGGAATGATTCTTTACGCTGCGTTCAAGCATGCTAATCTTCCGCCCGACAACGCCACCGTGTCGATTGCCGACGCCAATGAGTCATTTCTATCGCAGCACGGCAACACCCTTGACGACCTTTCGCGAGGCAAGAAGTTACTGGTCGTATTTCTACGCCACAGCGGTTGCATTTTTTGTCGAGAAGCACTGGCTGAGCTTCGCGGTTGTCGCGAGGCAATTGAGAAAAATGGCGCGGCGGTTGCTGTCGTTCACATGGGTGACAACGAAGCATCAGCAGACTTCTTTGCTGACTATGACATGCAAAGTGTTGACCGAATCAGCGATCCTTCCTGCCAGATTTATCGAGCTTACGAACTCCAACGCGGGAGCTTCGCCGAACTTTTCGGCTTGCGAAACTGGTGGGTGGGTTTCAAGGCGCTCTTGGGTGGCCATGGGATCGGCAAATTGCAGGGCGACGGTTTTCAAATGCCGGGCACGTTCGTTTTGCTCGATGGAAAAATCGTCAAGGCTTACCGCTACGACGGATCCGGAGACCGCCCCAATTACGTAGACATGGTTAAGCCTTAGAAAAACTAGGCGAAGTCTGGGAGCAACAATAGAACAAGAAGGCAAAGGCCGTGTGTTTGTTACTTCTGGTCGGGATGCAACACGTGGAAATAGACTTGTCCGAGCATCCACCCACCTAGCATTGATCGGAAGCGTTGATGAGTACTTTAAGATTACTTGGCATACTCTCCGCAGTCTCGTTTGTCGCTGGCATATCGTTCAGTGTTTTAGTGGACTTTGAAACGATTGGAGTTGGTTTGATTCTCTCAGCGTTTGGCGCCTTCGTCTCTTTTATATGTGCCTGTTTCCTTCGATTGATCCGGTTTCCGGCGGCAATCATCGCTCCTCTTGGTCTATTTGCTTCAATCGGAAGCATTGCTGCTGTCCTATTCACTGCCACAGAGCTTCGACGAAGTCTTCCGAATCTTGGTGAGGCTCAAATTGGGTACTTCCTCTTTTTCTCCTCTGCGTTTTCTACATGTGCGTCAATGGCCGCAATCGTCGCTTTGAGATTGACGAACGCAAGAAGCTGGTTTGACAATTCTGTTCGAGAATCGAAGCGAGCTTATTCCATCAACACGTCGCAAACTGGTACAAAGATTTCGGACAGTAGCAATCCGTACGAGCCTCCGAAGTGATTTTGACATCGACGAAATCTAGTGGAGTGGGGAACCTTCGAATGACGCCCCCACCGGAACCTTCGCTTGGTGCCACTTACACCTATCCCGACGGCACCAACGTGGCGCGCCTACACTGATCGTGGTCAGCTAGCAACGATCGCCCGCAATGCCACCACGATCGACACCCGCACCTACGATGATGGCGGCAGAATGGCCAGTAGTGTATACAATAATGGACACGGCCCCACGCATGAGATGCTCACGGTAGCAGGTGAAGTAGTCAGCACGGACAACCGTGGTAACATGACCACGATCCCAACGGCATTACGTCCTGGCTCCGATCCACTGAAGTTAACCTGGGACTTTGACAACCGCATGAGCAGCGCCGATGTCGACTTTCAGTTGCAGGTGCAGACGGGACATCGGGATTCGCCAAAGCCCAACATTCCAAGTGAAAGAATTGCTACGAATACCTTGGTATTGTACTGTTTTGGTTGAAATAGATACTGCACTCTCTCGTATTCAAACGAAAGTTGTGAACGGCGGCGGGACATGTAGAACCTGATCCAACCGCGAGCCCACGTTCCTCCTGGATGGCCCCCAAAAAGGTAGCGACATGACTAGAATTCTAT
>CAZZDZ010000667.1:0-2358 GCA_964652675.1 uncultured Pirellulaceae bacterium
AAGGTATACCGAGTTAATCGGGCACTTAGCAACCAATAAAGTCAAATTTATGGAAATATCGCGTTTTCAGCAGGTTTAGTCCGCTATTTCCTGAAATATTTAGTGTGTAACCCTGGACAGCCTGCTAATAATTGCATGAACGTTTTGATCCTTTGAAACGTCAGAGAGGACGGTTCTGACATGCAATGCACGTTGATTGAAATTCAAAATGGCCGTTAAACAGTCCTTTTACTCGCCAAGACAGGTTGCAGAATCTTTGGCCGTCAGCGAGTCGTCGGTGAAACGATGGTGTGATTCGGGAGAAATTTCGACGATTCGAACTTCCGGTGGGCATCGTCGGATTTCGGCCGAAGGGCTTCAGCAATTCCTTGGCAGTTCAAACCGCTCGCTGGTAAACCCTGATGTTTTGGGCGTGATTGTACGACCAGTGAACCGGTCGCAACGGATTCCTGGCAGCGATGAAGCGCAACTGAAACAGTTCCGCGAGGCGTTGACGGCCGGTCGGGAAAACGAGTGCTTGGAGGTTTTTGGTGAGCGAGTTGCTGACGGCTGGTCCGTTTCCGAGGCAGCGGAGGATCTGATCAGCGATGCGATGTGTGGCGTTGGTAGTGCTTGGGTCAGGCAAGAGGTAGACGTTTACCAGGAACGCCGTGCCTGCGGAATTTGCATGAGACTGATTAACGAAATGCGGAACAAGCTTCCGGTTGTTTCCGATGACGCTCCGGTCGCAATTGGCGGATCACCCTCGGGTGATCCCTACGAGATCCCAACGGCTTTGGTCGAACTGTCGCTGCGTGAAATCGGATGGCAGGCAGTCAACCTGGGCTGCAACCTGCCGATGAGCAGTTTTTTGCAAGCCGCCCAAGACTACAATCCAAAGTTGGTTTGGCTGAGCGTTTCGACGATGGGTGACGTAGACGAATTTGTTTCGTCGGAAAACGTGATGGCGGACTCGCTGGACGATGAAACGATTTTGATCGTTGGCGGTCGAGCATTGTCGGACGCAATCCGGCCCAAACTACGATACACAGCTCACTGTGATAGTGTGCGACACCTCACTGAATTGGCATCGTCGCTGAAATCGAATTACGGTTAGCCGATCGTTGATTTTCGAAACGAAGTCTTCTTGCGATTCGTCTTTCGATCTAAGCGTCGTGATTAATTGAAGGGATCGGCAAACGGATCGCCTTCTTTTTTCTTGTCATCGCCACCGCCAAATGGGTCGCTACCGGCATCACCGGCGCCGAAGGGATCGCCGCCGCCTCCACCGCCAAAGGGATCGGCACCACCACCGCCGAATGGATCAGCACCACCTCCCTCGAAAGGACTCTTTGCCGGCGCCGTCGCGTCTTGCCCACCCGTTGGGCCTTCGGCCTTCGCGGTCATTTTCGGCTTTTCCATAACGGGCGTGGACATGACAACGTCATTGAACGTTGGTATCGTCGCGCCGCTAGGACGCAGGCACTGAACGGCGCCCGACTTGCCAACCAAGTACAGGCGATCGGATTGTTGATTTCCCAATAGTCGCCCTGGTTTCAGATCAAAATACGAGCCGATCGTTTTGCCGGACGCTATGTCAACAACGGAAAAACCGCCCGACATCAGTTGCACAAAAATCTTTCCATCAAATGCGCCCATTAGCTTGCCGACGCTGGGAACCGGATAGGCCCAATTCATGATCCCGCTTGCCGTGTTGATGGAAAACAGGTTTCCATAGGTCGACCGCAAAAACAATGTATCTCCAAGCAGAATAGGCGCGTCGTAGAACGGTTCGCCATAAGGTTTACTCCACAGCACTTTGCCTGATCGACTCGCGTGGACCGCGTAAACTTGTCCAACTTCGCTTCCAAAGTAAAACCTGTCGCCTTTCGCGGCGGCGATCCCACCGGAAACAATGCCGTCGGTGTTGAGACGAAACATCACCGATGGTCTACCGGAGAGTTCCATTACATAAACAAAACCGCGACTCGTTCCCCACGCAACTTTGGTGGAGGTCGGTGATTTCGATGGTGGAGCCAGCGCTAAACCGGAGACCATCTCCTGAAACGGAGGATCGTCTGTTTTGTAGTTTGGATAACCGTCGACTCCGTTACGGATCGTCGGGATCAACGTAAAGCGGCCCGCGTTGACCGCACCAAACAATGGTGTGTTTGCGGTTCGCTCAGAGGTTAATTCGTTTCCATTTGTCGCGTCCAGTTTGATTAAGTTAGCACCGTTGACGATGGAAACGTACTGATCATCCACTCCTACTTTTCCGTAGCCCAGACGCCGATCGCCAACACGCGCCAGCCAAATCAGTTCGCCCGATTCTGCGTCTCGACATTCGATCGAACCATCATCGCTCAATGTGTACAGCCG
>CAZZDZ010000668.1:0-2357 GCA_964652675.1 uncultured Pirellulaceae bacterium
GTTGTGTTGGCCTTTCTTTTTGGCGCGATTCGCGACGAAGTCTTGGTTGCGCTGAACCACTCGCTTAATGACTGAAGTAACCCAGCTAACCAAGCAAATTTCTCTTTCTTAGTGACGATTTGAGTCGGTTGAGCGTGGGGTACTTCTTAGCGAGATGTGCAGCGTGTTTGCGTGTGATCTTTTCGCCTTCTTTTCCACCGATCGCTTCGCGTAGATCTGACAGGATGTCAGCGGCCGCTTCGTAGCTGCTTGTCCCTCGTTGATCGACTAGCTTCGCAGCTTCGGTCAACCATTGCTTTGGCGCAGCAACCATTTCTTTCATTCTCGCCTGACGCGTTCGTTCCAACTTCGCTGCTTGTCGCTTAGCCGCCGCCGCGGCTTTTTTGGCGGCCTTTGCGTCTGCTATCGTTCGATGCTCCTCGGCCCGCGCCATCAACTCCTCAAGATTTCGTTTTGATGGACTCATCGGCCATGCTGGTGCACTCTCGCAATCGCGCACTTCAGCCATCAGTTCTGCTTTGACTGCGGCTGCGTCTTCAACCAAGAACTTTGTTAGTAGCTCTTTGGACCTGACCGCAGAAATATCGCCAATCCAATTTTGTAGCTGTTCAGATTGTGAAGTTTGATCGGGGGCAGGTTCCCCTTCTTCGCTCGCCGCGACTAACAGCAGAGGATCGAGCCCGAAGTAGTCCAGGAGTTCGCCCGCGTGGTCGGTCGTTTCCCCAAGTCCCGCAGGTACGTTGGGCAGCGTGCATTCGGTGGGATCAAAATAGCCGTCGCTTGATGCACATAGCCACATCGCGAACAGCGGTCGTGGATCACCGGCGATTAGCTGTTGACGCAATCCGACCGCCGCATCGATGTATGAATCGAATTCCCAAACCAATTCCAATTCGCCAGCCTCGATAAAGGGATGCAAAGACAGGATACCAGCTTTGCCTTTTTTGTCTGGCTTCCATTCCAGACGCTCACCATCGATGAATGACTTCCAGGCTTTTTTGGGTAGCGGTAGCCCTTGTGGGAGACGCAGTTGGACGTTGCGAATGCCGTAGTTTGCATATTGCAGAAACACGTCGAAACCACGACGCATCAATCCATCAATGTCACCACGAAAGTCACTGTAGTTGTACTCAACGGACATTTCCCAACGCGACAAGTCTGCCCGCGAAGACTGTTTCTTGGCATAAGCCAACTGGCGATCGTTCAATGCAGCGTCAACTGCTCGAAACGCGACGAACTGGTACTCGCTCATAAGATTGTTTCCGCATACGAATCGTGACCGGACGTGTCACAGCAACATGGTGAAATTGTGATTCGTTATCATTGCGTAGATCCGTTTTCAAAGGGAGGGCAATATGAGTTGGCAAACGCCAGATGGCGATCGGCATTTGACTGGTCATGAAGCAACATTAGTTCGCCAGACGTTGGCTTGCGTCGTTGATCATATCAGTGAAGACATACGATTCGCGGAGCCCGATCGCTGGGAATTTGGCGTGGCGCTGTTTGATGAACTCACACCATCACAACAAGTAATGTTGATCAAGGACATTGCCGAACATTTGCTGACCAGGACAAGCAAAACGCTTGAGTTAACGGCAATTAATGAAGCGGCGGTCTATGTGATCTTCCAAACGTTGGCCGTGCAGATTGAGGTTGAAGTCGACACAGAAGAGGACAAGCCGACGGACGATTCGTGGCGATGCTATTGGCGCCGGCTGACCTTGGCGGCGTATCGAGAGTGTTTTTCGGATAACGACTCCGATAGTTTTGCTGGTGACGATCCAGAGGATCCTTGGATGACCCCGCAGTCGGAGCAGAGTTCCAACCTGTCGCAGTGGCAATCGTTAACCGAAAGCTTGGCGGATCGAATTCTTTGGGATCGTGATTTTGAGATGGCCGGCAGTTTCTTGGACGAGGAGCCTGCAAAAGCAGCCGTACTGAAACAAATGATGGGAATCGAAACGGACTACTATTCCAGCATCGCGCCCGATCCGAATCCAGACGAAGTTCAACTGATCTTGAAAAGTGTTCGCCAGTTGACGCATCAGAAGCCACGGTAGGTTTGCCAAATGTCGCAAGAACTTGGCCAGCGGTTTCTATCGATGCGACGCAACCATCCAGCTTGGTTGTTGTTGGCGTCGCGCACAGGTCCACTTGTGCTTGGTAGTCTCAAGTCTTTGATCGATGCGTTCCCGGGCGGGATCGACTTTGAAGATGCAAGCGAACATTTGGCGGCATCGTTTGCGGAATTCGTGGACGATTCAGAGTTTGATTTCGGGGACGATCTTGCAATCACTGCCAGGAAAGAACTGCGACAGTGGATCCGACGTGGATTGATTGTCGAACGTCAAGGCGAA
>CAZZDZ010000669.1:0-2355 GCA_964652675.1 uncultured Pirellulaceae bacterium
TCCAAGAATCCGCCGGTCGGACGCAACATGCGATGCGCGGTCCAAGCCGTTATCAACATGGTAATCATAAAAGTGATACGAGAGATCGATGCGCGCCAAACGCCTCGATCCATCAGCCCCATCAAAGTGATCGCGTACGCCGCAACAACAAGAATCACGCCGATCAGCGTCAAGTAACGCATCGCCGTCGCGCGGTGTGGTAGGTCAACGTCAACATGTTTGTCGATGTACCCGGACTCTCGCAGCAGTTGACGGGGCACTTCGATGGCCAATGCCACCAAACTGGCCGCGTAAAACGCACTCGATGATCGCAAGACTGATTCCGACACGATACCAGTACCTAACCAACGTGCGATCAGATACAGAAGACTGGGGATAGCCAGTGCGACCAAAACGGTCAGAACGCCAGCAGCCACTTTGCGTGAGTCTGCAGACGTCTTGCGCATTCGTTGTCGCGTGCCGATTCCTACAAGCCACGATTTGGCTCGCCATCGTCCCATGCAAATCAAAACCGCAACGATCAGCCAGCCAAAACTGCTAGCTGTATCGGATTGCAGTTTTCGTGTCACCGTGGGACCAAAGTCAGCGCTGCGCTGGCCATCAAAAAACACCGCTGCGCCACCGCCTAGATCACGAACATCATCAAAGCTAATTGGATCATCGCTGCGAATCCAAATGATGTGGCGGTCAATCAATTTGCGATAGTCGACAGCCAAATTGGACGAAGCTGTCGTTGCCGAATCCAATTCGCCCAGCCGGTGTTGATAGTCATGGTAGCCTTGCTTTAAAGCAACAATCCAATGGTAGCGCTGACGCATCAAGTCTTGAACTTGTAAACGAAGCGATCGATTTTTAGGATCATTCGTGTTGATCGCTGCATCGGCTAGCAGTTGGTCGGTTTGTGCGACGGCGTCTGCGCCGTTGTAACGCAGCATCTCAAGATCAAGTTGTTGCTGGCGTGTGTTTTCTAATTCTTGACTTGCCAATAGCGTTTGTGATCCGGTCGCTTGCCAATCATCCAGTTCTGCTTTCTTGTTACGCAACAACAAGCCGATCGTGGTGGTCAAACCGTACTGATCAAGCTTTGTGCTGACGTCCGCGAAATCGTTTTGCGTTGTATTCAGTTTGTCCGTGACGGTATCGACGTGTTGCGATAGCCCAATGTAGGCTTCGGCCAAGTCAGCCCATTTGTCTGCAAGTGTTGCGTTTTCTTCGGCGATGCTGGCGGCGATCGGCGAGACGGATTTTGCGAAAGAGCGATTGTCGATCGCATTTTGCCTGGCCGACCGGATGGATGACGGCTGATAGGACAACAAGCGATTTTCAACGCGGTGACCGGAATCAAATGTCCTTTGTTGGTTTGAACGAAATCGGGAACCCAATGGCCGAGAACTATGGCCGCGTGAGCTGGCCAATTGAGCCTCGGTACCTTTCGGTGACGCGCGGAAACTGCCCGGTGAGACCGCATTGCGGATCGCGACGGTTGCTTGTTGCGAATTCGTTGGGTTCGATGTGTTGGCACGCGGCAACACCGTCGAGTTCTGGTAGGTGTGCTGATACGGGTGCTGGGTTGGTTGCGTAAATGGTGTTGAATCCATCACCACTGGTAACGACGAATTTGTTGCGTGTGCTGGGAAAACCGTGTTGGAAAAGACTTGATGCGAATCGCTCAATGGCGGTGGCTGTAGCTGGCCTATTGAGTGGGGCGATGAGATTATCGTTGAACCCGTTGGCGACGACGCGTAGACCGGTGAACTGGTTTGCGGCGAAGAATAGATCGTCGGGCCGGCTTGCTGATACACAACACCTTGTCCAGTGCACGGTCGACACAACCCAAGCAAGATTGTGATGGCGAACACGGTCGGAGCGTATCGTGAAACGAGAGCGACGAAAAAGCTGATTGGATGGGTCATCTTGGACTACCTAGCTGGGTAGGTCGGAATAGAAAGATGATGAAATGCGGTGCGGAATGCTCAGAAATACGGCAAACAAGCAGATCACTCCAGAGTGATCCTGCTTTCAAAAGTTCGCCGAGCGTTTACGTGTTCGTGCATTTGCTATCGCAACGCCGGCGTGGTGCTTCGACACGGCACCGCCTTGTCCGGCTTTTACGGGGTAAGACACGTAAAACACATCCTGACCTTCGATTTAGAATAGGATCTTGACTCCCACCCGTTACCTTCAAGAACGACGAAACATGCCTCGCTCAAAGTTCCTTTTACTTCTCGTTGTATTGCTTTCATTGTTTGGGACGCGAAATTGCGTTGCCGAACAATCGGTCAAGCCGAACATTGTCTTTATCTTTTCAGACGATTGGGGCTGGGGTGATCTTGGTTGCCACGGTCACCCGTATGT
>CAZZDZ010000670.1:0-2346 GCA_964652675.1 uncultured Pirellulaceae bacterium
CGCAAAATGGGGCGCCCGGACTCCGACGAAATCTTCATCGCCTGTTGAAGGTCTGGCAGCGATCCTTGGGCAAGAACAACTTGACAATGGAGTGCACTGGAAATAGCCGCAAACAA
The DNA here is from genome assembly GCA_964652675.1 of uncultured Pirellulaceae bacterium. Taxonomy (GTDB): domain Bacteria; phylum Planctomycetota; class Planctomycetia; order Pirellulales; family Pirellulaceae; genus K23-9. The sequence continues at coordinate 117 of CAZZDZ010000670.1, forward strand.
AGGCTCAATAGAAGAAAACGCTTCATCTCAAAAACCGCCCCTTCCCGACGCGCAAATTATTGACACGCCATTTGATCTGGCGCAGGCTTGGAGAGTCAATAACTACTGGAATCGATGCTCCTTCAGCATGCGCATAACCGACAAAGCGAGTCGTTTTCCATCAGAACGACCACGCTTATATCACCTGGATAGCCTTGATGCCGAACAAAAACTTCGTTTTGTTCTTTGACAAGGTTTAAGGCTGCTCAGACACCTTCGTCTTTCCTTACTCCTCCGCTGCATCTTCCTCTGCATACGAATCTCGCATCTTGTTGTAGTTGTCGATCTCGGATTGACGATCAGAATCAGACTTGCCTTCCAAGACGCTCGATGCGTCACCACCTCCGCCACATCCGACGAAACCAACCAGGATCAAACAGACAAGTAGGGTATACAGAAGCTTCATATAACTAGTTTGGTATTCAAAAATGCTGAAAGAGAAAAATAAAAAGAGTCGGCGGAGCCCTTGAGGGCTCCGCCGACACCGAGTAATCAAGCCGTTCCGACTACTTTACTGATTGAGCTGCTCTTCGATCGGTTCTTTCGAAGCACGAGTACCGAGCGAACCCCATAATCCGTATGGGCTCATCGACCCAGGGGCACTATCGCCCGTTCCATCACGCCAGACCGAAGGAGCGTTGCTATTTCCGGCTTCGATAGAATCGGTGACAAAAACGACAGCGCCATCACCCATTAGGATGTGGCATCCACCGACGTGTTGACTCGACATCGTGGAAATATTCGCAGTCGCCAGAGGGTTTTCTCGACCACACACCTCACGGTTGGGCGGCAGGATCGTGAACGTCCCTGAAAACAGTGGAGTTGCAGAAGCCCAGCGGTATCCCCTTGTTTCCTCCTGTCGTTCGATAGGCATGCTCCAGAATCGGGGACGTTCGGGATCAACAAAAGGTTGACAGAATGCTGGGTTTTCACGAATCGAGGTAGCTGAAGCATCATTACTACCGATATCGGTGCCGCTACCGTCTGATTCGATGGTTCCACCACGAGCATCGTTGTCGCCCAGATAGGTGATCATTTCGCCCATCGCAACTGTGTTTGACAAACCATCAAGCACGTCTCGAAAACGTGATTTACCAAACAAAACGAAGAAACCACGTTTCGCAGCGCGTTCGTGCTCCGCATAGAGTGACTCCTCGCCACCGCCATCTGCGGAGCCATGCGTAAGAGTCTGTGAAAACCAAGTCGAATCTCCCATGCACGCTCCGTAATTGGTACGGCCCAGTGAAGGAAGGCCTACGCCTGGGTCACTTGGGCAACGTAAAGTCGGAATGTCAGTAGCCCACGGTTCATACGCGATGCGATCTGGAGTTGGTCCCATCGCATTCCAAGTTCCACCTTCGAGGCTTGGATTCGAAATCTGTTCCCAGAGTCCCTGTTGTTCAACGAACGGCAAAATACCAACCAGCATGCTTAGCCGCGAGTCATTGAAGCCATCTTCCCCATTGTTTCGATCACGGAATCCAATGGGCTCGGAAGGCTCATCGCCAGTAGTACCGCCACCGTGCGCTGGCAACTGCTTGAAGGCCGAGTGATAGTTGTGAATAGCAAGACCAATTTGCTTGAAATTGTTACTGCAGCTCATTCTGCGAGCAGCCTCTCGAGCGGCTTGCACAGCCGGCAGGAGCAAGCCAACCAAGATGCCAATAATGGCAATTACGACAAGCAGCTCCACCAGAGTGAAGCCGCGATAACGGGAAAAACGTGTTTTAATCATTTTTATCCAATTGGAAAAGAAAGAAAGAGAACAATAACACCAACGCCAGTTACGCAGGCGCGATGAAAAACTGTTTTCAAAGAAGAGAAAAGAACTTCTCGTCAATTAACGCGTAATTGTGATATGAAACCAGCTGAAAAAACAGCCCCTTTTTTAAAAAAAAATATCCGCTGTTCGCTTAATTTTGGAATGCGTTTTGATGTGCCGAGCTTTGACTCTGACGTGATTTGGCGTGTTCTTACGGCATTTGCTTTTTCTGGCGAGCGACTTCCGCACATGTCCTGGAGGCGTAGGGATTGGCAGCCATACTAAAATCAGTGGGGCTTTGCGTTCGGTTCACTGAGAAAAACGCTAGTCTCATTCGTCTTGGAATTCCATCAGTCACTCAAGCGGGTTTCTGGAGCAGATGAACTTGCAAAAAGCGATTGCGATTTGTGAAAAGGGGCTTACGTTTGA
>CAZZDZ010000671.1:0-2340 GCA_964652675.1 uncultured Pirellulaceae bacterium
CTATCGCCACTTCGTGGCTGGCGAATTGCGGTGCAATATCATTTCCTGAATGGTCTCTCTTCTTGTGGTGATGCCGTAGTTTGTCGTGTTGAACAATTCAGCACTCCCAAAAAGCGCAACTTCAAAAAGCGTGAGCGAGGGACAATCAATCTTAACTCGGTCCTTCGCTCACGCTTCGGGTTACCAAAAACCAATGCCCAGAGGCAAAAGCACAACTCCAAAACTTACGTGGGGTTACTTCCGGAGATTCACAGTCTCGAATTAGCTTCATACAATGATTTGCCACAGACGCTAATCCCGGTGACCACGCAATTTACGCAAACAAACGGGGCGAGCGCCCGTCGGCTCACTTCACCCAGGGCAAAAAGAAAGACAACGACGCACAGACCCCTGATTCCCTTCTGGGCGTCTTTTCTTAAACTGCTTAGGTTAATTAGCACTTCAGGTCGTTCTGATTCTTGGTCAATCTTCTTGGTCAATCTCGTTGTGTTTTAGCAAAAGCCGTTTACTATCAACGCTCCAAAACTTTTTTGGAACCGACACGCTTCTTTAGATTCATTGAGGTTCAATATCCATGGCGTCAATTCTCTCCGACAAATTGCATGAGTACCCCCAACAAGACGTAATCGATGGAACCGACGGAGGATCGGATTCGATTCTCGATGACTGCCTCAATCAGAACGACGGTGTCTTGCAGCTAATACACCGCTACGCCGGTCGGACATTTTGTACGCCGGGCAAACGCCTTCGCCTTGATGCGAAATCGTACTACCCCGAATACATGAACGGGACGGGGCTCGATGAAGTCTGGATGTGTTGCACGGTACCCATCGTGACCGGTGTCATCGATACTCGCACGAACAAAGCCCCGTTTCGTGAAGGCGAATCGCACGTACTGACCCCCAGCGGGCAAGTCATCTCGTTGCAGGATTTGATCGTCGCCAAACCCGAAACGGTCATGGGAGAGAAAGTGACGGCGTTTGCGAAATCGCTTTATGGAGACCCGACTTGGCCGATCGTGTCAAAGAAGTTTGACAACCTGAACCCAATCCCACATCACCTTCACTGGTCAAAGTGGGAAGTGTACGACATCAACTCTTTCGACAATCCTGGAGTGAGTCCGTCTCACTACCACACCACGGCGATGGGTTTGTACCCGTTCGTCAGCAAGGATCAGTTTCTTGCCTGCATGAAAAGTTTCGGGCAAGGCGATTACAACGGAGTTCGACATTTGTCGCCGCACGTGATGATGCAGCTAGACAATGGCTTTGTGATGCCCAACGGTGTGCTGCACTCGCCAACGGACCTTTGCACGCACGAGCTGCACGTCACGATGGACGAGCACTTCTTGGCCGAGGACCTGACGCTTGATGGACGTATCGGAGCAGCCGACGCGTTTTACGCATGTAGAGAAGAGGACTATCCAAAGGATCGTCACGAAGACTGGGACTACCTGGTCGAAAAATTCGACTTCGAAGCCAACCAGGATCCCGAATTCGTCATGAAGAACAGGCGTCCGGCCATCACAGCTGACGAATTTGCAGGTGACGGCGTCGACGCAAAGTGGGTCATCTACGGTGATTTCCTAGGCGATCAAAAGTGCTCGATACTGCGACTAACATTGCAGCCAGGCGCCAAAACAAATTTTTGCCCTGATAGTCCAGCATTGTTCCACACCAACGGAGGCAGCGGCCGGGTTGGAAAGCTAGAAGTGAACTATCACCAAGACATGGTTCTTGGAGAGCTCTATCCCGAGATCGGATTCATCACCCAAGCGGCGTTATCAAACGGTGGCGTCGAAATCGCAAACACAGGCACCCAGCCGCTAGTGTTAACCTTCGATTTCCCACAGAACGCCCACTCCAAGACCCCCGGTTGCTAAAGGCGCAACCGCGCAAGGCTGTTCAGTTTTTGCAGACCGAGAAGGGAGTAACAGTCCCTTCTGGACTAAAGTGCGCACCCCCGGTCATGATTCAGTCACGACGTGGCGCCCGGAATCCTTAGCCACGAAGTGGCGGCATGATGTAGCCATGGGCGCCAGCTGGAACCGGGACCGCCAACGCGATGTTAGTCCCGAAGGGACGATAGGAACCGTCGCGCAGTCAATTCATGTCGCCCCTTCGGGGCTTGTTGATCGTGTTGATCAAACGAACCACGGGTTTGCACCCGTGGCTACAGCGTGCCGTCCCTTCGGGACTAACGTGCTTTTTCGTATCAGTTTCGTATCACCCCGCTTTTTGGCCTTTTGTCCGCGCACGAAAAAACGCCACAAACCATGCGATTTGCGGCGTTTCTAAGTCGGGGCGACAGGATTCGAACCTGCGACCTTCTGGTCCCAAA
>CAZZDZ010000672.1:0-2321 GCA_964652675.1 uncultured Pirellulaceae bacterium
AACAGTCGGTCGATCAACTTGGATCGCTTGTCGACGCTGGTGTCTTTCAGAAAACTCCGTATCTCGGAGATGGGCGGTGCGACGCCAGCAAGGTCCAACCAAACGCGTCGACAAAATTCCGCGTCGCTGCTTTTATCAGCCGGAGTAACCGAATCGTTCTTCCAGGCGGCCGACATCATTTCGTTGATATCGGCAACCGCTTGATCCATCGAAGTCGGCGCATCGGCTGCCCAAGAAAACGGCATCCAAAGCAGCAAAAAGACGAGCAAGAGAGTTTGTCGGTTCATGTCTTATTTATAACACCGACCGCCCAAACTCACCAATAAATTTGCCGCCACTACTTTGATTGAATCGAATCAATTTCGACAAACGCACCGTCGCTGCCGTCGAATTTGATTTGCAGCGATTCGATTGTGCCTTGGAGCAGATTGGATGGCCATAAGAACTGGTGTTCACTAAAGCTCTTGTTCTGTGCGATTTGGCCCGCAGAAAACGCTTCCGCTTCGTAGGATAACGGGGTGAATTCGTTGGCTCCCTTTTGTCTTGCTGAAACTTGCACGGTTAGCTTTTTGGACGAACGGATCTTGATTGCAAGTGAGTTTGAGAGTTTCGTCGCATCCAGTTTCAATCCAGATCGCACCAGCGTGCCTTTTCCGTTTGGCAATACAAAATCCAGAAATCCCAAGCGGCCTGCGATGTTTCCCATTGGCTTGCTTCCTTTCCAGCCTTCGGTTTGCCAGCCGCCACAGTCGAACAGAAATTGCAGTTTGCCGTCGCTTGGATCGCGGCCATTGATTTTTTCCCATGCGTCCGACAAACCGTCGCCGTCACCGTCTGTGCGGACCACTTCGTATTCGGGATTCACCGCTGCGCCCCATTTGTGCCCTTTTGCCTGATAAGCCATTTCTTCTGCAGACTCTTCGCCTTCTCCTGCGTCACCCTTGGCGATCCAATCGTCCAGTTGTTTGCGATGCTCGGCGACGACCTCCTTGAAGGCGGGATCGTTGATCAAGTTATTGACTTGCGCGGGATCCTTCTTGACATCATATAGCTCTTCGGCTGGTCGTTCGCCAAAATAGATTTCCGTCAACTTAGGTGATAGTTTTCCGGACGCATAGAGTTCGCGCAAGTTCTTGGTGTACGGCTGTTTGTCCCGGTACTGGGGCTGCAAAAAAATCCGATCCGTTTTGTAGTTACGCGTATATCGAAAGCGGTCACTGCGAACGGTGCGGACCCGGTCAATCGTGTGATCCAATCTGTCTTTGGCTGCAAACACGTAACCGCGCGGGATGACTTTGTCACCGAACAAATCCTGGCCTTCGTATCGCTTGGGAATCTTTACACCAGCCCACTTCAATGTGGTCGCTGAAAGATCCAGCATGTTCACCAAGTCATCGCGCACGCTGGGAGCTGGAATGAATTTCTGCGAACCTGAAATGATAAACGGCACATGCAAACCGCCTTCGGTTGGCATTTGTTTGTGACGCAACAAGTTATTGGCACCATGATCGCCAAAGTAAACGATGATCGTGTTGTCATCCAAACCGGATTCTTTCAAGCCCGCCAACACCGTCCCAATGAAATCGTCGTCCTTGCGAATCGCGTCGTAGTGTTGCGCGACGACTTCACGATAAAGATCGTTTTGAGGATAGTCTGCAGGCACCGTCACTTCCTGTGGATCGGCCTTGCGTTGCTTGGGAAAATTTTGAGTCTTGTTCTTTCCGCCTGCCGTTTGAATCTGTCCAAAAAACGGCTGGCTCGCTTTCAATTTGTCCCAAGGAATGTTGGCGCGGTTCTTTTCTTCAAGTGAATACGTCGCCTTGTTGTCCCAAACGAAGTTGTAATCGCTTTTGCCAAGGTTGAACGTAAAGTAGCCATTTTCTTTGACCAGTTGAGGTAGCAACTTGATCGATGGTGGCAGTTGCAATTTTGCCGTGCCGCGTGAACTGCGATGTTCATGAGCGTTGAATCGAATTTGGTTCTGGCCACCCATCAACGCGGATCGACAAGCCGAACAGACCGGCGCCGGCACAAAGGCTCGCGAAAACCGAATGCCCCTCTCGGCAAGCGAATCAATGTGCGGGGTGTGGCCTTGATTGACTTTGTCGCCGTAGCAACCCATCCAAGGAGACGTGTCTTCGGCGAACAACCACAGAATATTAGGTTTGTCCGCCGCCTGCAGATTGGTAGCGCTGACGAAAAACAGCAGTAAGAAAGTGGTGATACGTGGCACGTTGGGTCCAATCGAAAAAGGGCAGTGACAACCTGATCAAGATTGTAACTGCCCCACCGGGCAAATGCCGGTTCTGCCCCTCAAGTCA
>CAZZDZ010000673.1:0-2312 GCA_964652675.1 uncultured Pirellulaceae bacterium
ATCGAGGCTTCGCGATTTCAGAAAGCCAGTTTATCTGAAAACCCGTTTGTCGACAGAATTGCCCTATCACAGCACCCAATACCCTACCAATCAGCCACACCGACTGCGAGATATCGGATAAACTCTCTATCGGGCCAACGAATACGCAAACAGCGGCCTCATCGATTCGGGCACTTTCCTTCACGATTTAGATCTAGGTCAATCCATGACGGCACAACAAACTTTTTCGCGAACCATTCTGGCGGCTTGCCTTATTTTCGCACTTTGCATCGACAACACCACAAAAGCTCAAAGTGGTATCACGAGTACCGGTGCCCAGTACGTCCCAGCGGGCGCATTGACGGCGTCGCGAATGAATGTCAAATCGTTTTTGGAAATGCCCGAACTGGAATGGTTGCCTGTCGAGGTCGCCCAGGCTTGGAGCAAAGAAAAACTTGGTTTGGATCCAATGACTTTGGTGGAGGTCAAATCTGTATCGGGTTTGCCACAAGCCCCGGGTAACTCTCCGATGGGTTTCGTCGTAACGCTTTCACAAGACTTTGACCCAGCGAACATTTCGCCACAGATGCTGGACCCCGCCAAGACACGAATGGTCGCCGGCAAAAAAGTTTACGTCCTTGCTCAATCGCGACCAGCAATGTTCGTTCACGCTCTGACGCCGCGAAAAGTCATCGTTGCAACGGAGACATTTTTTGAACCCATGCTGGATGCTCCTAACGGAGATGGCCCCGTCGCCGATTTGATAAGAGAAAACCCGATGGGTGATTTTGATTCGCAAATGGTATTTTCGATGGAAAATGTCCGCCCGCTGTTTGCAAAATTTGTCGAAGATGCTCGCAACGAAATTCCTCCACAATTCGAGGAGTTGCTGGATATCCCTGATCTGGTTCAGTCAATCATCGTCGAGAGCGAAGGCTCGTTCATGGCGTCTCAAATGCAGTTGGAATTGGTCTGCGAGAATGCCGAGGATTCGCAACGTTTGATCGGAATTCTGGAACGTGGCATCAAGACAGGACGCAGCATGGCGCTCGCCAAAATCAACGAAGAAATTCGTGGAAAGGGACGCGTACCAGACGCCCAGCGTGCCTACGTTTTGCGAATCGCCAACTACATCAACGATGTTCTAAAGCTGGAACAAGACAACGACCGCGTGGTTTTGAATGTCGAAGCGAATATGTCGATCGCAGCTGCTGGCGTTTTGGTTGGCCTCTTGCTGCCAGCGGTTCAGGCAGCTCGCGAAGCAGCACGTCGCGTGTCCGCCTCCAATAACCTGAAACAAATCGGATTGGCAATTCACAACTATCACTCCGCCTACAAACGCATTCCAGGTCCCATTGTTGATAAGGACGGCAAGCCGTTACTTAGCTGGCGAGTCGCGATTTTACCGTTCATTGAACAGCAAGCGTTGTACGAGCAGTTTCACTTGGATGAACCATGGGATAGTGAACACAACATCCAGTTTGCTGACATGTTGATCCCGGTGTTCGAGGATCCCAGTTTACCGCTTGAGCCAGGCAAAACGGTTTTTCGAGCTTTAATCGGCGAGGAATTCGGGATGAAGCCGGATGGAAAATCCAGGTTCCGTGATATTACGGACGGGCTTAGCAACACCCTGGCGGTCGTGGAAGCAGATCGCAGCGAAGCAGTGGTTTGGAGCAAACCGGAAATCATGGAACTGGACATGGATGATCCCATTTCGCAAATGGGTCACGTTCACCAAGGAGGCTTTAACGTGCTGATGTACGACGGCGCGGTGATTTTCATGACTCATTCGGTTGATCAAGAGTTGTTCAAAAAAATGTTGACCTCCGCGGGTGGTGAACAGATTGGGGGCTTCTAAGCCAAGCAGCCTAGTATCTAGCAAGCTTGGATAAATAGTAGATGCGCATTCCCTTTCGTACCGTTACGTCTCCAAGCCGATGTGTTGCGCAATCGCTTGGTTCTCGGGCATGTACGCATTCTCGACTGGAGTTAACAAGCCGCCATTCTTGCGGCCAGCGATGTTCTGGCGTTGCTGGGCTACGAACTTGCTGACATCGATAATTTCGATTGGCTCGCGTTTTCCGTACGCTTCCAGCACTTCGCCTCGCAGACCGAGTTGAATTGCCCGTCGCTCGCACTTGTCACCTGTAGGTGTGTGATCGGGGTCCCATTGCAGACGCACGTTGGAGCGATCAACCGCGTCTTTCCATTCATCACGGTCGCGAAAGAGGGCGGAAGTAAACGACGATGGCACGGTTTGTTGTAAGAGCGAATCAAAAAATGTTCGCGACAACCGAATCGCAAGCACAACTTCTTGTCCCTCGCTGCGA
>CAZZDZ010000674.1:0-2307 GCA_964652675.1 uncultured Pirellulaceae bacterium
TAGATGACATGCATCCGTTGCGAAAAATTGGAAACCGTTTGATGAGATTGATCGCTTTATTGTTGTTGGCAACCTGTGTGGTTGGGTGTGGAAAGAAGTCGCCCGAAAGCCTGATGAATGTCGGGCATGACGAAACCGAAATGGCTAAAGCGATTGAAAAGGCTCGCAACGAAGTCGATTTCTTTGTGAATGAACTGGCCGATCCAGCGGGCAAGGACCACGCAGTCAAAATTGCGTTGAAAGACGGCGATAAAATCGAACACGTTTGGTTGACCGAAGTCACTTTTGCAGACGGAAATTTCACGGGCAAAATCAACAACGCACCCACCATTGTTTCCAACGCGTCGATGGGAGAAAGCAAAACGGTCAAGAAGACGGAAATCTCTGACTGGCTTTTCTTCTACGACTCCACCATGTACGGCAACTTCACCGTGCGTCCGTTCTTGGATTCGATGCCGAAAGAGAAGGCCGAAAAGATGCGTCTGCTACTTGGCGAGTAGGTTGCGGTTCAAAGCCAGATTTCAACTCACTGCGCTTTCTCCATTGGTTCCATCGAAGAACGAACCGGAGAATTTGCGTATGCGTTTAAAACGCAGGTACCCTTCAATCGCGTATCGACAACGTGCTACGCTGGTCGACAGCGTTCTGCGATGGGGGATTGGGGACCTTCAAATTGACTGCCCAACAAAATATTGACTCGTGACTGAATATCGGGCTAGGGTAATGCCGAGACCAATTCTGTGAAGTCTAAGTTTCTGAAAGTAGACGCGTGGCTGATCGTGCGATCGGTTCCCCTCATAGTTTATTCGAATTGGAAAAGAACTTAGGATGCGAACTCGAGACTTTCTTGCTAGCTTCATTGTTTTGCTGCTATCGTTTCCGTTGCAAGCGGAAGTCATCTTGGACTACACGCACGACTCGTATTTCGCAACCAACGCGACTGCTAGAGCAGCGGTCGAAGCGGCCGTCGCCGACGTCAATGCAGTTCTGAATTTTGCCGGTACTGCCACAACCGACCGAGTGACTGTAACGGCTCCGGGTGGCTCGTTCGTGGAGCTGGATTTTGAATTCGAATTCACAAATCCGACAACGGGAATCGGCCCCACTATAACACCGATCGCGGCTCTCGCGGCAAACGAGATACGCGTCTACGCCGGTGTACGACACCTTGACGGAGTAGCGCGCGGCGCGGGAACGCCAGGGGCGGCTGTGTATAGTGGCGTCGTTGTGTCAGCAGGCCCAGCCGATCTTGCGGTCGCCGTCGCCAGCGCAAATGCACAGGCGGCAGCCGTTTGGGGGCGAGGTGATGGCCCCGTCGTTAGTACTTTAGAAGGCGCATTTGGAGGCGACGATTTTAACGTTGGCCCCACGGTTGCCAGCGTATCGTTTGACAGCGATACCAACGACGATGGTGTAACCGATTTCGACAACTGGCATTTCGATCACACGACTGCTGTAGAAGCCGGCAAGCGTGACTTGTATAGCGTGGCGTTGACAGAAGTATTGACTTCGATCGGTTTCGGTACGTCAATATCTTATAACGATCTTGTGCAGGGCAACGACTGGACGGGGGCAAACGTGATCGCCCTGAACGGTACAGGATCTGGCATCATCGATAGTAACGGCACTCGCATTGCGAACAATGTTCTTAGCACAAGTATTGTAGATGGTTCGGTACAAGAAGTCGCCTTGAGTTCAGACGGACCCGAATTGGGGACAAGAACGTTCTTGACGGATCTGGACGTCGCGTTTTTGCAAGACATCGGGTTTGCAAACGCATCAGCGACTACGGCAGTGCCCGAACCATCCTCACTGGCATTGATGTTGCTTGCCGGTGTGGTTGGGCTTCGTCGGCAACGTAGAGCCAGCAAATAGCCGCGGTCAGACGCTTGCTATGCAAAAGTAGCCGTCGATCTCCGAGCGACGTAGCCCGACCGAAACGGCAACAATTATTGTGATTCCGATCGCAAAAAAACGGTCGTCCAGTGTTCCGAGTAGCAAGAGTTCTGAGTAGCAAGAGATTCACCAGCTACTTTTTTTGTTCCTTGGCTTTTTCGATCAATTCGACAATGCGGTCAAAATCCTCTGGCGCGCCAAGCGGCCTGGGGTTGTTCTTTTTACAGTTCGCAGCCATTTTGGCGTAGTGTTTCGTTTGCGCTCCAGCATCGATCAATATTTCTGCGACCTCTGCGTTTCCCCACCAGCAACACCACGCAAGCGGAGTATTTTGCCAAGATTCATCACTTGTTTCTAGATCAGCTCCGCGTTTCACAAGAATCGAAGCAACCTTTGGTGCGTTGCTCCAGG
>CAZZDZ010000675.1:0-2298 GCA_964652675.1 uncultured Pirellulaceae bacterium
TGGAAAGCTACAAGGCCAGCAAGCCTTGGCGAGAAAAGCAGGAGACCGAAGAAAATGCGGTCCCAATCTTAAGTCCAGAAGACCTGATCGATACTTGATCCGACTTAGTCGACGTTGACTAAAAGACGTTCGCGAGAGTCTCAAGGCTTTCGCTCCCTCTCGGTTTACCGAAACTCTTGACGTTTCGCTGCGCTCGAATCGGTTTTGCACCACGAGCGCTTTGCCGCTGATAATTCAAAATTGCCTCATTTTGGATACTCAGTTGCCCTCTGCGCGATCTCGTAGCGATTATAATTTCGCTCCCTCCCGTTTCCTTTGACGTGCCCCACCTTAAAAAAGGATTCTTCAATGCGTTGCTTCGCACTGTTAATGATTTTGTTGCCGCTTGCTGTCGTGCAAGCTCAATTGCCAGCTGGCCCCGACGATTTTCCGCAATGGCGCGGCGCGAATCGCGACGGCATGTCTGCGGACAAGGGACTACTGAAGCAATGGCCCGCAGAAGGACCCGAAGTGCGTTGGCGGATTGAGAACATTGGTGCCGGGTACAGTAGCGTTGCGATCAAAGATGATCTGATTGTCACGATGGGCGACTTGGACGGCGTCGAACATACGATCGCGTTGAATCGCAAAAATGGTGCGCGAGTTTGGGCGACGCAACCTGGACCGGTCGCCGAAGCGTTGCAGGCTAAAGTCAACGAGCAGTATGCCAAACTGGACGCCAACGAAGACGGAACGGTTGACGAAACCGAAGCGTTAACCAAGTTCGGCTGGGATTTCTACCAATACGATCGTGGCGATGGACAGCCGATCTCGCAGCGGGCCAAGAAATTATTTGCATCGTTGGACAACAATAGCGACGGGCAGTTGGTTTTCAGCGAAGCGGGCAAGTTGTATCGCGATCACGTTAGCAAGATGGATTCCGCCGCGAACATGAACAAACAACAAGCTGCTGAACTGGCCAAGCAGCGAACAAATGATTTGTTCGCAGTTGCTGACGCAAACTCCGATGGCAAAATCGACAAAAAAGAAGCGAGAGACAACTATACCAATGCAATCTTTTCCAAAGCCGATAAGCGACTTCCCGATTCGCGCCGCGGCGATCAGGTCCTAACACGCGACGAAGTTCAAACCTACCTTAGCAAACGTGAACGCGGACAAGATGGTCAGATTTCGTCCGCGGAGTTCGTTAGCTATTACGAAAAGCACGTGTCCAGAGGTGACGGCCAACTGACACGCAGCGAACTGAGTTCTTACTACGGCGGTTACCGTAACGGGCAAGGTGACGGTCCGCGCGGCACGCCCACGATCGACGGCGATCGAGTCTATGCCGAAGGCGGCAATGGTGACTTGTCCTGTTTGGATCTGCGAACTGGCAAGAATATCTGGTACGTCAGTTTGACCAATGACTTGGGCGGCAGCCGACCAGGATGGGGATACTCCGAGTCGCCGCTAGTCGTGGACGATTGGGTGATCGTCACCCCCGGTGGTGACGACGGAACCCTGGCAGCGCTGGACAAAATGACCGGCGACGTGGTTTGGCGCAGCACCGACATCAAAGAAAAAGCTCACTACTCGTCGCCCATCGTGACCACCATCGCGGGCAAACGCCAAATCGTTCAGTTCGCGCGCCAGAGCATGTTTGGTGTCTCGATCGACACCGGCAAACTGCTCTGGCAATACGACGGAGCGAACAACTCTACGGCCAATTGCTGCACGCCCGTTGTCCACGCCGACCACGTATTCGCCGCCAGTGCGTATGGAACCGGGGGCGGATTGGCAAAGATCACCAACGATGGTGAAAAGCAGAAAGCAGAAGAAGTTTACTTTGAGAAAAAGATGGCGATCCACCACGGTGGCATCATTAAGATCGGCGACTACATGTACACAAACGGTGGCGGCACTTTGATGTGCGTCAATTTTTTGACGGGCGATATCGCTTGGCAAGACCGCAGTGTTGGAAAAGGATCACTGGCCGCAGCCGACGGCATGCTGTACGTGCTGAGCGAAAAACAAAAATTGGCTTTAGTCGAAGCCACTCCCGAAGACTACCGGGAACGCGGGTTGATCGAAATCGAAAGTCAGGGAAGACCAAGCTGGGCCCATCCAGTAATCGCCGGTGGCGTGATGTACATTCGCGATCAACACACGCTGACCGCTTACAACGTTCGATAGCGCTGTGAATTTTTGGTAACCCGAAGCGTTAGCGAGGGACCGAGTCAAAATTGATTGTCCCTCGCTAACGCTTTTGGAGTTGCGCTTTTGCAAAAAAATATCGAGATTCGATCGATCGATTGGGTG
>CAZZDZ010000676.1:0-2295 GCA_964652675.1 uncultured Pirellulaceae bacterium
GCCGAAAGTCTTGACGACTTCCGCTACGGCCTTCTCGATACACGCCAGGGCTACTGGGGCGTGTCTGCTGGGGCGGGTTGCGCAGTCGCTCTTGGCTGAGTCGTTTTGAATAGTCGAAACAGATCGCTGTCAGTCGAAAGCACCAAATTTGTATCTGATTTCAATGCCATCTTGTACATCTCCAGACGCTGCAAGAACTCGTAAAACTCTGGGTCCTTGCTGTACGCTTCGGCCGTCATCTTGATAACTTCCGCGTCCGCCAATCCTCGGATCTCCGTACTGCGCTGTTTCATCTCGCCGTCAATTTCGTCCAATTCCTTTTTCGTCAGGCCCATGATCTTGTTGCCGTCTTCTTGGGCTTCTGATTCGAACAGTTGCGCGACTCGTTGGCGTTCGCTGCGCATGCGTTCGTAGACCGTGTCGCGGACGCGGTCGTTGTACTTGACGCGTTTGATGTGTACGGCGGTCAGTTCTATTCCGTATCGCTGTTGCAAATCCGAACTGGCGACTCGCAGAATTTCTTTCTCGATCTTTTCACGCCCTGTCGTGACGGTATCACGAGCGGTCGCGCTACGTTCTAACTCTTCGGTTTCGTAAACCAGTTTTTCGTTGGTTGTTCGCACCAAGTCGATCAGATTGTTTCTAGCGATCACGTCGCGAACGGCCGAATCGACGATGTCATCCAATATCTTTTGCCCCTTTTGCTCGGAACGAACGTTTGTATAAAACGTTTCCAATCCCGTGATTCGCCAACGAGCCCAACAGTCGACAAAAATTCGCTTCTTGTCTCGCGTCTGCATGTTCTCGGGAGCTCCGTCCCATGGCAGCAGCTTTTTGTCCAGATACGTGATCGATTGAATCACTGGTAGTCGCCAGTGTATCCCCGGATCAGAAACGAATCGCACGGGACGACCAAACTGTGTGATCACAGCCTGCTTGCCTTCGGAAACAACAAAAGTGAGCACGTAAAAAAGCACGGCTAGGCAGACGCAGACGATACCGCCGAGATAGATTTTGAACTTCATCGTTATTTCCCTCGCAATGGATTCTGGTTCTGACCGTCGCCATTAAGATTCAGAATGGGCAGCATGCGATTGACTGATTCGTCAATGATGGTTTTACTGCCAACCGATCCCAACACTTCTTCCATCGCTTCCAAGTACAAACGTTGCTTCGTAATCTCGGGTGCCTTTTCGTACTCGGCCAGTTTTGCGTTGTAGGCTTGCACCAGGCCGGTTGTTTCTTTGACGACCATCTCGCGATAGCCCTCCGCTTCTGAGATCATTTGATCACGTTTACCACGTGCAGCCGGAATCTGTCGGTTCCGCTCACCTTCGGCTTCGTTGACCACGCGTTCTTTGTTTTGGCGGGCGCGGTTGACGTTTTGAAACGCATCTTTGACTGGTTCGGGTGGCGAAGTCGTTTGCAGCTTGACCGTGATGACTTCGACGCCCGTTTCAAAGTTGTCCAGCATCACTTGGATTTCGCGTTTGGCTTCCGAAGCAATTTCTTCGCGTCCCATCGTCAACACGGCGTCGACGCTTCGGTCACCGACCAATTTTCGCATCACCGTTTCACTAACGTCTTGAATCGTGTCGGGAATCGCGGGATTGATTTCGCTGTTTCGCATGGTGTCCCAAAATGGACCATCGCCGGTCCCGATGTTGAACAACGATTGATAGGCGTCTTGAATTCGGAATTGAACGATCCATTCGACATGTGCCAAATTCAAGTCACCGGTCAGCATATCGGCGACATCGTTCATGCCGGAATCTTTCGACGCATAGGAAGTCGTTCGTCCGGCCGCTACCGTACGAAACCCAAACTCCAACGTCTGAATTCTGCGAACGGGAACCGTGTAAACACTTTCGATCGGCCAGGGCATTTTTATCTGCAATCCCGGTTCGACGGTTCGCTGGTGCTTGCCAAATCGCAACACGATTCCTTGATCGCTAGCATCTACGCGATAAAACATCGTGTAGAGCAGCATCAAAGTAGCGGCAACAACGATTCCGATAAGCGGCAAATTGAGTGCCGTGCTGGGGCGTCGGTCTCCACGATCGCCATCGGCGATACGACGAGCCAAGTTACGAATCGCGTCAGACATTGACTACCGTGGGACAGGAGAAGTGTGGGAAGGGCCGAATTGATTGTGCGTTTTTACCCAGGCCAACCAACTGGACTTACGCGGCGCGAAAATCCATTGAAAGGCCCTAAATAACTCAAGTCGGCGAAAATCAGCGTTTTCGCCACTCGAAACGCCAATGATGCGAAAAGAGAAACCGTAATTTTCAC
>CAZZDZ010000677.1:0-2244 GCA_964652675.1 uncultured Pirellulaceae bacterium
CGTCGCACAGATTCTTCTTGTGCTTCGGTTGCGACATAGGTGTATTCGGTTTTATCCGAGTTTTGGGGTAACGCGCCACCTTCTGCTTTGCCGTCGATTAACACGGGACGAAACGGGTTGGAGTCGTTCGTTGTGCCTAAGCGTTTCGTATCCGAACGACCGGATTCTACTGAAATGTCATCTGGCTCTAATGCCGTGGACTCATCTAGATCGTCACGTCGTCCCAGCTTGTCGTCTTCTGTTTGAGTTTTATTGCAACCCCAGCAGACTTCAAACGCGGGTTCATTCTGTTCATCACATCTCGAACAGATCCAGGGCGAAGCGGACTCCAATCGCTCCTTGTCCTCCAACAGCAACTTCATGGCCTTTTCGTAATCGGCTTTGGCGACTTCGACGCGGACCAATCGGTCCGTTCCCGCGCCGCCCATGCTGAGTGCCGTCGCCGCATCCGTCCCCGTCACAATGACTTGAATACCAGCCGCCTCCAAGCGAATTCGAATCGCTTCGGCTTGAAATTGGTCGGGATAGTCGGATAGTGATACGAGTTCTTCGGCCATGATCGACCTATTGTATTTCACTTCGCGAGAAATGGTATGTGCCTGCGAATTCGATCAGGCACGATCACCAGCATTCCATGGCGCAAATTCCGTGAAATACTAAGCAGTTCTGACTGTCCCGACATCGATAACGCGACAGGTGTTCGCGCTGGCTATCCCTGCAAAAGCAAGCTCCAACGAACGCAGGTTGTTTGCGGCACTATGACTGGGAGCTCGGTCTTCTTCGATCGCACAAAGAAGTTCCCCCATCGCGCCTTGAAATCCCGATTCAAACCAACAACCCGTCAGCGGAACTAGGCAATGACCCGATTCCAAAAAAACATCCATGTTTGGTTGATCGTTTAACCCAGGTCCGCTTGATCGCAGCGTGCCTTTGGTGCCAACAACGGTCGTCACATCTTGTTCGCCCAATCGCGTTTGTCCGTGAAACGACATCCGAACTTGAGCGGTCGGGAAATCGATGATGGCGGACGCGATAGCGGGCGGGCCATAGTGCTGTGAATCAAAACGAGTCGCGCTGGCGAAAACCGTTTTCGCTTTTTGATCGCCCATCAGGGTCGTCGCGATGTCAAACCAGTGAATCCCAAAGTCGAACAAGATGAGGTGATGAATATTCTCCAACGCTTCGATACCTGCAATCCAAGTTTGATCCCACTGCAACGAAAAATCGATCGATGTAACGTCGCCGATCACGCCCGACGCAATTGCGTTTTGGAGATAGCAGAAGTGGGGTGCCCAGCGGCCATTTTGGTTCACCGCCAGTTTGACATTGTGTTCGTCAGCTAATCGCACCAACGCTTCGCCATCATCCAAGTCCATCACAAACGGTTTTTGGCTTAATACGTGCTTGCCAGCGACAATCGCGTCACGCATGATTGGCAGACGATCGGCGCAATGTGGCGTCGCATCAATGACTTGGATGTCATCACGTTGCAGCAGCTTTCGATAGTCTTCATAAACATCCGCGCCGGGATAAAAATCGTCGCGAGCTTTTTCCGCTTTGGAAATGGTTCGGTTGGCGATTGCTGCGACGTCGTAGCCACAGGCCAAGTAGTTCTTGAGGTGCAGTTCGCTAATCCCACCAGCGCCGACCAAACCTATTTTGGGTGAATACGTTTTTGGTTTGGGTGGAAGGTATTCGATCGCTGGCGCACTAATTTCGACGCTCTGTTTTTCAGGGCTCAAACCGTAGTCTTTGTCTGTCATGCAGGTCGCCTCAAGTAGCGAGCGTGAAAAGAGTCGTACGCCAGCAGCACTAGTTCTTTCGCTGTGCCGAAAAGACATTTCCGGTTGGTTTTGCTGGCAGGGTTGCTTCCCAATCCGAGATCTTTTGCAGCAACTCTTTGGTTACGTCTGCGTTTTCGTCTTTGACATTCGTTTGTTCCAGCGGGTCGGCAACGATATCGAACAGTTCGAAGTAGGTGCGTTCTTCGTTGGCGACCAGTTTCCAATTCTGGTCGACGATGGCCCAGGAAACCCAATGGAAAGAATCGCTTGTATTTGCAGGCCATCTCCCCTTTGATTTCCAAAACAGCGGTTGTGCCCGTCCCTCGCTGACCTCTCCCTTTAACGCTGCGACTTGGCTGATTCCATCGGGTTTGTAGCCCTGCGGTAGATCGGCGCCAGCGATTTCGCAAAAAGTTGGCAACAGATCGACGGCAGAAATCATTGACGTTTTATCCTGTTT
>CAZZDZ010000678.1:0-2243 GCA_964652675.1 uncultured Pirellulaceae bacterium
GGTGTCAATGCCGTTCGCTTTCACCACATGGATACGCAATCTTCACCCAACGGAATTTGGGGCGAAGTGGATGCCAATGGAAGACGACAGTTTGATCCCGAGATGATCGATCGCTTGGACTACTTACTGGCCAAGCTGCATGAGAACGGCATCTATGCCAATTTGAACATGCACACCGGTCGCACACTAACCGAAGCAGAAGGATTTCCGAAACTCACCGACGTTCCTTGGTGGGCGAACAGCAATAAGTGGGTGACTTACTACGACAAATCCGTACAAAATCAAGTCAAACAATACTGTCGCGATCTGCTGACACACAAAAATCCATATCGCGACAACAAGCGACGCGTCGATGACCCCGGCCTCGCGATGGTCGAAATGCTCAACGAAAACTACTTCAGCACCAAAGGCTACTCGCTGGCATACCGGCTGCCAAAACGGTTTCAAGACTCGCTTGTCCAAGCGTGGAATCTGTGGCTGAGCAAAAAGTACGAATCCACCGAAACCATGTCCAAGGCTTGGTTCGATGAACAGCCGGCTATGGGTGACTTTGTGTTCAAGCAAGCCGATTGGTCGTCCAGTTTAGACGGCTGGGCGCTGAGCAAATCGGAAGACGAGTCGCCAAGAACTTTCAATGTCCAGCCACCTGCTGAACTTGGCGGCGCTGCCAAAGCGATTCGCATCACGCCGTCAGAAGCCACCGACAAGGATTACCATCAGCAACTGCGCATGATCAATCTCTCGGTCAAAAAAGATGAACCGCTAACATTGACTTACTGGGTTCGCGCCGACGCGCCGCGACCGTACCAAACGGAATTGAGCACAAACAAAGACGAAAAGTGGCGCGAGCTAGCGATTTACGAAGGCTTTGAAGCGACAACGCAGTGGCAAAAAGTACAGCGCGTCCTGTTTTCTAGTGAAACGATCGACAACGAAGCCAGCTTGCTCTTTAGCTTCGGGACTTCTGAAATCCCAATCGAATTCGCAGGCATTACGTTGCAACAGGGAGCCTTTGCGAAGCCAATGGCGAAAGACCAACGAATGGAAGACTCCACTGTGCCCGTTCCTACGGCCCTGTCACCAGTTGGTGCCCACAATGACATGAAGCAGTTCATGGTCGAAACGGAAATTGCTTGGGTCCGTGAGCTTAAATCGTTCTTAACCGATGAATTGGGTGTCAAAGTTCCCATCACGGCCAGCCAAATCAACTATCACACAGCAGCAGTCAACGAAGGCCCCAATGATTTCGTCGACTTGCACAATTATTGGCACCACCCGCAGTTTCCCTCGGGGGCGAACTGGGATCCCGATCGCTGGACGGTCAAGAACGATCCGATGGAAGCGGACCCAACTCGGGCAGCCTGGCCGGCAAATAGTTTGCTGATGCGAATGGGGTGGCGCATCGCCGGAAAGCCGATGACGTTGACCGAATGGAATGTTTCCGAACCAAGCTACGCGTCGGCGGGTTGCGTGCCGATGGCGGCCGTTCTGGGAGCGCTGCAAGACTGGGATGCTGTGTTCTTTTTTGATTATGATTCCCAGTCAAAGGATGCAGAGACGTGGAATCGATCGGCAGCGATCAACTTTTTCGATTTCAATGGACAGCCGATCAAGCTTGCATCCGTTTCCGTTTTTGCAAACGTTTTTCTACGTGGTGACTTGTCGCCGCTGAAACAAAAACTGGTCGGGCCGATCGATCAACCGATCAACGGGACACTCGCGTTGACTAACTGGCTGGGCGTTTCTTCCAAGGTCACCAGCGTACCCGATTACAAATTGCCCGATGCAACCAATTTGCGCAGCTCTGACGGTTCCGTTACCTGGACATCGACTCCACCGACACACGGACTGATCACGATCAACACACCCAATACGCAGGGGTTCTGGGGCACGATCGCACAGCAAAAATGTGCCACAGCCGACTTGGGGATTCAAATCGATGCGGTCGACCCAAACTATGGATTGGTCGTAGCGACATCCAATGACGGCCAGCCGATCGCTCAATCAAAGAGCATTCTGCTGCTTACGGCAACCAGCTCCAAAAACCAAAACATGCAGTGGAACGAAGAACGCAATGGTGTCGGCCGAAATTGGGGCAATGGCCCAACGCAGGTCGCAGCGATCAACGGAACGATCCATTTAAAAAACATGAACGTCGACGTCTTCGCACTTGACGGTACAGGAAAACGCATCGGCAAAGTGCCAGTTGAAAACGATGCCAATGGCACACGCTTTTCACTTTC
>CAZZDZ010000679.1:0-2240 GCA_964652675.1 uncultured Pirellulaceae bacterium
TTGACGGCTTTCGCTACGCGTATTACGAGGTTTAAGTGGCCAGTTCTTAAAGCCCAGCCACCCTACGATCAGCCGATTTGGCCTTGGTTGGGGACGTCAAGCAGATTGGCCAACTTTGCAGCTACTCTGCTCGTCTCCAACTGCGAATACTGCATGTGAATGACAACACATCCGGGCCAGCGTGGCCAAAACGCAATGCGTTTTCGTTTTGGCACTTCGACAGCTCCGCTCAAAGCAACAATCAACAGACGGATTTCACCCCTATCGTCAAACGCAAAGTACTGCACCTCTGAAGTGTTCAGTCTGATGGCGTTACTTATCACAGACTTGCGGATCAACAAAACGTCGCCGTCCAAAGTGATGATGGGCGGCGGTTTTGTGACGAAAAAATAGAGACACAGTAGACAGATGGGAAACGGGAATCCCCATACGAAAATCGCTGTGCCGAGAAGCCCCTCTATCTCTCCGATAAAATTGAAATAGGCCAATGCCCACATCAACGGAAACAACCCCATGCCGAAAAACATGGGTAAGAGGTGCCATCTTTGGCGTTCGACCACCAGTTCGGGTGAGTCAATCGCAGGAGGCGGCGCGGAATAGGGATTGGTGTCGTCCATCACTTTTCATCTGTAGCCGGTCGCTCTTGTCGTCTTCACGGCTAAGGTTGGTGGAACCGAACCGATTTGCTTCACGATTTTACAGCTTTGTCTTATCAGACGAATTGGAAGTTGCTGGATCCTTGAACGGTCGTGCCGTACCGTCCGCAAAAAGCGCCAGCCGTTGGGTTCCGTAACGGACCAGGCTGCGAGGTTCGGCGGATTTTGGATCACGATTGGCGGTGATCTCATTTGGATTCAGTCGCCGCGCTTCGTCGGGAACCCCGTATCGTGCGATCAGGCGAGTTCCCTGCCAGTCAGAACGAATCGGTCCAAAACCTTGTTCCCGATCGCGTGGCCAAAGTTGGACCCATCCGACATTCAGCGATTGGTTGTCAACATTGCCAAGGTAACCCATCCACAGAACGTCTTCGTGTCGGCGCAAGAAGCATTCGCGGATCGGTTTGTCACCCAGCATCGGCGTCTTGCCATTGGTTGCTCCCTTGAAACGAACGTAACCGTCGCTGGACGATACTTCACCACGATGATGGCTTGACGTAATCTCATTCACCTTGCTTTTCGTTGGATCGCCGAGAGACTGAAAATCAAATTCATCGGTCGCGTCGTCCGACCATTCAAAATCACCCGACCAGCAGTTCCCATCGGAGTTGAACACCACACAAGTTCCGTCTTCCTTGAACGAAATTCCAAACGACTTTGATTCTTTATGGCTGGCAATTAAAGCCCAGTCACCGAGCACCTCGTTGCGATTGGTTCCCCACGACGGCGATTGTAGCCACCACACGATTGCACAAACCAAAAGCGACGCGACCAATCCGCCCACGTAGGCAATTTTGAATTTGGAATTGCCTTTCTTTGCAATCCTTTTTCGAACATCCTTCCGCACCAGTTTGCGGTGTTGAGTCAAAATCGTATCGAGGTCGTCTTGTGGATCGGTCAGCAAGTCGTTTGCGGTGACCGGGGGTGCGTCATGGTTGGACGCACTGCTGGTGTCCCGAAGGAGCGGATCGACTTTCGAGGAGTTCCCGGATGTTGGATTACGAGGGAGCTTGCCCTGCAAACAAGCGACCAAAATCCCGAACTGATTTACCGGTATCCAATCATCTCGACCGATCAGTTGAATGGAGGCATCGCTGGGCAAGATCTGTCGACTTGCAAGTTCAATCAATTCACGCAACTTGAAGGGCCCGCCCAACGCTTCGCTGGCATCCTTCATTCGAAACTTTGGTACCTCTGTTTGGCCAAGATGCGACTGTGGTTCGATCTCATCCGACAAAAGTCCGACATCCGCAGCCGGAGTCCAAGGACCATCTGCGGTAGCTGCAACTCCGGTATCGGGAAAAACAAGATTCGCCAACGCAGCCTCGCGCACCTCGATTCCAGTAAATGGACCGGCAACCATCTCGTCGCCGGACTTCAGATAGAATTGGTTCATGCTGGACTCAAAGGGAGGTGGAGATGATCAATCTTACGATGCCTTGGAAGTTGCATCGAATCGAAATCACACACCAATTCTAAGGAAAATGCTCCATTGCCCACATAACCCTAACCAGATGTGTGAGCTCGCCGCTAGCCACAGGGAACAGGGGCGCGGAGACCCAAAATTTAGGGGAAAGAACTATT
>CAZZDZ010000680.1:0-2224 GCA_964652675.1 uncultured Pirellulaceae bacterium
GACCGAGCAGTGATTTCAGTTTGCTGCGAAACAGGCTTTCCAAAACCTGCTCGGGTAATATCCTGATGACTTCAATCGTCGGTGTCGTAAACACCTTCCGTTGGCGGACACAACTTTTGGGCGGCGCACCGTTATCTATTCATTTCTCGACCGAATGCCTTCCTGAGGCACTGCAATCGCTGCGCGGTACTGGCATTGACGTACCGGATGGGGTCGTCGTGAAATCGCATCCGGACGTGTCAGAGTATACCTGTAGACGTGATCGGATGTCATTTTCATTTCGTGCTAGATCCACAGACGGACATACTCAAATCTCGTTTGGAGGCGCGTCGTTCCGCGGTCTTAAACTTCAATGCGAGGCGTTCGCTGCGTTGGAATCGCTGGGAATAGAAAAACACTACGGCGGTGAAGCAATCTTCATGTACGATGAGGTTGACGACTAATAGCGGTGCAGTGTCCGCCAACATCTGTATGCCCCGTCTTGTCTAGTGGCGCGTAACGATTTTGTGGAAAGAAATTGCTTGCCCTGAAACGCTGTGGTTTCGGTTGGCTCGCCGATCCTTGAAGTACACACCATACTTGCGATCCGAATTCTCAATAACTAGTCGCCACAAAGTCGGGCTACATCTCTGGGACAGAGATGGCTACAAAGTGCCGACCGATAAGACACCGGCTTTAGCCGCCTTTTCTTACGTATGCGAATACCCGATCGGCTAAAGCTCCAACGGCGTGCGTCTAATGCACATCTGCCCCCAGGCCTTTAGGCATCACGTGGCGTCTGGTCACTTTTGGGGAAGAAACGCTTGGCGATGGTGGCGACCAAGATCGGTACTGCGATTGCGACTCCCAATGCCAGCGGCAACCATTGATGTCGCTGGGCGTATTCGCCGAACGCTGCGTAGGCAATCGCGACGCCTAAGTTGCTGAGCAAAATCGCAGGCAAAAAACGACGCCACGACAAGCGATGAATTCCTGCGATCAACACGCTGGCTTCGGCAAACACAGGCATCGCGCGAGTGAGCACCAGCACGAGTGGACCGAACTGATCGCTGACCGCTCGTATTTGCTGAAGGTCTTCGCCTTTGGAAAACCATAACGCAAACGGTTGCCCCCAACGCCGCGCGAGCGCAAAACCGATCACGGCGCCCAGATTCATCCCCACCCAAGTTGCCAGTGTGCCTTGCAGCCAACCCAATTGCCAGCCGCTCATCGTGCTGATCACGCTGGAGGGAATCGGTAACAAAATGTCCGTTGCCAACAGCCCGATCACCAAAGCAGCCGTTGTGGTGGGCGATGGTGGATTCTCCGACAAACCTCGCAACCAGCCTTCGATTTGCCCACCAAAAAATAGAAACGGAAGGATCGGCACGAGCAAAACGGCGCTCATCAACGGCAGCGTACGAAAGAGCTCACGCATCAGCCAAGTCGACTTCGTGATACTCAAGCGCCCACTCACGCATATAACGAACACGATTCGGTTCAATGCGATAGACAATCAAATCGGGGTTGTCGATCGTTCCCAAATAATTTCGCAACAGCGGATTGGCGTCCCAGATTTTTTGCAACAAGGGACGGTCATCGACGACGACGGCCGTACCGGTGATTCGAACCTGATTGTGTTCTTTGTCCAAATAACAAAGTTCGACTTTGGGGTTCGCCTGAATCTCTTGCGTTTTGTGATACGCTCGCAGGTTGGCAACGTAAACCGTGAACCCATCGGTCCGAACAGGTGACACCGGACGCAGACGCGGTTGGTCACCATCGACGGACGCGAGATAGGGAAAGCGATCCGATTGGATCACGCCTTCGGCCAAGCTTTTTACTTCACCGGGATCAATTGGCTGTGGCTGGGGTTTGCTCATCGCCCCATTGTATCAGTTGATTACTTGACGGTCAGCCAAAGCTGTTTGAGCTGAATTGTTGGGCGTAATTCAAAGACGGCGTTGACCTTTTCATTCGTTGGCTTTGCGTCTTTACCAAGTACCGTGCCGACAATCTGAAACCTCTTGCTGGTCGCAGCGGCCTGCTTCTTTGTCGCAGACAACCGTAACATCGTCGCGATCACAAACGACCGCTTGGGGCCACGGATCCAGTTTTCCTTCGACGGCGATCATTGTTTCGATTCCACGCTGAACAATCGGCGGGTAAAATCGGTCAAGACTGGATTGCGCCCAGGCAACCTGAACGGTCAGGGCAGCTTGAACGGTCAGCAGCAACCCAAACG
>CAZZDZ010000681.1:0-2223 GCA_964652675.1 uncultured Pirellulaceae bacterium
ACGATGCGTTGCGTGGGTTCTTTGGCTCGCTTGTTTATGTAGGCTTGCAGGTGCTTGCCGCTCAGCGTGTTCAGATACAAATGCGGTGGCATCAGACGCAGCAAGTGGTCTTCGTGCGTGTGCATGGTGTCGAGTGTGCTCTTTTCCAAGCTTCCGTTTGGAATCGAATCGAAAAACTCGGTCAGCAATCCCTGCAATGTTAAAACTGCTGTGGCTACTGGCTGGACAGTTGGTTGTGGCGGGATGGTCGCTGGTGGTTGTGCGACTGGCGTCACCAGTTGGCTGGCGGCAGTTTCGACTTTGCCGTCGGCCATCGCGAAGTCGACGAGGGACATGCCCGTTGGGACGGTTAGGCGACCGCGTTTAACCAGATCGAGGACTTCTTCGATCTCTTCTTGGCGGGCGAGAGCGACGGATCGCTTCTTGGTGCCGAGGGAGCGTTTGTGACGCTTGCCGTCGTGGAAGATAACGATGTGGAATTTGCCGGTTGATTCTTTCTGAAGTGAAGCCATTGCGGAGGTCTCGGATACGTGGACGTATGGCCGAAACTAGGGGACGTCCTAGCTTTTTGGCCAGCGACGCAAGTCCAACGTGAAAGCAATGACTTCACTTACGACTTCACTTGTAAGTGAAGTCGTAAAAAAAGCGTTGACGACCAAAAGTCGAAAACGCCGATATTTACCGAGTGCGGATGAGAGGACTTGAACCTCCACGCCCTTGCGGGCACTAGAACCTGAATCTAGCGCGTCTGCCAATTCCGCCACATCCGCTTAGATGTTTTTTGGAGCGTTGGGGTGATGCTTCCGCTCACGCGTCCCTTGCTCCTGATGACATGCGAACGAAGGTATCGCCTTGCTTGAACACTCGCAAGAGCCGAACAAACTGCTTGGGGAGGTCAAAATTCGGCTTTGAATTGCCTTGTGTTGAGTCTGGGCAGGGAAACTGTCAAACTTGGGGCCGATGTTGACAAACGCGCGGTTTGCTATTTGGTCCGTATTCGATTTTGGGAAGTGGTCTGCGATGAGATTGCACTGTCTTGGCACTGCTGGGTTTCATCCGAATCATGATCGACATACGTCTTGCTATTTCTTGCCCGAGTCTGGTGTCTTGCTGGATGCTGGAACCGGTGTGTTTCGGCTTGCTCCGCTGATCGAGACGGATGAAATCGATCTGCTGCTTAGCCATGCTCACCTGGATCACATCGCTGGACTGACATTTCTATTGGACGTGTTTTATCAGCGACCCGTCAAAAAACTGAGGATCTGGGGCGAAGCGGCCAAACTGGATGCCATTCGGACTCATTTGTTTAGTGAACTGGTTTTTCCTGTTGAACTGGACGCCGAGTGGAATGCGATTGATGAGATGGACGATTTTGTCGCGGGAGGGGCAAAGGTCTGTTGGCGGCAGCAGGACCACCCAGGTGGTTCGGTGGCTTATCGGTTGGACTGGAGTGCGAATGGGAAACCAGCCGGCGCAGAAAATACGGGCGTGACATCGACTGCGAAGAGGCTGCTGTATATGACCGATACCACGGGAGACGTTAGCGCCGAAGGAATTGAGTGGTGTCGCAACGCCGATTTATTGATGCACGAGTGTTACTTTGATGACTCGATGACCGAGTGGGCCAAGAAGACGGGTCATAGTTGGACCAGCAGGGTGGCGGAAGTCACAGAAAGGTCTGAGCCGAAGAAGCTGCTGGTCACTCATTTAAACCCCCTGATTGGTGCGACCGATATAATGAGTTCCGCTGGGGTGCAACCAGGTAAGCTGCCAGCAGATTTCGGCCCCCAGTGTGACTTAATTCGCGAAAAAGTTAGGGCCGAAGTGCTTTTGGCTGCCGATGAATTGGTTGTTGAATTCTAGGCTGCCACGGCGAACCGTTGTTTGCGATTGGTTGTCCAGTTTGACAGTTCCAAGTGATTATTGGGGGAAGTTTGCAGCCCAAAGGTGCTCCAGCCGAATAGTTTTGGAGTGAATCGCGCGTTTTTGGCCATACGGATCGCCTAATCCGTCTTGCCCCAAACTTCGTGATCGGTACACTCTGCTGCTTCCAATTAGGGAACAAAACAACTTTGAGCTGAACAAAGGACCTCTGGTCGAACAGTCGTCCTGGGATTCAGTGTTCTCGAAGTTGGGCTCATTAGATGGGCCAAAGAAAGTGTGAATGTGCTAGCGTAGCTCAGTTGGCAGAGCAGCTGATTTGTAATCAGCCGGTCGTGGGTT
>CAZZDZ010000682.1:0-2216 GCA_964652675.1 uncultured Pirellulaceae bacterium
TGATCGTGCAGCTTGCCGAGCGTGCGGGATATTTCAGCAACGAACTGAACCAACTGTTGCGAGGTCAGAGAATTCTGCTCGACGCGTTTTTGTAGCGTCGTGCCGCGAACAAGTTCCGAAACGATGAATGGCCGGTCATCCCAAATTCCGGCGTCAATCACCCGAGCAATACCGGGATCGTTCACCGTCACCAATAGGCGACCCTCATCGAGAATCCGTCCAGCTTTCTCCGATTGATGTTTGCTGACCTTCAGTGCCAATTCACAACGAAGCCGAGGATGCACAACACGAAAAACCTCCGCTTGCGACCCTTCGCCTATCTTTTCCAGCACCGTGTAGTCGCCGATACAGTGACCAGCTTGTTGGTGGGATGATTCGGTCGAGTCGATTGACTGGGGCGCTATCGACGTGTCATCCCATCGGGACAGTTCGGTGTCGACTTTGATTTGACGTACGATGTCCGTTTCAAGGCTCGGATGCCTTCTTCGCAAGTCGTCCACGACGTTCGTGTCGCCAGCGGAAGTGCGGGTCAGATATTCCAAATAGAGCAAGTCAACTTGCTGCCCATGATCGAGCGTGTCGTGATGAGATTCCAACAACGAGTCGATGTGTGCGGTGATGTCGCTCGCTGGCACCGAGTCGACTTGATCGAGCAGTTGTTGGAAATCGTTGTTAGTCATGCTGGTTCATTCAGTGCTCGTCAGTCGGGCCTTCACGAGCTGCAATGCGGTTTGTAATCGTTTGCGAAGAGTATCCGGCTTGGTTCCGCGATCCCGAGCCACCTCCTTCCACGTTCGTCCTTCGAGTCGTTGGACGACCGCTTCCCAATCATCCGTTCCGACGATGGAGCGCACTTCCATCATCAACTCGGATTCCGCCGCCGCAGAATCGTTCGCGCCGTCGGCCCCGGCGAGCTGACCCAGTTGAAAACTGGAATCCTCCTCGACGAAGTTTGCTTTTCGTTTTTGTGCCGATTGCTCTCGCTTCAATTCGCTGACGCGATGTTTGGCAAGCGTGAACAAATAGGCTCGCAGTTCGTCCTCGGTGGCCAAACTCAAATCGCCCTTACCGGCACGTTTGAAGAACCGTCGAAAGACAGACTGCTCTACATCAATGGAATCGTGCAGCCGCCGAAGAACAGAATCTCGCATTCGGAAACGAATAAATCGTCGAATCTCCGCTCCGTAACTTTCCATGATCTGGCCCAAGGCGTCTGAATCGCTTTGGGACAACAACGCAAGCAAATCAGAAAGTTTGTCCCGCGACTGGTTTTCCATCGACAACGACGCGATTTCAACGCTCTGCTTGCTCATTGATGATTTTCTCGCTCGTCAAAGCATGTTCGCGAACACTCCGTTGTGAAATTTTCGGATTCCTTTCCGCTAATACGGGCTAACGGCATTGGTGGTGAGTGTGAAGTGCATGAGAGCTGCATCCAGATTTGCCTCATCACCGGATGATTGTATCCCTGCTGAGGGGGTCGTACAATCTCCAGGTGGCGGGTTGCCTCGAAGATGACGCCAGCTTTGAGGTAAGCGGTCGTATTTCACATCAGGATGTTCACTTTCTCGACGGATCGACCACTCCCATTTTTGCCAACACGGCATGAGGTAATGACAATGCGCAAACTCCTTTCCCTTTCCATGGTCGCGGTCTTGATCGCAACCACTTCGGTTGCCAATGCGGAAGACGCTGCGGTCGAGAAAACCAAGCTTGAAACCAATGCAGAAACGCGAACTCCGCCCAGCACGATCGACTTCGGTCGGGAACTGGATGTTTCGTTGCAAGCCCTTGCCCATTTGGGACGCACCATTGAAGACGCCCAAGAAGAGGCGGACCCGATTTGCATCGCGTCAGCAGCGAACATTCTAGCCGTTGCCGAATCGTTGTCCGATGGCAAAAAGGCATCTCTGACGAGCGAGCAATTGTGGAGCGAAGCGATCAAGTTGGCCGAACTGCGCAAGTCGTCGACCGAACTTGCGGCGTTAGCGAAGATGACATCCGGCGAGCAAGCCAAAGATTTAATGGAGCGAAGCGAGTCGGCTAAAGCAGAGGAGCAAGCCGCTGCGAAAGCTGCTGAATCCGGAGAGACCGATCGAGACTTGGATGGAGACTTACATGTTATCAACCGCTCACACGACTGGGTACGAATTTACGTCGATGGTCGCTACCTCGGAAGGATTGGCCCGCACCGATCCGGCGAAGTCCATCTGCAT
>CAZZDZ010000683.1:0-2205 GCA_964652675.1 uncultured Pirellulaceae bacterium
CGACGGCGAACACAGTTTCCGAGTCGCATTTGCACCACTTGAGTTTGTCGAATAGCACTAGCGTCACCTACCGTTACAAGCGGATTTTTTTGCGTCGAAAAATCTTGCCAATCCGCACTGAGTTCCAAGACACCCGAACCGGTTCGCTTCCACCGGCAAATTCGCGAATGAACTGAGCGCGGCGCCGAGCCTTGGGAGTAGAAGGTGGCGATCGCATGGCCTTTTCAATCGCTTCTTCGCTGATCAACGATTCCGCATCGTCCGTTTCACACATCAATGAAAAATAGCCCGACTGCGACAGTTCGTGGTACTTGATGTCGATCTTTCGATTTGCGTCCAACGGCAAATCGTTACCAGCGTGTTTTAGCAACCACCGTTTTGTTACCCAGTCAATGTTTCCAATCAATGAATCTGGATCCACTTTTAACGCATCCAACGTATCGCTCCAGCGCTGCAGCACTTCATAAGCATCATCCGGTGCATCGTCTGTTTGCTGAACAAAGCGACGGCAAACGTCCAGATACCACTGTTGAACTTCGATCGCGTTCAAGGATTTTCCATTCCATTTGGCGACCGGATAGTCCATCGATTCGTCTCCAGCAACGATGCCGATCGTCAGCACAGCATCGCGATCCAATTTAGGCACGCTGCCAATAAACCCAGATTCAATCGCATCAACTAACAACCAAGTAGTGCCAACCCGCAGGTATTCTGCTTCGTCCGCCATATTACTATCGCCAAGACAAACTTGAATCCGATGATCGCGTCCGAGCAAGCACATTAGCTCGATAGGGTTGAACCAACCAACAAGACAGGTGTCAAGAAAATGAGCTATGCTAAACAGCGGATAATCGTCGTGGTTCATCGGACCGACAAACGACTTGATCGCCGTCGCTTTCTGCGCAAGCCAAAACCTTCCTTTAGAATCTAGCCAGCCACTACCGCTGAATATCGATCGTGTTGCCAGAAACGGAGCAATCGCTCGCACGTGCTGACGGTAAACGCAATGTCTTGCGGTGAAACAAATCAGACGCAACCCAGGCCAGCACGAAAGCATGACGAAGTTGTTTAGCCGAGATTCTAGCCACCGCGGTATCGGCATCAGGTCTTCGTCTTCGGTAAAACCGTCGCCGAATAAGTTGCGATACAAGCGTTGTTTGTCTGAAGGTTTAAAACGAGATCTAACAGCGAGGTAGATAAGTCCTGCAAAACCCCAGTACATCAACACAAACAGGAAGATGGCTGGGATCAGAAACACCCAGACTAGAATCGACATAGACGAAGCCAGTATCACGACAATTCGCAAAAACCAGATCGCAATGGGGCCGACCCGAATCGAATAGTTTTCGTGAGTACCGTAGACGTTGCCCTGACTGTCACGACTGTTTTTTACGAGGGCGACTGTCCCAAGACTGCCGGGTTGTTCGGCGTATTGTTCAGTGCATTGCATCAGTAAACGATCCTGGGCTCGTTGCCAAGTGATCAATTCACGCGGGCTGCGACACTCGGGCGTCGCGCATTCAATCAGCCCGAATCCGCCCGCATGATTGACACTTTCAAAGCCAATGGTTCCTCCGTTGGCCGTGAAGTGCTTTTCCTCTAACGAGCTGCCGGAACATAGAGGAAGTCGTGCGCGGAATTTTTTCAAAATCGCACGATAAATTTTGACCTGAGAGACACTTCGTCCTTGGGGGCCGTGAAATCGAATCGCGTACTCCGTCTCTAGCCCCATCAGCCGAGAGATGCCTTGTTTCTGACTCATAGCCGTGCCGGTGCCACAAATAATTCAACAACACCGATTGATGTCGTTGCGTTTGGGCTCGCAAGCACCTATTCGCCACCATCAGGCACAACGACTTCATCCAAGTATTCTTGGGCGTCTGCCGAAGCGTCCGCTTTGACTTGCTTGATGACGTCTGCGCGTGATTTGCGTGCAGGTACGATTTGTTTTTCCGCAGCGGCAGTGTGTTTTTGCTCGTCAACTTTCTTTGTTTCAGTCTTCATGTTTTTTCTCATTTCTTGAAGTCTCGAATACTCGTAATTGTATCCGAGAAAATGCAAAAAGGGAAACAACCGCTGGATACCTTAAAACCAACTCCCCGCAGGCCAGGCTTAATACAACAATTGGGGTAAGCAATGCCGGTCGCCAAAAATACATCGCGAGTGAACTTTCCTGCAAGCGAGAGTATAGTATTGAAGTGACGC
>CAZZDZ010000684.1:0-2203 GCA_964652675.1 uncultured Pirellulaceae bacterium
GGCCAAAGATGGATTTCAAAAAAATCATGAATCGCGATGATTGGATTCCAACCAGCGGTCACTAATGCTCCCACAAAAATCCCCAGCATCAGCGACGGCACGGCGCGCCGTGTGACGACCGCCAAAACGATCGCAATGATGGGCGGCAAAAGGCTAAACCAGCCGTAAGGATGAGGTTCCATTGAAATCGATTCTAAATGAACTCAGACGCAAAAACTCAGATGCGAGGACTGCCACATCTTAACTCGGTCGTCGTAAAAAGCGTCATCGCTCTGAGCCTCGAACACTCTTTGCGATCAGCATGCACACGGCCGCGTCGCCAGTGACATTTACCGTCGTGCGGCACATGTCCAATATTCGATCGACCGCAAAGATCAACGCCAAGCCGTGTTCGGGAACACCGATCGCACCCAGCACGATCACCAACATAACCATTCCGGCGCCGGGAACGGCAGCCGATCCAATCGAAGCCAAAGTGGCCGTCATCACAATCGTCAGCTGTTCCTGGATTCCTAAGTCCATGCCAAACGCTTGCGCGATAAACACGGCAGCGACCGCCTGATACAAACTTGTGCCGTCCATGTTGACCGTGGCACCAACGGGCAAAACAAAACTGCAGACTTCCTTTTCCACGCCCAAGTGCTCTTCGACTCTTTCCAGTGTGACTGGGAGAGTGGCTGCGCTGGAACTGGTTGAAAAAGCGAGCAACTGAGCGGGCGAAATGCCTTTGAAAAAATCTCGATAGCTTGTTCCAGTAAACCAAACGACCAGCAGCGGATAAAAGCAAAACACCATCAGGGCCAGCCCCGCGACCACGCACCCCGAATACCAAAGCAGGCTGACCAACAAATCGGGACTTTTAATCTCGACAACCAGTGACGCCAAAAGCGCAAACACACCGATCGGCGCTGCCAACATGATTAGGTCGACCACTTTCATGACCACTTCGTTCATGGCCTCCATCAGCGCCTTGATAGGAAGCTGATGCTCTGTCGGCACCAACAAAAGGCCGATGCCAAAAAGAACGACCGCAAAGATGACTTGCAG
The DNA here is from genome assembly GCA_964652675.1 of uncultured Pirellulaceae bacterium. Lineage (GTDB taxonomy): Bacteria > Planctomycetota > Planctomycetia > Pirellulales > Pirellulaceae > K23-9. The sequence goes on from CAZZDZ010000684.1 coordinate 1,048, forward strand.
CATATTTCGATTGGATGTTGTTGCCGAAAAAATGTTATCCGGCACGAGATCGACTAACGGCTGCAGTGGTCCTTGGCTTTGTTGTTTCTGGGCGTCGTCGATCTTTTTATCAGCTCCCTCGCGATAGGTGTCGACCAGTTTCTCGCGTGTCTCGGCGGCGATGGCTCCACCTGGATTGACCACGTTGACGATCAATAATCCAACCATGATCGCAAACACGGTCGTGACCAGATAAAGAGCAACGGTGCGCAAACCCATTTTGGAAAGACGCGAGATATCGCCAAGGTTGGCCATGCCCACGGTCAACGACGTGATGATCATCGGGATCGCAATGAACTTCAGCGAATTGATAAAGATCACACCGAATGGTTTGACCCAATCGACGATCAGCTTTGCACCATTCTCGTCACCAATCCAAATCGCAAGGAAACCAGTAAGAATTCCAGCGGCCATTCCGATCAAGATTTGCCAGTGGCCCGCGAATCGGAAAGGGTTCATGCCTATGGCTCGTGCTGATTGCATATTCGTTGGCGAGAGATAGACTTTAAGCGGCTCGCGAATTGTGTCAACTGATGACATACGCAAACTGATTTCTCAATGCCATCGATTTGAGACAAACATGCTCACTCCGTTTCACATTGCCTTTCAAGTTCGTGACATCGCAGAGGCACGCGACTTTTACGGCACGAAAATGGGTTTGCCCGAAGGTCGTAGCGATGAGAAGTGGATTGATTTCAACATGTACGGACATCAAGTGGTCGTTCACCTGAACCCAGAGCTTGGGCCAACAGGACGAATCGCCACTTATTGCAATCCGGTTGATGATCACGCCGTACCGGTTCCACATTTTGGCGTCGTGTTAGAAATCGATCAGTGGAAACAGTTGTCCGAACGCGTTCGTACTTTTGTGGACAAATTCATCATCGAACCCTACGTCCGATTCGAAGGACAGCCCGGCGAGCAATACACAATGTTCTTTGAAGACCCAAGTGGAAACGCTTTGGAATTCAAGGCGTTCAAGAATATCGAAGCAGAACTGTTCGCCACCTGATCCCGGGTTTGAGCAGGGCAAATCATTGCTTGAAGCTTGAAGGTTTTACTAGCACGCATAGGTTGTGAATTAATTCGAGACTGCGAATCTTCGGAGGTAACCCGA
>CAZZDZ010000685.1:0-2200 GCA_964652675.1 uncultured Pirellulaceae bacterium
ATATGAACCTTGTCTAGTTCATTCTCAGATGGGTAGGCAATCAGCCGAAAACATGAATTCGGTGCGGGCCCTAGATAGCAGGATCGTCGTTTGTGTTGACATGCTGGGCGAGGGCTTTGATCTTCCCAACTTAAAGATCGCCGCTGTACATGACACCCACAAGAGTATCGCCGTGTTGCTGCAGTTTTGTGGACGCTTCACAAGAAGCTGTGGCGAAGCAATCGGAACCGCAACAATGATCGCAAATATCGCGAATCAAGACGTATCCGATTCCCTCGAGCGACTCTATCAGGAAGACGCCGATTGGAATCACCTTTTGAGCGAATTCAGCTCTGAGGCAGCAAAATCCCATCGCGAGCTTGTGGATTTTCTTAACGAGTCCAAGCGTCTCGATAGTGACGAGACTACCAATGTTGAAATCTCGCAGAATCTACTCCGCCCAAAGTGCAGTGGTACTGTATTTCGTTGCGAAAAATTTCAGCCCAAAAATTTCTATAACGCGATTTCCAAGGATGTCTCAGTCCAGGCTTGTTGGCTTCACGAAGCATCGAACACTCTTTACTTCGCGACGCGTCGTGAATCGAAAGTGGACTGGAGCCGATCAAAAGAAATTCGCGACGTTACGTGGGACTTGTTTGTGCTTCACTATGATTCACGGAACAAGCTTCTGTTTATTGGGGCCAGCGACAAGTCATCGCTGCATGAGAAAATAGCAAATGCGGTTGGCGACGATGCAGCTGTACTGCTTCGCGGGGATGACGTGTTTCGCACACTCGGTCACATTAATCGATTACGGTTTCAGCAGATCGGTGTAAAGAAGGCAGGACGAAGGAATCTTAGCTATGCGATGTACACCGGATCGGATGTGAGAACGGCACTTTCAGCCGCCCAGAAAGCAGGATCATACAAATCGAATTTGGCGGGATCTGGATTTGCGAACGGCGAACCGGTGACAATCGGGTGCTCCTACAAAGGACGCGTTTGGTCCAAGGACAAGGGTACCGTCCGAACATTCATAAACTGGTGTCAAACGATTGGTGATAAGCTGGTTGATCAGTCAATCGACACGTCGGCAATCATCGACAACGTACTGGTTCCGGAGGAGATTTTCTCGCTCCCAAAAGACACTTCCATTCTCTCGGTCGATTGGCCCGAGGAAATATGGCGTCAATCATTCGATCGTGTCATTCTTTTTCGCGATGGAGACAAAACTGACTTATCATTCGTTGATCTTGAATATGTTCGCACAAACCTTCCTGCTAGTGAAATTGACTTTCGTGTAAAGTCAGCTGACTGGTCGAACGAATACACACTGTTTGTTGGGGGTGAGAATGGATTCTCTGTTTCGTTGAAATCTGGGACAGAGTGTGATGTCAAAGCGGGACGTCTAGGTCCTATGCCCTTAGCTGAGTACTTTCGCAGCTATCCTCCGCTATTTTTGTTGTCGGACCTTTCCGAAATCAACGGGAATCTGTGGGTCCGTCCAAACGAAAAGGCGAGCTTGGACATTCCAAACGACCGATTTGAGAGCTGGGATTGGTCAGGAGTAAATATTCAGCAGGAAACGATGTGGAAGTCGGGCGTCCTCAGGAAACAGTCGGTGCAGTTCCGAGTTGCTCAAGACATGTTGTCCTCAGGGATGGACATCGTGTTCGACGATGATGCGGCTGGAGAGTCCGCGGATCTCGTGTGTTTCAGAGAACTCCCTGACAAGATCGAATTGTCGCTGATTCACTGCAAGTACGCTGGCGGCGAAACTACCGGAGATCGCATTAAGGACATTGTTGAAGTATGTGCTCAAGCGATTCGGTCAACGAAGTGGAAATGGAAGTTCAAGGGCCTTTGCAAACACATCGTGCGACGAGAAAAGACACTGTCTAAAGAGGGACGCGCGACCCGGTTCCTGCGTGGAGATGCAAGCGATATAAACCGATTCTTGCGACTGCACCGGACCAAAGAGTTAGAAACTCGAATCGTGATTGTTCAACCTGGGCTCAAAGAGGATTGCACAGCTGATCAGCGATACGTATTGGCTGCGACCGACAGCTATCTTCTCGACACGATTGGCGTAAAGCTAGAAATAGTGTGCGGTGTCAATTGATTTGGTTGCGGCTTTGCCGTCTATTCAAATTCCAGCGTCACGCGATCCATGATCGGCTGGACTCCGTTGTCGAGGCGAGAGGTGCGGTATTCAAACGCA
>CAZZDZ010000686.1:0-2193 GCA_964652675.1 uncultured Pirellulaceae bacterium
GTTGTTGGGCACATTGACTGTTAGGCCCAAAACCGAAAACCTAACCTGACCCCGGGGCAGTCCCCCACGAAAACCTAACCTGACCCCGGCGCAGTCCCCCCACGGATGCAAATTTGAACGGTTCGTCACTACGGTAGCGATTCATGCAATGAGTGATGCAGATTGTATTTGGATTCGTTGCTAAGCCATCGTTTCTTTTCTTGTCCATTCAATGTGTAGGTGATGACCGTCTTCTTTTTCCAACCAACCCAGGGATCTTTCGTGGAAAGTCCGCGACTCGTGTTTTGAAACGTCGCATCATAGCGAGCATAGATTTCCTTGATCTTTTCGGTGACGTCAGCCCAATGTCCATTACCACCGAACCGGGCATTGCGAATGGTGATTTTTGGACGCGGCGTCAAAGAGATATTTTGAAACGACACCTCGCTGCGATTGGCGCCAAGAATAAAACAGTTGTGTTCCGAATCATCCCAATCTCTATCCGTCGTCAAACGTTTGATATCACCGTTCCAGTCAAAAACTTTGCTCTTGTTTACATACAGTTGAATACCAAGTTTACGAACCCGAATGTACACTTGGTTGACGGCACCGCGCTGTAACACCTCTCCGGATCGGCGTGTCTCGTTTCGAAAGCATGGCCGACCGTCGATCAAATCAAGTCCTGTTTGTGCTCCTTGCGTGTAAGCATCGATCGCAACTGAAAACCTCCGATTTCCGCCCACGCTGGACGTGACAAACACTTCTTTGCCGCCCCGTTGACTGGTCGTAACGGAGAAACGAAGGTCGTATTCTGCTGGCGGAATCACTGGAATTCGAATTCGCGCGTAACGTTCATCAGGAGACGTCAAGACACCGTCTTCGAATTTCCAAGTGCCTTTGACTGCGTCTCGTTTTGGTATTGGTAGACCGCTGACGTCAATCGGTTCATGGGTTCGTTCTCGTGCGTCAAGCAAACCGCCGTTTGGGCCTTCGGTCGCTCTCGTTGCAATCGCTATATTGGGAGCCATTAGCGGGCTAGAGGGAGCGTCCGCTGCCTTGGGTTGCTCGGGTTGCTTGGTGGAGCCGATGACAACCGCTGCAATCCCTTTGGCTTCGAGTGCTTGTGAGCGTTTTTGAGCTTTGACCAAAGACAGTCCCGTCAATTTTGGGATGGCGGCTTTGTACAAGCCGAGCGCACGCCCCAGAGCTTGACTTTGCGCTTCCGCATCTTCTAGTGTTAGGCCGATCTGTTCCCAGCCATCAGCCACTTTCATCATCACACCGACCGTGTCGACACCCGATAATTCGATCTTTGCAAGTTCTGCCATTTTCGGATCTTTTCCTTCGGCCAAGTACGGTAGCCCACTTTCCCAGTCTCCTTTGTGGAACACGAAAAAACTGCCAACGGTCGTACTCGCGTCTGCATTTAGAACCGGTTGATCTAACGCGACACGAACTTTTTCGTACTCTGTACCAAGACGGATACAGCGTTCCATCCGCTCGTTTAGCGAGTCAGTTCCTTTGGGGTCACGCCAGTGGCGCAATGATGCATCGCGCAGGATTCGCAAGACCGCAGCAGCTTTTTTGTACTGATCGTTCGACATCTGACGATCGATAATCTTGTCGGCGGCGAATTGAATGATCTCTTTTTGCTTCGCTGACAAATTTGGAGCGACTGCGCAATCACGGATGGCAGAAACTCGAACTCGCTCGGGATCGAACTCGAATTCTTTAGCAAGTTCCGTGATGGCATCCATCGCCGTGTAAAGCTCACCAACTTTCGAAGCCTGTTCTTTGGCCATGTTGAAAAGCACAAACCGAGAAATGTCGTCGGATGTCTCCTTGGCCGTCTTGAAGAGTTTTTTTGCAGCTGTGGCGCGTTCAGCATTCTTGATTGTTGTTAACGCAAAGATCTCTGTGACTGTCTTACGAATCTTTTGTCGATCTTCCAGTTTGGGAACCGGCTTGCCAGCGGGAGTTTCGATCTTGTCATCCGCATCTGCTGGCATACCCGTGATCAGTAACGCCAAAATAAGAATTGGCGGAACGACGGTTCGCATCTTTGGCATTACTTCGTTTCTCCGTCAATCAAATAGAATATGGAACATCGGATGTGGCAGTAAATTGTAATGACTCCTGCTGTGGATCGCCAACAAACAGATGTTGCAGGATTCACTCGCGTGCATGTCAAAGATTTGTCCGGCTATTCCTCGC
>CAZZDZ010000687.1:0-2190 GCA_964652675.1 uncultured Pirellulaceae bacterium
AAATCGCGTCTTTAAAAGCAGCCAATATCTAGCCGTCGACTATTGGCTGGCTTTGTTAGAGACTGGATCGTCAGTCTACTCTTCGCGGCTTGTGATCTCGATCAAGTGGAAACCGAATTGTGTTTTCACAGGTCCGTGAACTTTGTTTAGATCTCCGCTGAAAACGACTTCGTCAAACTCCTTGACCATTTGCCCAGGGCTGAATGATCCGAGGCTGCCGCCTTTTTTACCGGAAGGGCACGACGAAAATTCTGCGGCGATCGCGCCGAAGTCCATGCCGCCTTCGATTTTTTCCTTCAAGTCCTGACAGGCTTCTTCTGTTTCAACAAGAATATGTCGAGCGCTTGCGCTGGCCATGATTATCTCTGGTGTTTTGAGTGTGTGATTGACTGTTAGGCAACGAATATCCTCGCTTGCATTTGACAATATGCAACCCCGCTATCACACGACAACTCGGGGAACCGTGCTTTTACGCCACACTTTTTTCTGGATTTGGTGCACACAAGTACGACACTCTATTCGCTACGAGCCGGGAAATGCGTGTAGAATTCTGGCTCTACAAACACGACGTCTACTTTGTCCTTACTCCCAAAAACTGATTTAGCTCAATGACCGAGCCAGACTCGACACCCCCACAGCAGAACACAGACGCAGCGCCGGAAACCCCTGTTCCAGAAGGGCCATCCAAAGAAGAGTTGCGTTTGGCGATGAAAGCGTTTCGTAAGAAATTGAAACTGACGCGTTTGGATGAAGAATCCAGCTTGGGCTACGGGCCCACGTCCAAGGGTGAAAAGTCGCGTATCGGAGCGATCACGCCACCGCATCAGTTTTCCAAAGCCATTTGGAAAGAACTCGCCCGCCAAGGAAAGTTGCGGCAAGAAACAAGCACGCTTTATTCGTTGGTCGAGTAAGGGCGGCTCGTGAAATAAGCGTCTGATTTTGCGTAGCTGTTACACCAAAAAAGAACCCCCGACCAAATACCCGATGGCCGGGGGCGGTTTGCACTGGCACGTGATGCGCCCTGACAACGATTCCGTTTAAGTCGTGACCTTAGATTTAGTCCGGTGCGCTTTGCCGTTAAGCTACTCCCGCTTGAGTAAGTTTGTGTGACGATGGGCCACAAAGAGCGGGAAACTGGATTCGAACCAGCATCTCTACACGGTTGGTTTTGACTCGACTCTCGATTTGCCAGGTGACGGTGCTGCGTCAATCTGGAGCAATAATCTCAATCTTGTTGCGATGCCTCTGCCAATTGGGCTACCTCGACGGATTGCCTTTTGGTTTGTAAGTAAACCGGCCTAGTGTCGAGGGCAGGATTCGAACCTGCACTGTGTCGCGGGAATAAACCTCAAGCTAAGTTTAAGACTGGGCTCCAAACACAAAGTCCAAGACTTTGTTTCCGATTTTGACGTCGTCGACGTCCATACTATTTGCTTCTTCGCGAGCGAACTTGACCGCATCCTGAAACTTGCGGATCCGATCAAGCATTTGGTTTTTCTCTTGAGCTGCCAAGGCGCTGCTGAACTTGATTGTTCGCCACTCACCGACTTTGACATCCTCGTGATACATCTCGACTTGAGCTGGATGCTCACTGGTCGCTTCGTAGAGAATGTGGCTTCGTGGCACCTTTTTGGTTCGGTTGCTGACCGTCGCATCGGTCGCAAAGCAATCAGCGTTTTCGTCCCATCGCCATGACTCAGACGAATCCAGCGCCGGCAACTCGGTTACGAAGCTGTGTAGATCCGTCAGCCGCTTTTCCAAAAACAGTAGATGTGTAACGGGGACGTTTTCCAAGACCACAGTGCCATCGACTGATACGTTCGCGGTGGCTGAGCAGTTAGCCCAATCCTGTGTTGCGGCCGCGTCCAGCAGATCGATCATTGCTGAGCGACATTCGGCGATTGCGTCTTTTGCCTTGTACTGAACGTTCTTACGCTCTGGTGGTTGAGTTTCACCGTCTTCGTCCAGCGGCTGGTAGGTACGAGCGATTCCCTCGAAAAGGGTCGGCTTTTGCAACTGTTTGTAGATTTCTGTGATCGCCTTTTGCGATCGAGTCTTCTTGCCGTTCAAAACGGCAATGATCTGATTCAATTTGCCCATGGAGTCTTTTCCTACGTTTTAATTTCTATTTATCTACGTAGCATGACGTTCGCTTGCAACATTTGGTTCGCCAAAAACGAGGTTAAATGC
>CAZZDZ010000688.1:0-2188 GCA_964652675.1 uncultured Pirellulaceae bacterium
CTGGGCCGTATGGACACCAGCACTTACGGCAATGGCGTGATCACCAATCATACGTACAACGCCGACGACACACTCGCTGCAATCACCCACTCTGGGTCCGGTAGCGACATTGGCGACTACAGTTACAGCTGGGATGCCAACAAGAACAAACTCTCCGAAACGATTTCGGGAGTGATGAGCGGATACGGATTCGACAACACCGCCTACGATACAGAAAATCGTCTAACTGGATGGAATCGCGACGACAGCAATCTGGATCAATCTTGGAATCTGTCGCCCGTCGGCGACTGGAATAACATCACCGAAAACGGCAACGTTCAATCGCGAACGCACGGCCCAACTCACGAACTGTTGACCGCCGACAGCCAAAGTGTCAGCAGCGACGCCAAAGGCAACATGACGCTGATTCCCGCAAGCCTCAGGCCCAACGCCTTGAGCCTGACATGGGATCAAGACAACCGCATGAGCTCCGCATCGACGGATGGCGCTACAGTCAGTCAACGTTTCGACGCCCTCGGTCGCCGAGTCGCCCGCAACAACGACATCTATGTCCAAATCGGGCAACAAACCGTCGCTGACTATGCCAGCGGTGCTACAGCTACGAATCCTGCGTACACCTACGTCTACGGCAGCTACATCGACGAACCCGTTATGAGAGCGGGCATCGGTACACTACGCTACTACCACCGCGGCCAACAATACTCCATCAACGCGCTTACCGACTCAAGCGGGATTGTGACCGAACGCTACGCGTACACGGCATACGGTACACCTACGATCACGGATGGGTCTGGAGCAACACTTACGACCAGTGCCGACAACAACCGTTACACCTACACGGGTCGTGAATGGGATGAAGACTTAGAGCTGTACCACTATCGTGCACGGATGTGCGACTCGATTAGTGGACGTTTCTTGAGTCGCGACCCAATTGGATTTAGTGGTAGTAGGTATAGCCAATACGCCTTTATCGGCTCCATGCCGCTGTCAGGAATCGACCCCTTCGGACTTGAATTCACTTTCACTATCAAATTTGCGTCTCTCGACGAGATTAAGAACGTTTCAGGTGAGCCAAGTGCGGGCGGATACACTGCAGTACCAACACCTCAACGAAAGGGCGGTATCGAGGCTGAGCGGCACGATCCCAAGGACGGGAAAGGTAGTTGGTGCGTTTGCGGACACTCAACGGTAGAATACGACGTCCATGTCGAAGTCTATTTGCCAACGCCGGCCATAGTTGGAAGCCACGCGACTTGGCGAGGGCTTGCAGATATTTGGGTACATGAGTTTAAGCGGCTTGACGCATATTATCGCGCCTACAACGAATACCTGGCGGATTTGCCATTGGGTGAGTCGTCGTGCTGCGGCTGCTTTTGCACGGAAGAGGAACGCAACGCTTACGAAGTTAAACTGCTTGTATGGATGGCCAATTACAACCAAGCAGCCCACGATAAGTTTGTTGCAGAAGCGAGGTCAGCACAGCTAATAATCGGTCGTGAAAATGCGATTACGAATCATCGCTATATAGATGGTCCACGCGGACCTGTGTCCGTCTTCGATGGGCACAGAGTGAAGGAAAAGATCAAGGATTTCGAGGAACTGAAACAAAAACCATGCCCGCAACCCAATTGAAATGGAGCATAAACCATGTTTGATTCTATGATCAACCTAACGCTAGTAGTAATGCTGCTAGCGTTAGTGGTTTCAATTCATCCCGTGGCTGGCCAAGAAAGTGAAATCGTTTTTCATGGGGTGGAGTACCGCGAGACGAAAAACGGTGTCGAATTGCTTAGTTGGCGACAGGTGAATCTCCGCAAAAACACCGGACGGAAATATGGCGTCACGGATAGCTTTTTCGCGGAACATGCTCCTCGCTACCATGTCACAGTAATTGACGCTGGCGTTTTGAATGATCAGATTAGTCGATCCGTTCACTACATAGTTAAGGGGAAAACAATTGAAATTCCGCGAACAGATATTGAATCTGACAAATGCTACTCCCTAAGCAATTTTTCGCTAATTGAGAGACTGCGGAAGCTTGCTGCAAGAACAGGGAGAGCTTCTCCCCTGATGAACAAGGAGGTGGATGACTTTGTTGACAGTCGAAAAAGATCTGGATACGTAGTTGTTGAAGCCACACCAGAAATGGTTCAGTCGTTTATCGAGACGAGAAAGCAAACAAAGGAGG
>CAZZDZ010000689.1:0-2179 GCA_964652675.1 uncultured Pirellulaceae bacterium
CACAGCAGTGCACTGGAGGTGTTACGCCAATAGCGTCCACCGAGAGCCTGTTTTTATAGGCGAGTGTCCAGGGGGCGAAAGGGTTGACTACGAGTTGCCGTCTCGCTGGGTCGCGTCCAATGGGTGCAATCCTTGTAGAACCCATTTGCCCATCGCGTTCTTGCTCCGTGCACCGGGGCCAACCTCAGAAGTCTCACCAGAGACCGGCGTCAACTTTGCTGTATAGCTGATATCGGGTTTTGCACCTTGCCACTGAGTCCAATCCGCCAACAGTCTTTGTGGCCTACTTTTCTCTGGAATGAATAGCTTGTCACCTTTTTGAATGACAAGTTCATGCACGCCCGTCCAACCAAACCAAGAGTAGGCGGCAGTGTGAGCAGGAATCCAGTGTCCTTTTTGGTTTGCGTCGACCAAGTAAAACTCGGCCCAATTGTGATTGGGAACCCAAACAAGTCTGGCCGGAATCCCCGCCGCACGACACATCGCTACAAAACACGCTGCACGTTCTTCACAATCTCCAACCCGGCTTTTCAAGGCACGCAAGACACTGGTGTAATTTCCGATCCGCGCATGAATATTTTCCCAAACCCATTCATAGAATAGGTGGGCCTTTTCCCACGGGTGCTGTGTGCTGCCAACAATTGTCTTTTGCAAATTCCGGACTTGCGAAGCTCGTGATTCGATGCCTGGGCTGTCCAACAAATACTGTTGGCGAAACGCTTTCGCTAGTTTGGGTTGCTTGGCTGGAAACTGGTCCTTGTCGAATCCGTGATATTGCTTCAGCAGCGTCAGCCGCATTTTTGCAACCGTCGAAATCACTTGACCAGAAACAATCGAATTGGCAGACAACCAAAGCTGCGCGGATGTGTCACCGATAGGACGTATTGCCGATTGAGAACCTTCGGATTTCTGGATCTGCAGTTCTTCGATCTTCTGCTCAGGAAACTCAATGGGAACCGGAGTCGTTGAACGAAGCATCGTTGCCCGACCGCGGCCCTTCAAGTTGATCCCCACTTCCAATTCGTACTCTCGCGGTTCTAAGTAACCGGTCTCCTCTGGTGGATCGTTCCAGATCCATTTTCCGTCGCCAACGACCGGCGTTATGCTGTGAATCGGCGGCAACGGTGAAGTGGATTCGTCGGCGCGCTCGCTGGCAGTAGCAAACAACGCACTGCCGCTGGCAAGAGTTCCACCGAGCAGACTACGGTACAAGAAAAGACGTCGATCCATGTGCATGCTCCAATTCGGCAAAGCTCCAAAAGCAACTTGATGACCGATTCGTTATAGCATGAAACGCCAAGAATCGAACGTGAAACCACAATTGTTACTCGTATATTCCCCAAGCCTCGTCGCCTGAAGGCTTGGGACCAACATCAAGTGCTCCGACTGCATCTTTCACCCAAATCATAAACCGTGGCCGTTCGCTATTCGACGCCTTTGGTTTTCGCGGCATGTTCTCGCATCTTGCGATTGTACGCGCTTACTTCTGCGACAAACTTTGGACTTACTATGCAACCTGCGACAACCTGTTGGCGATATCCAGTCTGTTCGTCTTTGGGAGGTTTGCCATTTTTGCCAAGCGACATTGGTTTTCCAAAGTACAAGACCCGGAGCCGGCCGGCGTTGATGTCTTTTGCGGTATCGGCACCCTGCTTGGCAGCCGCGGCAACTGCTTCGGGGGGATCGTTCTGCCGACATTGTGTTGGAAAAGATCGGCGACAACTCCGACGTGTCTCTAATGTCACTTCCCATCTCAAGGTACAGCACCGTTGATTCGTTATTTTGAATCTCCCGCAAAAAGAATCTCGCGGGCACGTTGACTTTCACATCTGGTCTTGCTGCGAGAGCATGTGAACAAATGCTCTCTAGTAGCCAATTCGTCGGCTCCATTCGTCCTGACATGTTTACGCATCGCTAGCGTTGACGATTGTGTTTCGGGTAATTAACCTCGCTCTGGCATGCAGCGAGCCGACACTCAGGTTCGACCACAGTTGTTTGCTAGGAAATCGTGACATCATCGTTTTGGGCTACTGTGGTCGTGCATTCCTGAACGGTTCAGCAATCTACCAACACTTAAGGAAGAAGACAGACCATGCATCCTATTCGCACTTTTTTTTCCTGCGCTTCCCTAACGCTTCTGCTCAGTTTTGTCGGATGTTCCGGGACGTCAGACACCACC
>CAZZDZ010000690.1:0-2156 GCA_964652675.1 uncultured Pirellulaceae bacterium
ACCCGCAACCGCTGGTTTTGGAAACCAGTGCTCTGCCAATTGAGCTACACCCCTGTCTGAATTCGCTGGGGAATTCACTCTTGCATGTGCGAGGTTTGAATTTTGACCTGATTCGCTTGCCAGCACAGCCCAAATGTGGGCGATCTACTCGCTTGACGGATCAGTTTTCTTGCAAAATCCCAACTCCCAATAATGCTCAATGACCAACGGCCCATTGTCGGGAATCCGTTGGTCATTTTGCTGTCATCGTAGGATGTTCATCTTCTATAGTCGGACATCAATGTACGACTATCAGTAGTTCGCGTCTTACTCGACGATCTTGGTAACAACACCCGATCCAACCGTACGGCCACCTTCGCGGATAGCGAATCGAACACCGTCATCCATCGCGATTGGCTTATGAAGCTCAACCGTGACTTTAACGTTGTCACCAGGCATGCACATTTCGGCGTCGACCAAGTTGGCTGTTCCCGTTACGTCCGTCGTACGGAAGTAAAACTGGGGACGATAACCACTGAAGAATGGCGTGTGACGGCCACCTTCGTCTTTGCTCAAGCAGTAAACTTCAGCCTCGAACTTGGTGTGTGGGTTGATCGAACCTGGCTTTGCCAAACACTGACCACGCTGGATGTCTTCACGCTTAACACCACGAAGCAAACAACCGACGTTGTCTCCCGCGCGGCCTTCGCCCATTTCCTTGCGGAACATTTCGACGCCAGTACAAGTTGTCTTGGTTGGCTCGGCAGCCAAACCAACGATTTCAACTTCTTCGCCGACTTTCACAACGCCGCGTTCAATACGACCGGTAGCAACCGTTCCACGACCTTCGATCGAGAACACGTCCTCAATCGCCATCAAGAATGGCTTGTCGTCTTCACGAACAGGATCAGGGATGTGGCTGTCCAATGCGTCCATCAACTCACTGATGCCCTTGCTGGCTTCAGGATCCGATGGGTTGTTGTATGCAGGTAGTGATGAACCACGAACGACAGGAACGTCGTCACCTGGGAAATCGTACTTGCTCAGCAATTCGCGTGCTTCAAGCTCAACCAACTCAAGCAGTTCTTCGTCGTCGACCAAGTCACACTTGTTCAAGTAGATCACGATGTAAGGCACACCAACCTGGCGAGCCAACAGAACGTGCTCTTTGGTTTGTGGCATCGGGCCGTCAGCGGCCGACACAACCAAAATCGCACCGTCCATTTGGGCAGCACCGGTGATCATATTCTTGACAAAGTCAGCGTGACCGGGGCAGTCAATGTGTGCGTAGTGACGTTTTTCTGTTTCATACTCAACGTGGGCAACCGCAATGGTCACCGTCTTGGTTGCGTCACGAACGGTACCGCCCTTGGCGATATCCGAGTACCCCTTGGCCTCTGCCAATCCCTTTGCAGCTTGAACTGCTAGGATCGCACCGGTGGTTGTTGTTTTGCCATGGTCAATGTGGCCGATAGTACCGACATTGACGTGTGGCTTGGTCCGTTCAAAAGTTGCCTTGGCCATTTTCTAATTCACCTACACTGATGGCACGTTACCAACGAAGAACACATCTTCGTTTGGCCCAATCATCGACGACCGAGTCTTACACCCACGGTTTGTTCGTCGGTGCTTGGCCGCACCAATCATTTTCTCGTTCAACAAAACGAAACAATGGAAATACTTCGCGCTCCACGGTGGAACACGCTAGTTTGTTCTTTTGGAGATGTCGCTGATGAAATCAAATTCTACGACATCCGCGCTGCGGGAACCAAAATGGATCCCAAACGCAGCGTAAGTTGTTGCGGAAACTTCCGTACCTTGCAATTGCTGATTCCAAAAATTTCGCCAATCCTGGGCATTTCCGCCGAAAATCTCGCTCTACCGAATCAAACTTTACCCATCACCAGTGACGATCCCCCCAAATCACCGCTTTCTCGCCGATTCCACAAATCTGCCAGGCCACTTGGCCATCCAGTATTTGTTCAAGCTGAGATAGTAGCTTGGCGGCTCCCGACCGAGATTTCTTCGGTTTCGGCCGCGCGGCGGAGATTCCTGCGAACTGGAATTCAGGCCAGAGCATGGCAAGCCGGCCAACTGGCCGGCGATTTGGGAATCCGAAAAGAAGCTAGCGGAGGGATTTGAACCCTCGACCTCGTCCTTACCAAGGACGCGCTCTA
>CAZZDZ010000691.1:0-2149 GCA_964652675.1 uncultured Pirellulaceae bacterium
GAAAGAGCGATGTCACGAATTCCCATACGTTCAGATAGAATCGAGGATTTGAACGGACCAACCAGTGTAGGGCCAACTAAGTACAGGGTTATTTACCACGCGGCCATTGGCTTGCTCTTTGCGTGACATTCCAAATTGCAAGGAAAGCAGCGGTTAACGGCAAAGGGTCGGGTTGTAATGGTTTTGCCGTCAGCAAGCGCAATCCCGTTCAGCTATGATGCTTCTGAAAACCTCTGCTAAAAAACGCTTGCTGATTGACAAAATGAACAAGATCTTTGCTGCCTTTGCCTCTGTGTCCGTGGTGTTGATCACGATCAATGCACCGATGAACGCTGTCGCTCAAACCACCGATGCCACCCAGGCGAACGCGTCAGATGCTGAAAAGAAACGCCCCAACGTTTTGATGATTGCGATTGACGACTTGAACGATTGGGTCGAACCGCTCGGTGGTCACCCGGACGTGAAAACACCAGCGATGAAACGGCTTGCCAAGCGTGGAATCACATTCACCAATGCCCATTGCCAAGCACCGCTTTGCAATCCCAGTCGGACGTCATTGATGACCGGTCTGCGTCCAACCACAACGGGTGTCTACGGTTTGGCGCCCTGGTTCAGGAACTTGCCTGAATTCGCGGACCATGTCACGATGCCTCAGCACTTTCAAAAGGCAGGTTACAAAACGTTTCTCGGGGGCAAGATCTACCACGGCGGTCGAGGCAAAAAGCGCAGCGGAGAATGCGATGTGTGGGGTCCCAACGCACAGGTCGGCGCGAAACCAAAACAAAAAATCATCCCGCCAACACCTGGCGGCAACCATCCTCTGATGGACTGGGGAACGTTCGATCACAAAGACGAAGACAAGGGTGACTGGAAAGTCGCATCGTGGGCAGTCGATGAATTGGAGAACATGTCCGAGGATCAACCGTTCTTTTTGTCAGTCGGTTTCTTTCTGCCGCACGTGCCATGTTACGCGACACAGAAGTGGTTTGATCTTTATCCAGAAGACAGCCTGACGATGCCAGCGATCTTGAAGGGTGACCGCGACGACACTCCCGAATCGTCTTGGTACATCCACTGGGATTTACCCGAACCGCGACTCAGTTGGCTGGAAGAAAACAATCAAACAAAACCGCTAGTGCGAGCGTATCTGGCGTCGATCAGCTTCGTCGATAGCCAAGTCGGTCGAGTGCTGGACGCACTGGATAAATCTCCGCATGCCGATAACACGATTGTGGTGTTGTGGAGCGACCACGGTTACCACTTAGGTGAAAAGCAAATTTCTGGAAAGAACACGCTATGGACCCATTCGACTCGAGTGCCGTTGATCTTTGCCGGACCGGACATTGTTGGTGGACAAATTTGCGAGCAGCCAGCCGAGTTGCTGGACCTGTACCCAACTCTTTCGGAGCTAGCCGGTGTTGGCGAACCAACCAAAGTCGAAGGGTTGAGTTTGGTGACTCAGATCCGCGACCCAGGAGCGCCGCGCGAACGCCCAGCCATCTGCACGCACAATGCTGGTAACCACAGCGTCTGCGATACAAAGTGGCGGTACATCGTTTATGCGGACGGCAGCGAAGAACTGTACGATCGCCAAGTTGACCCTGCCGAGCATGACAATTTGCTTGGCAAAGATGCCGATCGAAGCGTTGCCGATCAAGTCATCGCGAAATTGGCAAAGTGGCTGCCTGCCAAAGACGCACCGCTAGCCAAAGGAAGTGCTAGTCGGATTCTTGAAAAACGTGACGATGGGTTCTACTGGCAGGGCAAGTTGATTGATCCCGCCAAAGCAGTGAAATAGGTCGCCGTCGCCGCAATTTTTGACGCAAGTGATGCGGTTTCTTCGCATCGACCGCTTGCCCGAAACCGTCTTTGCCTCAATAGTATTTTGCATCGGCACCGTAAGACACCGTTTTTACGGACCGGTCTTTTGTCACCTTCGACGCATTTAGATTTTGGAAAGTACCATGTGGAAAATTGATACGTCTGACGAAGCAGTGCTAGGCTTGGCTGCATGGCAAGATGGATCATCGTCATGGGCGTTGGACGCTCGCGGCGGCGAACACGGAATTTCAATGTCCACCGACGACAAGAAAACGCAAGAGTATTTTCAGCTCAAAGGCGTTGATGGCGCGACGCTTCCAACCGTCGC
>CAZZDZ010000692.1:0-2141 GCA_964652675.1 uncultured Pirellulaceae bacterium
TGCCTAATCCACGCCGCCAACGTTCATTCTGAGCCAGGATCAAACCCTTCAATTTTGTATGCTTAAACAGAGCCCACCGAAGTGGTCCTGCTATGAACAATGTTAACCGAAGTTTTTAATTCTGCTCCGTAACGGTCGGTAAACCGTTACAGCGATTCGCCATTTAGTTTTGTGCTGCATGAGAAACCACAGTCCGAAGACTATTGCTTCTTGATATGCAACCAAACAGCAACCTCGCACAAATCTGAACTCAACAGAGTTTCATCAACCAAATTGTCAAATATCAATTAGTCGTTTCGTCTCGCTGCGTGAAGCAGGTCGACTTACGACTGGTCCCGTATTGTTAAGGACGTTTGCGATTTCGTCAACAGCTGGTTAGGAGAAAATTGAGAAAACTTTCTTGCTAACTTTGAAGTTAACGTCGCTGCTGCGTTGCCGTGAAGCAATGCATTCCGCGTCAGCGAGGCGGAAAGATAGAGGCGATCGGATACCCATGCAAGTGCCGTTTGGGCATTTCCAAACATTTCGTCCCGATATATCCATTTTCGCCCCTTATCGATGCTGCATGACCGGTTTGAGCGTCACAAGGTTCACGTATTCCGCAGTTGAATCGTGATGAAAGATGGCACTTGCCCGCGGCTGCAGCCA
Source organism: uncultured Pirellulaceae bacterium (assembly GCA_964652675.1). Classification (GTDB taxonomy): domain Bacteria; phylum Planctomycetota; class Planctomycetia; order Pirellulales; family Pirellulaceae; genus K23-9. Next base: position 649 of record CAZZDZ010000692.1, read on the forward strand.
CAACTGGAAGTGCAACACAAGAGTATTAGAGGATCCGTCAGGGAAAAGTACTTTTGAAACTGAGGGATGCGTCCGAAATACTAGCACGCGTGCTGGTAAGGGATTCACTTGCTGGCGCTGCGTGCTGGTAATGATGCGCGTGCCAGTGATGAATTGCCTTGGCTTTGGCGCAACGACTACATGACCGAGAAGTACACGTCGCAGGCGAAGTCGACGTACTTCTTTTTCAGCTCGATCGGCACGTCGTTGTACAAACAGTAATTCTTGACTTGCAACAACAAGTCACGCGGCTGACACATACGCATTGGCCGATCGGTTGGCTTGTAGTGCGTTTCGATCAGATAATCGATCGCCTGAGCGTTGTAAGGCACCTTGGTGACCTTGCACATGATCTCAAATAGCTTGCGGAAGTCTTCTTCGGGTGGATTCTCCGCTTCGATTTTGTACGGGATACGTCGTAAGAACGCATCGTCGACCAGATCTTTCGGTTCCAAGTTGGTACTGAACACAACCAACTGATCAAACGGAACTTGGATCTTCTTTCCGCTGGCCATGTTCAAAAAGTCGTAGCGTTTTTCCAATGGCACGATCCAACGATTGAGCAGTTCGTCGACACGCATTTTTTGACGACCAAAGTCATCGATAACCAGCGTTCCACAGTTGCTTTTCAGCTGCAGCGGGGCTTCGCTAATGTTGCTCTCTGGATTGCATTGGACTTCCAGCATTTCCATCGTCAATTCACCACCTGCGACGATGGTGGGCCGTTCGATACGAACCCAGCGTTTGTCAAATCCACCAATGTCCAAGATGCCAGGGCCCGTGTCTGGCATGGCGACTTCGTGGTTCATTGGGTCGTAAACACGCAAGACATCACCGTCGACATCGACCGCGGCGGGCACCCAAACGTATTTTCCAAAAGCACCTGTCACACGCTCGGCAATGGACGTTTTGCCGTTTCCAGGAAACCCAAACAGGAACATACCGCGGCCACTGGCGACGGCTGGCCCAAGCTTTTCGAGCATGCTGGGGTTGATCAACAAATCGCTGAAAGCACGCAGCAGGTCGGCACGTTTGGGGTACTGGCCTTCGATGGTCTGCATTTTGACACTGGCGATGTACTCTTCCAACGAAACAGGACAAGCTCCGAAGTAGGTGGAATCATTTTGGTGATTCCGAGCAACCATTCGCCCGGTTTCGGTCAAGATGTAGACGTAGTCGTTCGTGGCCGTGGCGTTTTTATAAGCGACATTTTGTTCGCTTTTCAAACGGGTCAACACGGGCTCGACCATGCGAAAAGGCAGCTTGACTTGATCGGCCACACGCCGACCTTCTGCTTCGCCCATATTCAGCAAGTAGCGATAGATGATCGCTTCGAGCATCGACTCCTTTACTCGAGCCGTTTCCAGATCTTCAGGCTCTGCGGGCCGCCAGACTTCATCGCGATGCGGTTTAAAGCCGAGCGCCATCGGCAGCTTGCGCGTTTCCTTCAAGCC
>CAZZDZ010000693.1:0-2135 GCA_964652675.1 uncultured Pirellulaceae bacterium
GCAACCACGAGTGACATACGGAGCCAAGTACTGCAGTGCTTGGGCGCCCGTGCCGGGCTGGTTTGCCACGCCGCGGACACCGCCTCTTTGGTAGCGTGGTTTCTTTTTGGTAAACTGCTTGGTGTTGCGACGCTTGTTGGCTTCGGCGGATTCTCGCTTCTGATTACCTATCACCAAATTGCTGACTTGTTCGCTGGGCGCGCCCCCATTGCGAGGTTTAATGGCCGTTGATTGGTTTATCGGTACTACAACGCTTACTTACATGGTTCGCTTTCTTTTGGCCGTGACATACTGGAATGGCAAGCTTCCCCTAACGCTTGAGACGTACATAAATGATTCGCTGGGAATACAAAACAATTGAACTTAGTGTCAATCAGGGATGGTGCGGATCGAAAGGGACGATGAACACCTTCAAAATTGACAATCAGCTAAACCGATATGGGGCCGATGGCTGGGAACTCGTTACCGCGTTTGACACTGAGCACTCAGCTGGAACCAGTGCTGTTTTCTGCATGCTGAAACGTCCAGTCCAAGACTAACCCGAGCGACCGACAACACCTGTATGCCCCGGTTTGTGGGGCGTAGCGATTTGTACAAAGAAGCTGCTTGCCTTGAAGCAGGCGTTAGCCAGCTTTAGCCGTCGCCTCGTTCTTGAGACTTCGGGTCGTAAGTTTGGTCGTGCCATTGTCCGGCCGTTAGTTACGATCTAAATCACAGGGATTGAATGCTTGTTCGGTCGGGCTACGTCGCTCGGAGATCGACGGCCACTTTGGTGAAGCCCGAGGGCTGATCTTGGCTGAAGCCAGCTTTAGCCGTCGCCTCGTTCTTGAGAATTCGGATCGTGAGTTTGGTCGTGCCATTGTCCGGCCGTTAGTTACGATCTAAATCACAGGGATTGAATGCTTGTTCGGTCGGGCTACGTCGCTCGGAGATCGACGGCCACTTTGGTGAAGCCCGAGGGCTGATCTTGGCTGAAGCCAGCTTTAGCCGTCGCCTCGTTCTTGAGAATTCGGATCGTGAGTTTGGTCGTGTCATTGTCCGGCCGTTAGTTACGATCGAAATCACAGGGATTGGATACTTGTTCGGTCGGGCTACGTCGCTCGGAGATCGACGGCCACTTTGGGCTTGCTACAAATTCTGATTGCATTCTTTCAAGAACTCGATCGCTCCTTGGGCGACTGCCCGAGCGCTGCTGAACGTCGCTTGCAGCAGGTATCCGCCGGTGGGTGCTTGCCAATCGAGCATTTCGCCTGCGACGAACACGCCTGGTAGTGCGTTGATCATGAAGTTTTTGTCCAATGCTGAAAACGAGACGCCGCCGGCGGTCGAAATCGCTCGATCGATCGGCATCATGTCTTTGACATGAATGGGCACCGATTTGATTAACGCCGCCATCACGTTGGGGCTGGACGGTAATTGGTTTGCCTTGGCTTCTCGCATCAATGCGACTTCGGCGGGCGCGATGCCGCTGCGTTTCATCCATGTCGCGATGGAATCCTTTGGGCGTCGGCGTTTGGTGAGCCGTGCGGTCAACGAATCACTATCAAGGTCGGGATGGAGATCAATCTCAATCAAACACGGCGACTCAGTAGCGTCTAGGATCTGAGTGATCGAAGCTGAATGAGCGTAAATTGGTCCGCCTTCGAGTCCTCGTTTTGTGATCATGACGTCTCCGCGTACCCGGTTCGCGTCGACGTTTACTGAAACGTTTTTGAGTGGCGTTCCACCGAAACGTTCGGTCATCACGTTGGACCATTTTACTGCAACACCACAATTGGCTGGCTTTAGCGGCTCAATGGGAACGCCGGCGCTTTGAAGTTCTGACACCCAATTGCCCGTTGAACCAACACGCGGCCAACTTGCTCCGCCCATTGCCAACAGAGTCACATCGCTGGTGACTTTGTGAACGGCTCCGTTTTCGTCGGCGAAGTTTGAAATTCCGGGGTCAATTTGGTTGTAAGCATCGCGTTGCCAACCAAGCCAACGATGCCGAGTCTTTTGATCAACGCCTTTCTCGTTCAATCGTTTAAGCCAAGCTCGCAGCAAGCGAGTGGCCCGAAACGACTTTGGAAAAACGCGACCACTTGTGCCAACAAACGTCGGCTCTCCCAGATCTTCACACCACCGGCGTAGAT
>CAZZDZ010000694.1:0-2133 GCA_964652675.1 uncultured Pirellulaceae bacterium
GCATGGAGCTTTCCACCTAGAGGGTCGCGGGCAATATGGTCACTACTGGCATGAAGACATTCATGGCCATCGACACCATTACGACTGGGTGTTGCGTGATCCCCATGATCCACATCACCACTGATCGCTAACGCCAAGCCTTATTCGATTCGTAGCTGTGTCTAAGGCACGGCTACGAATATCGTGGTTTCGGAGTCCGCCGAGAAAAGGTGACTGGCAAATTGAATCATTTATTCTTTGCACAAATTTTATTGGAAAGTATCGAACGATGAAAACTTGGCGGACGATGATCCTTGGATCGTTTCTTTTTGCCTCATTTGTTTCCATTTGCAATGCGGCAGAGCCTCAACGTCAAGCTTTGTTGATTGCATGTTCGGATTTCCCCAACGCACCGTCGGTGAAGCCACTTCCAGGAGCACGCAACGATGTCGCTCGATTCGCGGAATTACTGAGCAGTCCGAAATTCAATTTTCGAGATATCGAGACACTAGCCGGTTGGACTGAGGGAAGCGACCGAAATCCAACCGCTGAGAACATTGAAGCTGCGTTCGAGAGATTGATCTCGAAGTCCGGTCGCGACGATCAAGTGTTCATTTTGATGAGTGGTCACGGAGTTCAAGTCGACGTGTTACCGAACAAGAGCGATTCGCTGGGCCTTCAGGAGGAACCTGACGGCAAAGATGAAGCTTTCATCGCGGCGGATTATGGTCCTAAAGAACGTGTTATTCGCGACGATACCATCGGCAATTGGCTCGATCGACTCAAGAACAAAGGGGCGCATGTTTGGGTCGTGTTCGACTGTTGCCATTCTGGCTCTCTCACGCGCGGCGAAGGTGACGAAGAACCTCGACGACTGCTCACCGACGAAAGTCGACAAGCTATCCAAAACAACCCGCGTCGTGATTCTAACGATACGGGCATCGTCGATATCGTACGTCCGGCCTCAGCCCTCGATCATGAAAACGCTACCGATTCTCGCGGTAGTTTGGTCGCACTGTTTGCCGCACAAAACTACGAGACGACTCCGGAAATGACACGACCCATCGGTGCGGCCGCGTCACCGGCAAACCGTCGCGGATTGCTGAGCTATCACCTGGAATACTTGCTCAACAATGTTGCAGGGAAAACGACCTATCGCGATCTCGAAAACGCCTTGGCTGGTCGATACTATGCCGAACGCGGCATGAGCGGTCCCAATCCCTACGCCGAGGGCGACTTGGATCGAACCTTGTTCGGCTTGGAAACCATTGAGCCCAATAGTTCGCTTGGATTATTGCGCAAGAAAGACCAATACGAGCTACGTGGTGGGATGATGGATGGGGTCACGGTCGGCACCGTTCTTGAAGTGACGTTGGATGGTGAGGCAATAGGAGCAGCCGAGGCTGTAGAAGTGGGACTGAATCGTTCATCGCTTCGCTGGACGAAAGCCCCACCCGAAAACGTCCTATCGAACCAAGAATCGCTCAGCAAGCTTTCGTGTCAGATCGCTGAGCAGCCTGTCATCCCTTGGAAGGTCGCTGTTCAGTGGCTCGCTGTATCCGATGCTGCGACACCGATCTCACAACCGTTGCAGAATTGGATTGCAGAAAGACAGAAACTCGATTCATCCACGATCGACCCAAACGATCGTTCTGCCGCAGGAATGTGGAGCGTCTGCGTGGCAACTCCCGAGACGGCACGCAAGCGTTTCCATCTCGATATCAATGACACATCGGTGCTGATGCTCAATGAAGCAGCCGCTATGCAGCGAGATGCCGACCAGCCGCCCAGCGGAAACGAGGTCTCAGTCGTTTATCCCGCCAATAACTTCGATAAGCTTACGCAAGACTTGGCCGCCGATTTCGAGAGACTGTTTCGCATGCAGCGTCTGTTTCAGCTTGCCGGTCTCTATGGTGACAGCGGACCGATGCTGAGTTCACGCGGAGTAGCAGTCGAGTTCGTTCCGCTAGGTGACGACGAAAGGCATCGTAGTGTTCAGCCTCTCAGTCGCGGCGAATTGCGTGCTGGCGACGAAGTTTCAGTGCGGCTGTCGAACAAGAAATCAAAAACACTGTGGTACACCATCCTACTGGTTCAGAGTAACGGGTTGATCGCACCAATCCACTCGGGGTCGATTCCTGCGGCCGTCTACTC
>CAZZDZ010000695.1:0-2131 GCA_964652675.1 uncultured Pirellulaceae bacterium
ATCGCATTGTCAACCGCCGGAGCGAGGCTTGATGCGGTTCGTTGATCGCTGGGAAGTTGATGGTGGTTGAGCACCTCGTTTGCGCTCAGGATCGCGATCGAACCGGACACGCCAGTCGTCTCAATCGCCAGTTGCAGCAGATTCTTGGGCATTCGTTTAAATTTTGTAAATTCGACGTTTGACGGTGTTTTGTGAAGGCACTGTTTTGGGCGGTGTGGCTCTCAATTCAGCCGCATCGACAACTATTTGTGAAAAAATGCGAAGTATCAACAAGGATCCGGTGGTCGAAAACCGCATTCGTCAATTTGAGTTCGATGATTCTTGGTCCATCGAAAGCAATAACGCATTACGTGGGATTGCTGTGTTTTTTCGTTTCACAGTACAATTTCGTTTGAAGCTCAGTCTAAGGCACGAACCTTTCCAGCCGAATCCACGATGCTCCCGCAGCTCCCCATGATTTGGTGAATTGCCGATATAACGTGTTTTGGGTGGGTCGACGTTGTTCAACGGCCACGGCACAGCTTACGTTTGAAACAATCTTACTTGAACCTACACTCAAGAATCGAAATCAGGTAGCACCGGATGAAGCGCGCGTTGATCAGCGACATACACGGCAATCTCGAAGCATTGCAAACAGTGCTCGAGGACGCAAAAAGTATGCAGGTCGACGAAATCTATTGCTTGGGCGATGTGATCGGTTACGGCCCCAACCCATGCGAGTGCCTCGAGACGGTCATGAAGCATGCCAAGGTGACGATCTTGGGCAATCACGACCAGGCGGCGTTGTTTGACCCCGATGGGTTCAACCCCATGGCGCTGCAAGCGATCTATTGGACGCGAGACCGATTGGACAACGGACCCGGTACACCCGCGCAAGTAAACGCGAGGTGGGATTTTCTGGGCGAGCTACCAAGGTTTTCGGATGATGGCGACTTTAGGTTTGTTCACGGGTCGCCTCGTGATCCGACCAACGAGTATGTATTTCCGGAGTACGTTTTTGATCAACGTAAAATGGAGATTTTGTTCGGCAAAGTAAAACAGTATTGCTTCATGGGGCACACACACTTGCCAGGTGTGTTCACCACCGATTGCGAATTCATCGCACCGGACGAATGTGATTACGTTTTCCACCTTGGTCGCGAAAAGATCATGGCAAACGTTGGCAGTGTTGGACAGCCGCGCGACGAAGACAGCCGAGCCTGCTATGCAATCTTGGACACTGAAGAAAAAACGTTAACGTATCGTCGTATCGAGTACGACATCGAAACGACGGCGAACAAGATCTATGCCGAACCGGAGTTACCCAATTCATTGGGCGACCGAATTAAACACGGACGGTAGTGCGGTTGGCTTGGAGCCAATGGGGCTTTCGCGATTTACACCCGTTTTCATAAACCTTTGAATTCGACGATTCCTTGACACGCACCGCTATCTTAAGTGACATCCACGGCAACTTGGCCGCATTGGAATCAGTGCTCGAAGACGTTGAGGGTCAAAGTGTAGACCGCATCGTTTGTTTGGGCGATGTGATTGGTTACGGCCCCAGCCCATGTGCTTGTTTAGACCGAGCGATGCAGTTTGATTTTTGCATCTTAGGAAATCACGACAGCAGCGCGCTGTTTGATCCCGAAGGATTCAATGTTGCGGCCGAGCAGGCGATCTTTTGGACTCGCACTCAACTGGAAGCCGGTGCGGACGGTCCCGACGCCAGTCGTAAACGGATGCAGTTTCTGTGCGATATGCCACGGACGGTTCGCGAAGGAAACACATTGTTTGTCCACGGTTCGCCAAGACAGCCCACCAACGAGTACGTTTTTCCAGAAGACACTCAGAACAGCAAGAAGATGGAAAAACTGTTTTCGATGGTTCCACATCTTTGTTTTCAGGGCCACACGCATGTTCCCGGTGTGTTCACCACTGACTTGCGGTTTGTCAGGCCCAGTGACACCGGTGCTGGAATCAGCATTGCGGACACGTCCCAGCGGATGATGGTCAACGTGGGTAGCGTAGGACAACCACGTGACGGTGATTCTCGCAGTTGCTACGTCGTGATGGACGACGAATCGGTGACGTTTCGGCGCGTTGAGTACGACATCGAACGGACCGTTCGCGAAATCGAAGCCGAAGCGGA
>CAZZDZ010000696.1:0-2129 GCA_964652675.1 uncultured Pirellulaceae bacterium
GCATCGGCAAAGTGCCAGTTGAAAACGATGCCAATGGCACACGCTTTTCACTTTCAGCTAAACACCAAACGATTTGGTACGAAGTGGTTCGGAAATAGTCGACCAGTGTGAGAGCGAATTCTTCGACGGCCCCCACATGATCAACGCCAAGGGAACGTTCGAGTTCCTGGAAAAGCACTTGGGTAAACCGTGATCTTTTGGAAATTTGATGTGTCACGCATAAAACAAGTTAACCGAAGCATACCTCGTATCACCTTGTATAAAATTCTACTGGTTCAATTGTTCTTCGATCACTTCACGATTGGCTTTCGTACCAAGTGCTCCCCATAAGCCGTAGGGGCTGGCCGAGCCGGGAGCTCGATTGCCGGTTCGATTCAATCGCACTGTGCCGTTGGCCGAATTTCCTGCTTCCACAGAATCGGTAAAGAAAACAACTGCACCATCCGCCATCAGCATGTGGGCACCCCCGATGTGTTGACTACTCGGCGGCATGATTCCGATACCGGTGTGGTCGATCGCGATGCAAGTCTCCGCGTTGGGCGGCAGGATTGTATTGACCACCGAAAATGGCGCGTCCGCCGACGCCCAACGGAAACCGCGGGCAGCATTGGTTGCGATTAGTTGGGTTACGCTCGGATCCCAGAATTGGGGTCGTTCAGGATCGAGATCATCGCGACAGGCAAGCGGGTTGTCCGTTACGCCAGTGAAACCAACTCCACCGCGAGGATGCGTCTTGGCCGCACGGTCACCGAGATCAGTTGCGATTTCGCCAGCGGCAATCGTGTTGGCAAGCCCGTCAAGAATATCGCGAAACTTTGACTCCACGCGAGTCACGAAAACACCTCGACCCGATGCACGGATTTCCGTTGAACGAAGCGAGCTAATCGCTTGCAGATCGTTGTTGAACGGGCCCGAGTCGTGCAATCGAACAGCGTCGCCCAGACAGGCTGCATAGTTGGTGCGTCCCATCGCAGGCAGACCGATGCCTGGATCACTTGGACAACGCAGCGTTGGTATCTCGGTCATCCATGGTTCATACGCAGTATTGCGAGTGTTAAGTCCTGTGCCGAACAAGTTGTCTTCATCGGTTGGCGTAGGCCCCATCGCAGGCCACGGAGTTGTACGTGGCGTTCCCGGATTATCAAGGTCAACGACACTGGGGTTGGAGATCGTTTCCCAAAGTGCTTGCTGCTCCATGAACGGTGTCAGCCCAACAAAGATGCTTAATCGCATGCGGTTGGAGCCATCACCTGGTTGCCACCATCCACCCGCAGCTGGCGATGGTCGCGTTCCCCCACTGTGCATGGGCAATTGCTTGTAGGCAGAATGGTAGTTGTGAATCGCCAAGCCAATTTGCTTGAAATTATTGCTGCAACTCATGCGGCGTGCGGCTTCGCGTGCAGCCTGAACCGCAGGTAATAGCAGTCCAACAAGGATGCCAATGATCGCTATCACGACCAGTAGTTCGACTAGGGTGAAACCGAATCGGTAGCTTTTGGAGGGAATGTAGTTGGGATGTGTCATGGTAGTTTCCAAGTATTGTTTTCAAGTAAGTGCTAAATGATTCAGATGTAATCAGCGGGACATTCCGCGTTGTTTGGAAGGTTGGACAGATTCGTCTTGTGTGCCCCGTAACGTTTCAAATTCTTTTTGGTTTGCCACTTCCTGGGCTGTCAGTTCGTAAGCTTCTGGCTGGATGACGGTGGAGCGATCGTCACCGCAGCCGACCCACAAGCCGATTTGGCAGACCGCTAGTAATCCAAAGAGTCGTGAGCAATTCATCAGAGTTTTCCATCAATTAGTGTGAAGTGATTTCCCCCTACTAACTATTCGCCAAAGCGCCACACAAAAAGCTGGCGAAGGCGGTTGCACTGTCTCGTTGCTGATCGCTTGTGCAGTCAGAAAGCCGGTTTGTAACTGTAGCTCCGTACAGCTATCTATCCTGTGTTGGTTGCCCAAGCACGGGCACAAATCAAACAAAATTCAGCTTGTCCAATACTCTCACGACTTGAATGCAAACTTCTTTGGGGGTCTTCTTATGCGATTGTGGATTGGACGCGTTGTACCGAGCCTGGTTGTTTTGAGCCTTGTTGTTTTTGGGTTGCCGATTTCGGCTTGTGCGCAAAAGG
>CAZZDZ010000697.1:0-2122 GCA_964652675.1 uncultured Pirellulaceae bacterium
GGACGCGCTGGCTGTTGGTTGCCTTTCGCTCCTAGGCTGTGAATTTTCGTTGGCCGCCTTTCGCTAGGACACAGTCAGTTTTGACCTCAGGTAATCAGGACGCTATAACCTATGAGAAGTGTAGACGTTGATTGCAATTTGAAATGGGGGCATGAGTATCGTGCGTTATTTGGGGTTCCGTCGATCGATCATCGGCATACTTTGCTTGTTTTTTCTGCCACTCGCTTCGCTTGAGGGGGCGGACACACCTGAACTCAACTTCCTGGTTCGCGGTCGCGTTGTCGACGAATCAGGCGAGCCTATCGCTGACGCAGTAGTTCGAACGCTTGGCCGAGTTGCCGAACAAAAAGTCTACTCCACCAAGTCGGGTTCCAGCGGTGCATTTGCGATGAAAGTCCCAAGTCATGGCAGTCATGGGCCTGCGTTCTTGGTCACCGACGCGACAGGCAAACTTGTCAGCTTTGTCAGCCCATTCAGTTACACGACAGACGAACGCAGGTTAATAAAAGTCGTATTGCGACCTTGGAAAGAAACTCAAGTCACGGTCGTGAACGATGCCGGCAAACCAGTCAGTGAAGCGACCGTTGTCCTACAAGCAGACTATATGGAACTGGTTCGTGGAACGACCAACGAGGATGGCGCGACTACTCTCAAGTTCCCGTCGGACGCTCGCGTTGATTGGATCAATGCCTTAAAAGACAACGTTGGCTACGACTACTACGAAAACTATGACGCGTTCCCCACACAAGAACGCTTGGACGTACCCAAGCAAATACAACTGCAGCTCGCTGGTGCTGTGAAAGTAAAAGTCACCGTTGTCGACGATCTAAAACGCCCAGTACCCAATGCAGTGGTCTCTCCTTGGACGATTCAGTTGCCGGGTAAACTCTCGTATGCAAATGTCGGCGGCACCTTATTCACAAAAACGGATGACGCGGGAGTCGCAAATGTGCATTGGTTTCCCAACGAAAGTGAGTTGTGCTCATTCTTGGTTCACGCAGAAGGCTTTCATGTTCCCAAGTCGCCAAGCTACAAGAAAGATGGTTCACTGGACCTGAAAGCAGCGGCGCTGCGCAACGCAACCGTGTCAGGCAAAGTCACTTTCCCAGACGGGTCGCCGATGGCCGGCATTCGCATTCAAGGAGAAGGGCGCGGCGACACGAATCATTACTTTCGAGGCCATACGACGACCAAATCCGACGGGACTTATGAGATCAGCATCTACCCAAACCAAAACACGATATTCGCGATCACAGACAAAAACTACGCCGCTGAAAGCGCCATGGATATCGACTTGGCGCCCGGCAAAAAAGCAAAAGCCGACTTTGTCTTGATCCAAGGAACCCGCGTGCATGGACGGATGACCGTCGGTCCAGACAAAACGCCATTGGCTGGCGAGACCGCGACTCTCATTCAACAGAACGCCAATACATCGCTTGTAAGATGGAGTAAATCTGATCCTGACGGCGACTATTTCTTTCGTGTCGGCCCAGGAACCTACACGCTCAGGCTGCCAGGCGCGCCACAAGAGGATCTATTGATCAAGGACGAGAAAGAAATCCAACGTGATTCGCACATCGCACGTAAACCACGGATGACTCTAAGGGGCATGGTGGTTGACCATAAAGACACGCCGGTCGCCGAAGCCGAAATACGTGGCGAGTCGATCAACGGTCCTGGTCACGCTGGTTTCAAAACGAAATCGGATACCGACGGTAGTTTCAAGTCCGACCGCTGGACAGACAAAATGGTCGTGTTTGCATTAAGCACCAAGCGTCGTTTAGCAGTCATCCAAAAGATCGAGCCTGATGATTCAAGTGTCAAACTAAAACTTCGACCAAGCGGGATGGTTCACGGCTTGATTCAAACCAAGGATGGCCAGCCAGCAAGTGGCATCCGAGTGCAGTTGAGTTTCACCAAGTTCGGCGGTAGCGTGCACTTCTTTACCAAGACCGGTGAGGACGGAAAATTCGCCTATCCCTGTCCGGCCGGCGCTAGGTGCACCGGGTACGTTTCCCAAGAAGAACGCAACAGTGAATTGGGAGCGTTAGATATAGAGAAAAGTCAGCGATACGAATTTGATACCTTCACATTGTCAAAGTGATGGTGACTCGCACATATG
>CAZZDZ010000698.1:0-2107 GCA_964652675.1 uncultured Pirellulaceae bacterium
GTCGCTACGAGTGGCGCGAGCTGGATGGGATCGAAGTCGCTGATATCGTTGCTTCATCGCAGAAGCAGTTTGGTGATCGTTGGCAAAAACGGATCGCCGAAGACTTGGTGGAAGTCGTGTGGGGCATGAATCATCGTCCTGGAAAAACAGTTCGCTTGAAATTGCTCAATCCGGCGTCGGGCAAAGAGAAGGACATCGCGGCTGCAAAAATGACGCTAGAGAATCGGCAAGCTGTTTGGGGAAAGCGACATGAAGCCTGGCGAGCTGCGATGCAGAAACCTGGTCCCGTTGCCGCAGTTGTTGGTCTCCCGCCCAAACAATCTCCATTCACAGAGGTGACGTTTGAAGGCGAAAATGTATTTGTGGTTTTTGAGTCCAAGCCGTACCAATGGCTCGAAATTGACGATTTAAAGATCGGCGCGATCGTCACATCGGCCAAAGCTCAGTTTGGTGATCGCTGGCAAAAACGCATCGCCGAAGACTTGGTAGAAGTGCTATGGGGAATGAACCATCACCCTGGCCCAACGGTCCGATTGAAACTGCTCGATCGAACGGCAGGTCGCGAGAAGGTTATCGATGCGGCAGCTATGACAGAAGAGAATCGTCGGGCCGTTCGGCGCAAATTGAATCAACTGCAGGAAGCTTCTGACGCAAGTCTCTCCGCCGACTCGCTGGATCATTTCCATCAAGAACTCAAAGCTCGCTGGGCCTATTACCCTCGATCGGCAAAAGAAATTGACGCAGCGATCACTGCCTTGCGGGGCCATTTGGACCAGGCAAATACGGACATCGCCCCAGTGATCGAGTTGCAGAAGGTCATCGCGGCGGGAATTGATGGGCATGCTGCGGTGAGCGGTTGGCGACTCGAAGGCAATTGCTTGCCCTTCTTGATCGAACCCATCGGCGATCGATTCGTCGCCTTCAACGCAGACCGAAAGTCTTTTGTCGATCCTGACCATCCCTTCATCGAAGCCATCGATGATGTCTCAATCGAACAGTGGCTGGCGTCAACTTCGCAATTGATCGCAAACGGTTCTGATCAGCTTGTGCGGAGCCGCGGAGTCCGTCTCCTCCGCCATGTTGACTACTGGAAAACACAGCGAGGATTGCCCGTTACCGATTCAATTACAGTGACGCTTGCTTCGGATCGCGACCGGTCCACCATCACAAAAAGCGTATCTACCCAACATCGAAAACCAGTCTACGGGGACTGGCCGCGAACCGAGTCGAGGTTACTGGCAGACAACATCGGTTATCTGCGAATCGAGTCGATGAATGACCAGGCGATAGATCACATTGGCAAACGCATGACTGAATTCAAAGGGACGCGCGGTCTGGTTGTTGATGTTCGCGGCAACGGTGGTGGCTCTCGTGACGCATTGCGGGTTTTTGCTTCGTACCTTCTACCCGCCGACGATCCACCGCGAATCGTCAACGTGGCAAAGTACCGTTTGCATTCGGACTTTGGCGACAATCATCTTGAGGCGCGTTTCATGCACCCGGCCAATTCCAAACGATGGACGAACGTCGAAAAAGAAGCGATCAAAGAATTTGCTAGGTCGTTCGAGCCCGAATGGGTTCCACCGAAAGATCAATTCAGCGAATGGAATTACATGGTGCTGAGTCGATTGGATATGCCAGGTGTCTATTACTACAACCAACCCGTCGTTGTTCTTTGCGACTCAGGCTGTTTCAGCGCGACTGATATCTTCTTGGCCGCGCTCAAAGGCATCCCCAATGTGACTTTGATGGGCACTCCCAGCAGTGGCGGCAGCGCAAGATCGGTTTTCTTCCCGTTATCCAACGCCAACCTAAGAATCAAACTAGCCTCGATGGCCTCGTTCCAACCAAGTGGAGCACTTTACGACGGCAATGGCGTTGCTCCCGACATCCTGATTGAATCAAATCCAAACTATCTTATCGGGAAGGATGACAATGTGCTGACCAGTGCAATTGAGTGCATCATAGGAAATTGACGCGGTTAGAATCTTCAATTCCGATTCCGCCGGGAATTGCCGAGCCGGATTAGCCATCTTCTGTCTCCGATCCACAATGGAAAACCATCTGTCTCAATAGATGGTATCGAGTGCGACTCGGCAGGGTTAAT
>CAZZDZ010000699.1:0-2093 GCA_964652675.1 uncultured Pirellulaceae bacterium
AAATTCAAATCGGCGGAAACGATCGCTACGTCAGCGTATGCCGTTTGCACTTCAAAGAAGGCATGTCTGAACGGCGCTCTGATGAGCTGCCGCTACTGGACTGAAAATCTACCTGTAGCGGAAGTCGTCAAGACTTTCGGCGTCCACCCGGAATGGTCAGGGCAAATCACTTTTTGAAGCTGGCCATGCATTCGGAATGCCAGCACGCAGCGCCAGCACGTGAATCCTCGGCATCACCACAAGAAGAGTGACCGTTCAGGAACTAAACCCATGCTTACGCAGCTTATGGATGGGGCTACATTCTGTCGCTGCTTCGCAGTTGGTTTTCTGGTTGATTCACACAGTCGATCAAACGAATCTCGATGCGTTTTTGTAAAAGCGCAACCTTAAACGTTACGCGTCGGGTTACCAGAAAGCGCAATTTTAGAAAGGTGGCCATTTGCAAACGTGAGCTTCCATTCAAGCTGGCCTTTTCGTGTTGCAAGTTGCGTGTATCGATCTGATACCCACAACGCGAAACCAGTCTATGATGCAAAGCGAAAAACAAACTTCACCCGATTTTTCAACGCAGCAGTCCAAGCAAAATTTTGGCCGACAATTTGATCGGCTGTGCCAAGAACATTTGCAATTGTGTCACCGCCAGGCGAATTGGAATGAGATTTGGCGGTTGTTCTTAAATGATGACGCATTTTTGCGTCTTTGCGATGCTGTCGCGCTGCGGACGATTCGCAAATTCGGTTTGCCCGCGGATTGCCTTTGCGACATCAAACAAGAAGCTCTTTTGTCGTTTGCAAAGACTGTCCAACGTCATCCTTGCTTAGGATTTGACGCGGATCGTGGCTGTTTTGGTTCCTGGCTACGTATGCTGTTGACGCGTTGCTGTGCAAAGGCGCTACGGCAGTTTCGTGATCGGTCGCGTCAAGGCGCGTCTGTTGATGTTCGATACCTGATCGATGAAAGCTACAGCCCGGTGGAACATCGAATCGATGCCGAAGTGGTTCTGAAGCGTTTGGACGATCGGGTTTCACGCGTGATGCAGTTGCGAATCGTTGGTACGTCGGTCACCGAGATTGCGACCAAGATTGGCTGTGGCGAACGCACCGTGTATCGGTTGTTCAATCGCGGCCTGAACCAGTTGCAGAACAATATGAAAGCGAGCTGATACCGTGATCGATACTCGTTCTCTGTTTCAGCGTGTGTATTGCATCAATTTGCATCGACGGCTTGATCGTTGGCGGCGGTTTCAGACAATGTGCCGCGATGCGGATTGGCCGTTTGCCCAACCGAGGCGCTTCATCGCGATCGACAGTCGCCGATGCGCGCCGCCCGCCTGGTGGCGAGATGGAGCGGGTGCGTGGGGTTGCTACCGTTCGCATTTAAACATCATCGAACAATGCTTGAATGATCGAGTGCGACGTGTATTGATCCTGGAAGACGATGCTGTCTTGTTGAACGCCGGCAATCAGTCGATAGAACGCTTTTTTGATGCATTGCCGATCGGCTGGCGACGCGACAGCATGGTTTACTTGGGAGGCCAGCATCGGTTCTTGGAGACGGATCCGCCAGAACCGATTAACGATCTGGTACTGCAACCGTTCAATGTGAATCGTACCCACGCGTACTCGGTTTGCGGCGACATGTTGCCGCGTCTGTATCAATTCCTTTGCGACACGAACGATTGGGATGGGCCCCATCACATTGACCATCGATTCGGGGAGTTGCATCAGCTGAAAGAATTTCCCGTCTATTGTCCAACACAGTGGTACTTTGGACAGAGAGCTGGCTACTCGGACATCGCCACGCAGAATTTCGATGAACGAAGTTGGCGGAAAACGTGATGTCGTTACAGCGAACGAAGACCAGCATCTGAATTACGTTGTGCGGGGATAAAAAAAGCCGCTGGGCGATTTCCCAGCGGCTAATTTGATTTCCTGGCGTTTTGATCGCAACGATTCTCATGCCTGCTTGCGCGACTCCTGCTGGGCAAGCTCCGCTTTGACTTCGGCTCGGTAGCGTTTGACGGTGGACAATGAAATGCCTGAAAAGCGGTTGTGGACGTTGTTGACGGTCTCGCCGCGGCGAAAGAGGTCTTT
>CAZZDZ010000700.1:0-2088 GCA_964652675.1 uncultured Pirellulaceae bacterium
CAAGCAAAGTAAACGACCATGAATCAACGACATGAGTAATCTTTCATCGCATAAAGAAAGGCACGAGACTGCCAGTACGTTCATTTTACTCGTAAACGGCACCCAAGTTACACGCCACCAATCGGCAACCTCTTGCCCGAAGTTCCAGCTCACAAGTTCCAATTCACAGGGCATTTACTTGGCCCAGCCTGCAAATGCGGCGAACTATCCGGGGTAAAACGACGACGCCAAGGGAGAATCGCAGACGCTTGCTAATTAGAATTTTGATTCTGATTGTTTGATTCCGCTTCTTTGGAAATTTCATGATTCGCTCGGTTACACCGCATCTGGCCGCTTTGCTAGTTCTTTTCGCCGTAAATGGTGCGGCTGGGCACGAAGGGCACGTGCATAAGAAACAGGTTTCTTCGGGCGAACAGAAAACCCAAGTTGCCAAGGGGATCGTTTTTGATGATGCCAATGCGAATCGCAAACGAGACGCAGGCGAAAAGGGCATCGCTGGGATCCGTGTAAGCAATGGCAGCGATATCGTTGTGACGGACGATGCCGGCGCTTATCAGCTGAAAGTTGATAGCGACGAAATTGTGTTCGTGATCAAGCCACGCGATTGGGTTGTGCCGCTAAATAAACAGAATCTGCCACAGTTTTATTACATCCACAAACCAGCCGGTTCACCAGCGGGAACAAAGTTTGCCGGTGTCGATCCGACCGGTGACCTTCCTAAATCAATTGACCTTCCACTGCGCAAACGTCCCGAACCAAACAAATTCAAGGCGATTATGTTTGGCGATCCGCAACCCCGAAATGTTGCCGAAGTCGAATACATGCAACACGACGTCATCGCGCAGATCATCGCACACGAAGCGCATGATGCCGCATTTGGTGTCACGCTTGGCGACATTGTTTTCGATGACCTTTCCATCATGGAGCCTCATAACCAAGCGGTCGCGCTGATCGGGATTCCTTGGTACAACGTGCTTGGCAACCACGACTTGAACTTGGACGCAAAGAACGACAAGGACAGCGACGAAACTTTCGAGCGTGTATACGGGCCAGCGTACTACAGTTTTGATCACGGCCCCACACACTTCATTGTCTTGGATGATGTCATGTGGAAGTTAGCAGACGGCGCAAAACACGGTCACTATCACGGCGGCTTGGGCAAGGAACAGATGCAGTTCATCAAGAACGATTTGTCGCTGATTCCGGCTGATCAACTGGTCGTGTTGATGATGCACATCCCGCTGAACGATGTGGACGACCGACAAGAATTGTATCGTTTGATCGAAAAACGACCCGCCACCGTTTCGCTTTCGGCACACACTCATTACATGGAGCATCGTTTTATCGGCAAAGAAGACGGCTGGATGGGAAAAGAAAAGCACCACCACATCGTCAACGTTACTGTTTGCGGTAGCTGGTGGCGCGGCAAAAAAGACGAACGTAGTATCCCGCACGCAACAATGAGCGACGGAGGCCCGAATGGGTACAGCGTCATGGAATTCGATGGCGACAAGTATTCATTGGAGATCAAACCTGCCAGTCGACCAGAGTCCTATCAGATGAACATCTACGCTCCCGAGGTCGTCCACAAGACAAAGTTGCCAACCACGGTGGTGATCGCCAACGTGTTCAACGGATCGGATCGATCAAAGGTATCAATGCGAGTGGACCGACAAGGAAAATGGGTCGAGATGCAGCAGATCAACATCACGGATCCCGCGTTCTTGGCCGAAAAACAGTTCGAGGCGGCCATCAACAAGGACAAGGTTTGGATAGATTTACCAGGGGCTCATTCAACGCCGCACATGTGGCGCGGCATGATGCCAACGAACCTGAATCGAGGCAGCCACGTGATCGAAATCCGGTCGATCGAACCATCCGGGACAACGAACGTGGATCATCGAATCATTCGCGTGGAGACAGGCGATTCCTAAGGCCGTCGATCTCCGAGCGACGTAGGCTCGACCGAACAGGCGACCAACCGCTGTGATATGGATCGTACAGGAATGCCTGCTGATGGCTTGGCGGAAGTTACGATCCGAATTTCAAAGTAGCCGTCGATCTCCGAGCGACGTAGGCTCGACCGAA
>CAZZDZ010000701.1:0-2087 GCA_964652675.1 uncultured Pirellulaceae bacterium
ACCGACTGCTACCCGGCGCACCGTCCGTTACCGCGACGATCCGAATCGATGGCGAAGACCTATCGAAGATCGTGCCAAGCGATGGAGTTCGCGCTGACCGAACTTTCAAGTTTTCGACGATTCGCAAATCCATGATCGCCTATTGCGAAGACACTCATTTCCGACAAGCGTATGGAATCGAACCGCTGCAGGCCCAAAAGCCACCGGTGTGGGGCGGCAATCGCCCCAAACGCATCGCCTACGTTGGCGCTGGCACGTTGGACGAAAACAAACAGAGTTTAACTTGGTCCGTCGACGTGACGCCCGCCAGTTCGCTGCTGGATCTTTGGGGATTGAAACGCAACGCTGCAGCACAGACGTTTTCGGTAGCCGGAGCAATCGGCGACCAACCGCGGATCAAACTGAGCGTTGTCGATGGTGACGTTGGCACACTTGGCTCTCGAGCTCAATGGCGATGTGACACTTCGCCCGGAAACCCGATTGCCAAATCGATCGTCCATCTTCCGCCTGGTGACTACCGCATCAAAGCCGAAGCGATCGGCCACGAACCCACCGAACACGATGTGAAAATCACCGACGCGGCTGCGACTCACCCAATCACACTCGGCGATGCCACAACCGTTTCCTTCAAAGTCACCGACGGTTCGAACAAACCGATTCCATGCAAAGTCAGCTTTTACGGAGCAAAATCCGACGATGGCAAAGCCACTTCATCCCCAGACTTTGGCGTCGACAGCCAAGACGGATCGGTCGGTAACACCGTCTACAGTATCGACGGCAAGTTTGTTCGTTCGGTTCCGCCGGGAACCTATGACGTCGTGGTTAGCCACGGTCCAGAATACGACGCAGATTTTCGTCAAATAACGATTGCAAAAAACAACTCGCTGGACTTGAACGTGCAGTTGAATCACGTCATTGACACAAAAGGTTGGGTGAGCGCCGAACTGCACAGCCACAGCAGTCCATCAGGCGACAACACGTCATCGCAGCGCGGCCGTGTCGAAAACCTTGTTTGCGAAAACCTGGAGTTCGCGCCATGCACCGAACATCAGCGAATCGAATCCTACGACGACCACCTGCAAGCTCTTGGTGCCAGCCAAATGATGTTCACATGCAGCGGCATGGAACTAACGGGCAATCCGCTACCAATCAACCATCAAAATGCGTTTCCACTGAAATGGAAACCCTTTCAACAAGACGGCGGCGGACCGCGTGTCAGCAGCAATCCCGTGACACAGATCGCGCGGCTGGCGATGTGGGACGACAATTCCGACAAGGTCGTTCAGACGAATCACCCTAACATCCGACAGATGGTCTCCGATCGCAACTTGGACGGCAAGAACGATGGCGGATTCGAAAAGATGTTCGATTTTATGGACGTCATCGAAGTCCACCCGCCTCAAGATATTTTCCGCACACCCGACAGCTACAAAGATCAAAAAGCGAGAGACAAAAACAGCATCACGCCTTGGCTGAACTTGATCAAGAATGGTCGACGAATTCCGGGTGTTGTTAATACCGACGCACACTACAACTGGCACGGTAGCGGCTGGCTACGAAACTGGATCGCCAGCGATAGTGATTACCCAACCAAAATCACAATCGAACAAATGATCGCCAACCTGAGTGCGGGTCGTGTCATTATGTCGACCGGTCCGTTCATGACAGTCCAGTTACACCATGACCAGCTAGACAAACCTGCGGAGATCGGCGACATCGTCAATGTAACCGGCGACGGCAAACTTGCCGTACGAATTCAATGCCCCAACTGGTTGGACATCAATCGCGTCGAAGTATTCGTTGATGGCGAAATGCAATCGAATCTTTCGCGAACCCGAACGAAACACGGCGATCAGTTCGGCGATCAAGTCGTCAAGTTCGACCAGAAGCTGCCGCTGAAATTGACATCCGGTTCATTCATTGTGGTAGCGGCCATCGGCGAAAAGCTGCAACTCGGCCGCGTGATGGGCAAACAGTACGGCAAATTTCCGCCAGTCGTGGTTAGCAATCCGATCTACATCAAATAGAAACCGTCGCGAACGTCGTCAAGACTTTCGGCAAACCGCTAACGGGTTTACCAGCACGCA
>CAZZDZ010000702.1:0-2085 GCA_964652675.1 uncultured Pirellulaceae bacterium
GAGATTCGATGGCGCGGCAACTTCGAGTTCAGTTCCCTGGTGCGATCTACCATGTTATTTCTGATCCATCAATTTCCAGCCGGTCGTCTTCCGTGATGGAACCTATGATTCCAGCACCAGTGGTCAGCCCGGCAGTCGTGCGAGTTGCGGGGGTGCTTGCGGTGGATCTACCGGTGAAGTCAAAGGACGTGATCGTAGCCGCTCGTGCAACGGAGTTGGTCGAAAAGCCAAGTATCGCCACGGCGGCGATCATCAAGGTTTGTCTTGTCACTTTTGATTTCAGTATCACCATCAGCGGAATCTGAAGAATACAAAACTCAAAATAATTTCCTGACGCTACGCTGTTGATTCCAGCGTATTGCCCGGGCAACCCAGCCAGCTCTAGCTGCGGCGGTTCGTATGTGCCAGTCGCCTACGGTTGACTTGCGTCTGGATTGAAAACACCCGACACGGCTCAGCCAAATATCGATACGTCGTCCACCAAGACTATTTCGCTTTTTCCTGTTTCGCAGCTTTCTCGGCGATGAGTTGATCCAAGGCCACCTGGTATCCCTTGTTCCTTCCATCGGAATTGGCGACAGCTTTGGTTTGGGTCTTAATGGCTCCATCAAGATCGCCCGCGGCGGATTGCATGCGGGCGAGTGAGCTTAGGAAGTATGAGTTATCCCCATCTTTGTCGACTGACTTTTGCGCCAATGTGACGCCATCGACAAAGATAGCTTGCGGAATGTTTTTATTGCTTTTGCTTTCTGTGATAATTTCGCGAACGATCCTAACCAAATCGATCGCTTTGAATGAGTCATCACTGGCGACCAAAGCAAGCGTTTGGGAAGCCGCGTCGAACTGCGACTCCCTAAGCTGGAGTTGAACTTGGAGACCCAGGAGTTGCCGCTGAGCCGTTTTGTTAACGGTTGGGGATAGTTCTTCGATGAGCGCGAGTGCTTTCGTGTTTTCGCCTGCATCGAAACTATCGTAGATTGGCGTTGTGATGATGTAAGACTTCATGCCCTTGAGCTTTGACATTGCTAATTCATCGTCGGCAAAATCTTCCATCGCTTGGTCAATCGCCTTATCGGCTTCGTCCAGTGGTCCCGACCGGAGCATTTTGGAGATGCGGGAAGTCATCAGATCGCGTGATTGTTTGGTGAGATTTCCCGTGGCAAACGCAGTTCGGTCCCACTTATCATTCACGACCGCTTTTAAAGCTTCGTCTATCTTCATCGGGTGACCCATCCATTCGATAAGTCCTGTCTTACCGACAATAAAAGCGGACGGAATTCCGCGCCGTCCGGCGGCAGCGTGGTAGTCGTTGTAAACAGACTGATCTGGATCTGTGGTCAAGCAGTAGGCGCTGGTCAATTCAGCGTAGGTCTTTGGCGTTGACTCAGAGTTTTTTTCCGAAGCGTTCTTGTCTGTCTTCGTTTTTGACGGTTCGTAGTCTCGCTGCAAGAACTTTTCTACCGTTTCGAGGTCCTCATCACTGATACTGATCACTTGAACGTTTTGATCGATGTATTTCGTTTGAATCGCAGCCAAATGCGGCATGCTGCCAATGCATGGACCGCACCATGTTGCCCAGAACTCGACCACATAGACCTTGCCGTCTTGAAGATCAGTGGCAGGTTTGAATTTACCACGACCATCGCTGACCCAATGTTCAATGCTCAGCGGGGCTGCTGGCGAACCGATCTTTAGCAGATCAGAAGACTTCTCTGCAGCGTCTGTTGACGTCTCGACAGGCGCTGGTGAATCGTCACCAGCGATCGCGATGCAGTTTGCGGAAATGAAGCACAGGAGATTAAAGCAGAATAGAACAGTCGCATTTTTAAGCATTGGTTGATTCATTGAGAGCGGCATCGAGACCATTGGAGGAGGAAGTGAAACGTTTCCTGAGATGGTAGTCACTCGCCGTTTTTTAGTCCATCTGGTTTTCTTGTGGGTAAATCCACCGTGGTGGATGTAGCGAGGCGGAGACGGTCATGATCCGTTTTGACGCGCCGAGGACTTGGGGGCACGGGTTCAAACACGGATTCAAACACGGATTCCTTCACGTTTTGGAAAACGCTTCGCGGGGGTCAGGCTAGG
>CAZZDZ010000703.1:0-2074 GCA_964652675.1 uncultured Pirellulaceae bacterium
AGGCCGACACACTCACAGCCTCTGCGTGTTGGTAAACCCGCTAGCTTCAAACAATGATTTGAAATCTTGACGACTTCCGCGACGCGTTTGCCAACTTCGGCACTAGGCAGATGCGAAAAGTTTTCCGCGTGGCTCGTTTTGAAGCGTCTCAGCAAAGGTAGGCCCAGTGTCACCGGTGCAGGCCATCGTCAATCGGTTGACTTCAACCGGATCGGTGATTTCGGACAATGGATGAACCCCATTGGCCGTCTGGGCGATCACGATGATTCGGTTTCCACATCGCAGCAGCGTGACTTGAGTTCTTGCATCGATCGCTGTCGTTCCCAAGCTCTTCATGATGTCGCTGGGAACGCGACTTTGAGTCATCGATCCGTTTCCGTATCGCCTGGACACCCAAACCAAACCCGCAAACAAACCCAGCACAACGGCCAAGCTGAAAGCGGTCGTGACCATCGGGCCAAACGAACCGGTTTTGGCTTTTGGTTTGTCCGGCGCGGATTGATTGACCGGAGTCAGCGTCGGAAACCCTGATTCTTGGACGATCGGCTGATGTTTATCCAGCGATGATTGATAGGCCGCTTGGTAGCCTGCTTGGGCGACACCGTGTTGGTTTGCTGCGTTGGTTGGAATCGGTCGCTGTCGGATTTGCTGTGGAAATTCCAAGCCGTTTTGGGCGTACGCTTGCGACGCTGCGACGAACATCAATGGCAAAACGAATCGTTTCACGCCAGCTTTTGCAATTGAGTTCATCAAGCACCTACCAGTTCGGTGACGCGGACGCAAAAATTGTTGTCCATCACGACGATTTCACCGCGAGCCACGATGCGATTGTTGACGTACACGTTGACCGGGTCACCCGCCAAAGCGTCCAAAGCGACAACGCTCCCACTGCGCAACTGCAGGACTTCCTGCAACGTCATGTGTGTTCGCCCCAGTTCAATCCGCAAATCCAACTCGACTTCACTCAACACATCAATGTTTTGTGCTGACGCAGGAGACGTGTTCGCCGTCAAGTTATCCAGTTCAAAAGAGCGTACGTGTGGAGAACTAGATTCGCCGGTTGTATGACCGTTGGTGCGATGGCTGTTGGCTTGATCGATCGCATCGCTTGCCTGGTCGATCAGACTTTCAACTCGATGGAGGTCCGAACGACCCGAGCCACTGTTGATGGCTGCCGTTTCGCCTAGATGCGATTCGCCTGGATACAGGGATTCAGATTCTTGCACGGGATAAGCGTCCTTGCGGGTCAGCGGCCAGCGTGGCAAGTAGTTTCACGCCAGAAACTATCTGTCGTGAATTGTCCGCGTCGCAGCAAGATCAATTTGCCAGCGTGCAGCTATTCGTACACGTAGCTGGGCACCATCAATTGATCAGGCAAATCAAACAAATCGCGGACATCCAGCACCAATTTCCGTATTCCGACAGCGATAGAAACGGCTGCAAAAGCAATTGCAAGCAATCGCCAACGAAAATGTCAGCACGAGTCCCGATCTTAGTTCTGGCTTCCTGCCTTCTTCGTACTCTTACTCAGCATCGCGGTACTCGTACTCGGTTATCGCACTGTATTGACCAACTGGTTCGGCCACCGATCGGTTAATTGATGCCCCGATTCGAGTACGAGTACCGGCTGGCGCCTGAGTACGAGTACGATGTCTTTGAGTACTCTCAGGCAAGCCGGGCTGAGTGTCAGCCTTGGAAAGGTATTTCGTTTGTGCTGCCAACCGAATCGAATCCATTGGACGGCTGCCGCGTGCGATCGAAATCGTAATGGCTGGATGCCTGTTCGGTCGGGCTACGTCGCTCGGAGATCGACGGCTACTTTGAAAGGATCACTTGCGTTCTAGCCTGCCGATGATGGCTTGGGCTACTTGAGGTTCAGGGCCTAAATAGTCACCGGTCAAAAAGTTGACCGTCTTGCTTCGCTCGGCCGCTTCAGCGACTTGTTTCTTGATCGCTTGATACAACCGCCCCTCGAATAACAAGTGTGGCTGTACAACGATCGTTTCGATTCCATCCAAACCAGCGACCCGGTCAAGGACATCCGGCAGCTTCGGCTGAGCCATCGCATAAAACG
>CAZZDZ010000704.1:0-2071 GCA_964652675.1 uncultured Pirellulaceae bacterium
GGGGCCCCATGGCTGACGCCATGGGCTAGGGTTGTGACGGCCTCCGGCCTTTTTGCGGAAAGTTTAGTAGGGCCGGTTCCCACCGGCCAGAATGTGGTTTTGATTCAACCCATCGAAGATCATGGTCGGTGGTTTAGTCGCGGTGTCAATGTTCGCGCGCGAAAGAGAACGGCCGGTTGGAACCGGCCCTACGTGCTATTCATGCCAACCGTCTTCGGCTCACAACGAATTTCTTATCGTATTCGTCACCCAATCCCGGTTTGCCGGAAGGTTCGAAGTAGTAGCCGTTGCTTGAGCAATGAAGACGCCTGGTCTCAACAAGAATCAATGCTTCAAAGAACCGATCAAGACCAACGGACAACCCGAGGTTGGACAGCGTCAATCTTCGCCTTATTCAATTCTCGTTTACTGCTGAAACTTATCGAACCACGTTTGTACTTTGAGTCCCGGATGCTGATTTTCCGGGATCATCTCGGCCAGTTTCTTTGTGGTCTCTTTGTGCTCGGGCCTGTTCGCCAGATTGGTCCATTCGTTGGGGTCGATCCGGTGATCGTAAAGCTCTTCACTGCCGTCTTCGTATCTTATGTAACGCCAATGTTCCGTGCGGATCGAAGTGTTGCCTTCACCGTACGAAGAAATCGCTGGCCCGCGCGGCGTGGATGGGTTGGCCAATTGAGGCTTGATGGACGCACCGTCCAGCCCGTCAGGAATGTCCAAGCTAGCCAGATCGACTAGCGAAGGATACACGTCGATCAGACTGACGGGCTGCGTACACTTGCTTCCAACTTTGATTCCCGGACCGCGAACGATGAAGGGAATGTGCGTTGTTTGTTCCCAGATCGCTCCTTTGCACCAGTGTTTCTTTTCGCCCAAGTGCCAACCGTGGTCGCTAACAAGCATGACATACGTCTCGCGCCCGCGAGGATTCTGTTCCAGGCTTTTCAGAAACCGACCGATCTGACGATCAACGAATGCGACCGAAGCGTGATAGGCTCGAATGGTCGCATCCCACTGGTCCTTGGCGACGATGTATTCGTGATCACTTTGCCCGTTGTGAAGCGATTTGTGAGCATGTGTACGAGCAAGCCTTTGAGCGAATTCAGGCATGTCATCCCAATCGTCCACGCCATCTGGTTCTGCAGGACGTCGAATCGACGCGAGCGGAAACTTCTCGAACCACGGCTTCGGAACGTGCAGCGGACGATGAGGACGGAAGAAGCCAACCGTCATCAGCAGCGGTTTGTCGGTGACCGTATTCCATTGCTCCTTTGCCCACTCAGCAACTTTGTAGTCGCTCATCTCTTCGTCTTTAACATCAAGAGCATAGCCGTCGTTGGGCGCTGCCATGGCATTGAAGTCGTTCTTCCCTTTGGGTGGCTTGGGATCTCTCGGCTTTTGAAACAACTCGTCGCCGTGCTTCCCTGGGTTGCCGTGAAAGACCTTGCCGCCACTGACAACGCGATAGCCATTTTCCATAAAGAATTGCTGCATTGTCGGCGTCGAGATTTTCGATTCCTGTCGGAAGCGAGCGTTGAAGTACGTCCCCGTGTTGAAGGGATAGATGCCGTGGTTCAAGCTGGTGCGTGAAGGCCGACATTGCGGCGAGTTGCAATAGGCTTGCGAAAACAACATGCCGCCAGCGGCCAACGCGTCTATGTTCGGTGACTTCGCATCTGGATGCCCACCAAGGCAGCCAATCCAGTCGTTCAGATCGTCAACGATAATAAAGACGATGTCGGGCCGTTGTTCTTCTGCTCGGGTGACGGTCGCGAATGCGGTTAGCCCGATCAAACACAGGAGGAAGGATTTGCAGTTGTTCATGGGAGAGGATCCTAATGGTAACCCGACGCGTCAGTTTTGAAGTTGCGCTAATGCAAATGGGAAACAGGTGTCACGCCGCAAATTGCGGTTCGAAACGCGGCGATAGGTTTGTGTGAATATTGATGTTGCAGCAGGGGAATGCCAGCCGCGAAGCGGCGACGTATCGTAGCCTTGGGCGCAAGCCCTTGTCGTTAACCACATCTCCACCTCTGGTTCTTGTGACCGAATTGTTTGGAAGTCGTTGGGGTCA
>CAZZDZ010000705.1:0-2025 GCA_964652675.1 uncultured Pirellulaceae bacterium
TGCAAAGCCCACAACGCGCCGAACGATTGAGTTCGTTTTTGAAAGTCGCTGCGTAAAAGTCGCTGCGTAGTCGCAACAGCTTTTATCGCTGACAACGCAAATTGACCCTCCCGCTCTCGCGCGGGAGGGTTGGATGCGGTAGCGAATACAACTGCAAGGCTATTTATTGACGCCTTCGGTCTTGCCTTTCCAGTTGTCGGTTCGAAAGGGAGTCATGGGCAATCCCTCTTTGTTTTGCATGTTGCAAACTGGGTTGTCAGACCACGCGTAGCGAACGGCAACCGGGTTGGGTACCGCGTCGCTCCAAACTTCTACTTTGTCTTTGCCGACGATTTTCGCTTCTGCCCAAACAAACTTTTCGTCCTCGCCTGCGACAGCAAATCCAATCGGGTTTTTGACATCGAATGTATCCAGTCCGCCTCCGATATGGTCAAAACTGACGTGAGCTTTGGCGCCTTTGACTTCCAGTGATTTGTAAGTGGGGCTTTGGTAAACGATGTCGTATTCGTAGTTCTTGGCGAGAGCCCATCGGGCCAAGCGTTTGCCGACGTCTTGTTTATTTTTCGGATGGATATCGGCGGCTTCGCCTAAGTCCGTGATCACCGCTTCGCCCGTGTTGGGCAGCTTTGACATCGTCATCGTTTGCGCTTCGCGCAGTTCGGCCCAATCGCTTGGCATTGGCGATTCGACTTCAGCCCGATAGTCAGCCAGCTGAACCCAGTAAAACGGAAAATCGCCCTGCCCCCATTCTTGTCGCCAGTGACTGATCATCAACGGAAACAAATTTCGATATTGATACGCACGGCCAGAATTCGATTCGCCTTGATACCAGATCGCACCGCGAATCGTGTAGCCGATCACCGGTTTTAACACGCCGTTGTACAAGTTCGCTGGTCGGTGTTGTCCAACAAGCGGGTTTCGGGGCGGACGCGGTTTGTTTCCCTTTTTGGTGGCCTGCCATTTTGCCATCTGTTGTTTATGTTTTTCCATTTCGGCATCAGCGTCGTACGTCTTGGCTACCGTGTCCCACTTTTCCAGTAGCTCGTCATACATGCCGTCGGATTCCAGTACGTCTCGCCGAACCCAAGCCTCGCAAGCGGACCCGCCCCAAGAGTTATCGATTAACCCGATCGGGATATCCAAAGTCTGGTGTAATTGACGGCCAAAGAAATAACCGACGGCAGAAAAGTTTTTCGCCGTCGCTGGGGTGCAAGCTTCCCATCGTCCGTTGAAATCATTTTGAGGTTCTTGCGTGCCAACTTGCGGAACAGAAATAAACCGAACGTTCGGATACTTGGCGGTGAGCATCTCCAGATCCGAGTCGTTCGCGTTGGAGAGATTGAATCCCATGTTGGATTGGCCCGAGCACACCCAAACTTCTCCGACCAGCACGTCTTTGAACGTCACGCTCTCGTCTGCTTTGATCGTCATCTCATGGGGCCCACCGGCTGGCAATGCATCCAACGAAATATCAAAACGTCCCGTGTCATCGGCAGTAACACTGGCGGACTTGTCGGCCAACTGAGCCGAAACACTTTGATTCGGTGACGTCCATCCCCAAACGTGAATGGGCTTGTTTCGTTGAACGACCATGTGATCGCCAAAGACCGATGAAAATTTCAGTTCTGCTTCAGCAACCGAACAGGCACAAGCGGTCAGCATCAGGAAAACGGCCAATAGCGTCTGGCGAATCATCATCAAACTCTCGTGTTTGCGAAGTGAGAGTGCCAGAACACTGACTTGGCACTGTGAGCAAACAGCGATGATAATTGAACGCGGTGACACCGTGGGCCACCGAAGATACAAATTTGCCCCCCGGTTGGACGCACCATTGACCGAAAACTGGCGCCCAGGCGTACTACTTTTCCCGGACCTTTCTCGTTCGCCGCACACGATCAAATCGAATGCGGCAACCGATTGGCACGGTTTCTGTCAGTTCTAATTTGGAACCCGAAAGTACGGCTTCGAGAGCTTCTTCTACGAACTTTTTCTTGACGTTACGGCCATCCGGACTGTCATCCAGTG
>CAZZDZ010000706.1:0-2011 GCA_964652675.1 uncultured Pirellulaceae bacterium
GGTATCGTTGCGAAGTATGTGCCCTTCACAAATCGAATTTCCGAATCTGCATTCAGTTGCATTGCTTCATCGGATTGTTGACCTGCTTGCAAGCCCAGAGGCAAACCGTTCTCGGCGAAAGGGAAAACTTCCCATTCGGCTTTGATCGGCTTCGGGTTGGACTCAACGGCGATCATCAGCTGATCTTGTTTTTGCCGTTCCGACCATTGCCGGCTGACCTTGATAGTGGGAGGCACGATCTTTGACGGAGCGTTTAGCAATAGGCGAGCGCGGTCATAGCGTTTGACTCGCGGAGCATCCTTGTTGCCCGAAGGCGTTGCCGACACTTTTGCGGCCTCCTTGGTTGCCGGTGTGTCTTGAGCGTCGAAATCCCAATCGACAGGAAACGATTCTGGTTCACCGTACTCTGGAATCAAAAATCGGATGCCGCGAATTTTTCCATCACATCGAAGCGACAAAAAACCGCCGCCGCCCATCCTGGAAGGGACCTTCAGCAGCCGCTTCGACGAATCGACTACTTCCACGTACATTCCATACAGATTCGTGTTTTCGTCAACAGAAGACACCACCGCCAAATCATTGTCGATTCGTTCCAGCCGCAGCGTAACACCATTGGCTGTTCGCTCAGTTCCCTTGGGGTCGTCTGTGCTAAACATGATCTTGTGAATTGTTTTCGGAAGTTTGGCTTCCAGGACACCCTCCAAGCGTGAAAGGCCAACCGAGGATGTTGCGTCTTTGGTCAGCGGGATGCGCAACTCGTTGCGTTTGTTCCGCCAATCCTCTTTGCCCGCCAAAGAAAACGAGCATCCAACAGGATCGTCTGGCTGCTGACCATCGCGACGTCGCAGATAGTTCTTGCCATCTTTGTCGAATACGCCATTGAGCTTTAGAGTGAACGTAGCGAATTCCATCGGCATTGGATCCGCAAAATCGATCGTGCCTACCATTTCCCGACCGGGTCCATAACTGCTGTTTTGAATTTGCCCAGGCTTCCAATACCAACCGTTCTTGCGAGCGTTTGCAAATGACGCCTTGCGTTTCTCCAGCGCCGGCAGCGGCAGGGACAACAAGGCGTGAGTTTCATATTTGGGCGCGACCTCGTGCTTGGATCCTTGCTGCATAGTAAGTTTTATCATGCGTCCTTGTGCATGATGCATTTGTTTCGCAAGTTCAACTTCATCTTTCCGCGACCATTGAAACTTGTTGGACAGCAGAGAAGTCGAAGCGTCATAGGAGACGTCGTGAGCCAGCCGTTTGTCTGTGATTGCCTCGAAAAAATCCTTTTGCTCATACTTCGGTTTTGCTTTCCCCGACAACAAATCGACCGCAGCTTGGGCGGCGTCAGGATTGTTCATCTTTAGCTTGGCCATCAACTGCCGTTGATCGTCGGTCGACTGAAGTCGTAGCGTAATGTGGTCCACATTTTCCGCTTCCTCATGGAATCCCAAAAAGAATACGCCTTGCATGAAACCGACAATCATACCGATCGGATGATTTTCCAAACCAGCCTTTTTAAATGCAACGTCCACGGGATTAAAACCCAGATCGCGGTTCAAATCGACCTCCACCGCAACGTCCGAATCGTCGCTGTTTGCGATCGGATTGGCAGCGATCGCTAGGTGCTCTTGTCGCGCCGCTTCGTGTGCCAGCACAATGCCGTCTTGCCGCTCGTGCAGTTTGGCCACAAAGAGGTCGATTCCAGGGCCCCTGCGGTCATCCATCCGGATTTGGTAGCGAGAATCACCAAGCGATTTTATCGCACTCGCTACTGGCGAGTTTTCGTCGCTCAATAGAGATTTCAGTTTCTCAACGTTGCCATCGATTTGTAAAACTGGCAGCAGTCCAAATTCGTTGTCCGGAAAAACGGTCAAACGCGCGGCTTGGATTTCATAGTTGCCGACGATCGAAAAGGCGGTCCGAAACTGCGGATACTGCGCTGCGTTTGATTGCAACTTTGTCCAGTCTGCCTGTAACTGCAGAACTGGGGACAGTTTCTCTTGCGAAACGACGG
>CAZZDZ010000707.1:0-2006 GCA_964652675.1 uncultured Pirellulaceae bacterium
CACGGCGTCCATTTGAGCTAGCTTAGCAGCGTTGCTGAACCAATTCTATTCTGTCGGCTGGGCACGGCATGACGCGAGCAAAATCTGCATGATCCATTTCCAGCCCCTCGATGGCCCCTTTGGCGTGCCAATCTACTTTCAGCGACTTCCTGTCAACACGGTGTCGCTCTATTGGTTGATGTTTACTGGCAGCGCTGATGACGATGCGGCGGGTGGTCACGGAATCTATCATTGGTTTGAGCATTTACCGTCGCGGGGAACCGAAAAGTACCCGGGTGGTTACTTGGATACCGAAGCCAGGTTGGTTCGACACGGTGGTGGCGCGGATGCGGAAACCGGTTGCACACATTCGGCGTTCAGCGCGGATATCCCCAAACGTGTTTGGCCTGACGCGATGGATATTTTGGTCGACATGATGGGGCGGCCACTGCTGCGCACCGAAGACATCGAAGCGGAACGAGAGATTATCCTTCAAGAAATCGATGAGTGGCATTCGGCGCCCTACACGCATTCGCTTTGTCAACTGCCAAGTGTTCTTTGGCCGGGCCATCCGCTCGGGCACGACCAGCTTGGGACAAAGGAATCGTTACTGGCGATGGATCCATCCACACTGCGAAATGCGCACGCGATCGGTTATTCGCGAAATCGTAGCGCACTGTTTGTCGCTGGTGATATCGACCCGGAACACTTGATTGACGTGATTGGCCCTTACCTGGAACGATTGCCAGATACGCCGCTGTCACCCAGGCCGACAGCCGCATCGCATGGGGATCTACCAAGATGGAACGCGGGACAAACAACCGTGGTGGATTCCCCGCACGAAGACTCGGTCGTGTATCTCTTGTTCCCGGTTCCCCCGCTGTCCGATGGCGTAGATCAACTGCTGCAATGGGATTTTTTATCCGACGTATTCGAGGCAGGCGAGTTGGGATCGCCACTGAATCGATTGATCCGCGAAGATTCTCAATTGGCCTATTCGCCGGAGTTCATCAGTACGACGCACCCCGATGGCGGTTATGCAGGATTGGTGGCGCAAACCAGCGCCGACCCGCAACGGGTGTTGGATGCGTTTTGGAAATTGATCCGTAGCGACGAACTGCGCAGCGGTCAGTGGTTGGAATATGTGCGCGATACCATCCGCGGCAGTATCGAAATGCACGATCCCGATGCGGGTGAGTACACCGAAGAAGCCAGTGCGTCGTTGATTCACTACGGCAAGTGTTTTTCAGACGATGAATACTCTTCGATCATGCTTGGTTATCGCGACGAACAAGTAGGTCATTGGTTAGATCGATTGACCGAAAGCGAATCTCACGCGGTCGTATTTCAAGGCAAACCCTAAAAGGGGCGTCGATCTGCTATCTTGCGGGCAACTTTCTGCCTCTACGAAGATCCTCCATCAAGGACCTGCCCTCGCACTACCGGGATGAAACCGACTCGAATTGGCTGGCCGGTGTCGTTGGCCGATATTTCTGCATGGCCAACCGGAGTTTGCTGGTTGATATTGGTTTGGCAAGAATGACCGAGCCAAACGCAAAGCCGAAAAACCAGCGTTCGACGATGCACCCGCCAAGGAGCCGGCCGAAACGAAAGAGCCAGAAGCTAAAAAACCAGAGTCTGAAGAAGCTCCAGAAGAAACCGCTGCTCCGGAAGCTTCCGCAGACGCGGATGACAAAAAGTCAGACGACTGATTTTCAAAAAACGAAAACACAAAACGCTTCGACTAAACATCGGAGCGTTTTTTTATGCCCTCACAGCACGGCTCTTTTCGTTTCGTCCCTAAAATTTCTGAAGCTAATACCGGTTTGCCCCGTAGCTAGCGACCAGCATCGTTAGCCACAAGTGGCGAAATGTTGTAGCCATGGGCATCAGCCCATGGAACCAGGATCCACTGCGCGATAATAGTCCCGATGGGACGACAGGAAACTTGACACGCCCAATTCAGGTGCCGTTCCGCTAGCCCTCGTCCGAAAAGACGCGGCGGAACGGGCCCAAGAATCTTCGCT
>CAZZDZ010000708.1:0-1998 GCA_964652675.1 uncultured Pirellulaceae bacterium
GCGTGGACGGCACGGTTGAAGCCCCGTTGGATGTCAGCAGTTTCTTTGGCGATCCAGACTCCAGTGACACGCTGATATTTGATGCTGGCGGAACGCTACCACCGGGTCTGACGATTGATCCAAACACTGGTGTCATCACAGGAACTTACGACGCGGACGCATCGCAAGGCGGGCCGTACAACGTTGTGATCACCGCCACCGATGGCAGTGGTGCGGATGTCGTGCAAGGGTTTACTTGGACCGTCACCAACCCTGGGCCGGATGCGACCGACAACCTGCGTGGCACGATGCAGGGTTCCGTGATCAACGGAAATGTCATTTCCGACGATAACGGCAGCGGTGTCGATACCGACATTGATGGCGATACGATCACCGTCACCGAAGTCAACGGTCAAACCACCAATCTTGACGCCGTCGTCAACGGGACCAATGGCGGTACGTTTACGATCGAAGCGGATGGAACGTTCAGTTTTGACACCGGCAGTGATTTCGATTCCTTGGCCGCCGGTCAAACACAGACGACTACCGTTAACTACACGATTAGCGATGGCGAAGGTGGGACCGACACCGCGACAGTCACGGTTGTCGTTAGTGGAGCAAACGAAGCGCCAACCGCTGTGGGAACCATCCCACCACAAGTGGGCGTGGACGGTACCGTCGTAGCTCCTTTGGATATCAGCGGGTTCTTCACCGATTCTGATACGGGCGATGTATTAGCGTTCAACGCTGGCAGCACCTTGCCGCCTGGCCTGACGATCGATCCGAACACCGGAGTCATTACAGGCACCTACGACGCGGATGCTTCTCAAGGCGGACCGTACAACGTCGTGATTACCGCCGAAGATTTGTTGGGCGAGACCGTTACGCAATCGTTTACTTGGACGGTCACCAACCCCGGTCCCGATGCGACCGATAACGATCTATCTACGACAGAAAACGGTTCGCAGTTGACCGGTAACGTCATGACCGATGACAACGGGAATGGCGTTGACAGTGACATCGACGGCGACGCAATTAGCGTCACCGAAGTAAACGGCCTGACAACAAACCTTGATCAAGTTGTGGCTGGAACCAACGGCGGTACGTTCACGATCAGCACCAACGGAACGTATACGTTCAACACCGGCAGTGACTTTGAATCGCTAGACGCAGGTCAAACCGCGACGACGAGTATCGATTACACGATCAGTGATGGCGAAGGCGGAACGGACACTGCAACCGTCACCGTCACGGTTACAGGAACCAACGACACACCAACCGCGATTGGCACGATTCCACCACAAGTGGGAATCGACTCGACGGTTGAATCGCCGCTGGATATCAGCGGGTTCTTTGGAGACGTTGACGCGAACGATACATTGACATTTGATGCGGGAACGACGTTACCGTTAGGTCTTACAATTGACTCGGCTACCGGGATCATCACTGGTACGTACGATGCCGATTCGTCACAAAGCGGTCCGTACACGGTTGTTGTCACTGCAGAAGATTCTTCGGGAGCCACCGTTACCCAGACATTCACTTGGACCGTCACCAACCCTGGTCCTGACGCGATCGACGACAATCTTGGCACGACCGAGAACGTTGCGCTTAGCGGCAATGTGATGACGATGGATAACGGGGCCGGTATCGACACCGATGTGGACGGCGATGCGATCTTCGTCAGTTTGGTCGGCGGACAAGCCGCCAATGTTGATGCGGCGGTCACGGGATCCAATGGCGGAACTTTCAATATTGGTTCTTTCGGAGCGTACACGTTTGCACCGGGAAGCGATTTCGATTTCTTGGCTGCTGGCGAAACCGCCGTCACGACAATCAACTACACGATCAGCGACGGCGAAGGCGGAACGGATTCGGCCGTGGTCACCGTCACCGTCACGGGAACCAACGATGCTCCGACCGCCAACGGAACGATCCCACCACAAACAGGCGTGGACAGCACGGTCGAGGCCCCGTTGGATGTTAGCAGTTTCTTTGGCGATCCGGACTCCAGTGATA
>CAZZDZ010000709.1:0-1984 GCA_964652675.1 uncultured Pirellulaceae bacterium
TATTGCAATTCGTGATGGCGTCGTTGTAAGCCGCTCGATAATCGGACCACAGAGCTCGCTCGTCCAGATCGCCGAGATTGACTTTCCAGTGAGCGTCCAAATCGTCCATGCGTGCCTGCAACCGCTCGCGTTGTTCGTCCTTGCTGATATGGATGTAGCACTTGATGATCGTGGTGCCGTTGTCAGCGAGCAGCTTTTCGAATTGGTTGATCTGTTCGTACCGCGTTGACCAGACATCTTCCGGAACAAGGTTGCGGACTCTCGCCACCAACACGTCTTCGTAGTGAGAGCGGTTGAAGATGCCAAAGTGACCCTTGCTCGGCGCCGCCTTGTGAACACGCCACAGGTAATCGTGAGCGAGCTCTTGTTTCGACGGACGTTTGAAACAGGCGATCTGAAAATACTGTGGATTCACACCCTTGAAGACCACGCGAACCGTGCTGTCCTTGCCGGCCGCGTCCATCGCTTGCAGGACCAGCAACACAGATCGTTTTCCCTCGGCATACAGCTTGCGCGTCAACAACGCGATCTCGTCCGCGTTCTCTTCAATCTTCTTATACGCCGACTTCTTGTCGTAATCTTCGCATTCAACGTACGAATCCAGTTCTCCAAGGTCGCAATCACTTCCGGGCTTAATCAGGTGGGGCTTGGGCACTTACGAAATCCTTATTGAGGCGATTGTTTAGGTGATGCGGTTGTTTGAATAATGCGATTGACGGTTGAACCTGGCGGTCGCTGCAAGTGAATTGAAACCAAGGGACCGGCTCACGCATCCGACCGCAAATTTATCACGCTGCGATAGTGACGGTCAAATGCGATCAACATCGTTTCCAAATTCGAATACGGACCCGGCTCGTAGGCCGGTGAATTCGTGCCCGCCTGCGTCAACTCGCAGACTCGCCAATCCTGCCGATTGACGGTGTCCCACATCTGCCAAGCCCGTGCAAGTGACTCCGAGCTCGAATCGCTGGTCGCCAGAAAATGACAATGCACTTGCGTATTCCCACGATCAATCGGCAACAAGCGATGCAGCATCAAATAGTCCGGGTGAGCACTGACAAACATATTTGGAAATACGGTGTAATAGTAGATCGATCGCTTTTGCTCTGCATCCAGAGTATCGAAGAGCGGGCCGACCGCCTTGCCGTCGCTGGATACCGTTTCGAAACCGTCCGCCAATTGCATTGGCCCACCCAATATCGGCCCTTCCACCAGGTCGTTGGTGGCGCTTTTGTAAGGAGTCTGCTGGTTCAAGTCCGGATGCACCGTCGGGCAATGGTAACACTCACTGTAGTTCTGAAAGATCAGCTTCCAATTGGCAGCAACCTGATAGTCCAGCGTATGCACCAGC
This sequence comes from uncultured Pirellulaceae bacterium, assembly GCA_964652675.1. Classification (GTDB taxonomy): domain Bacteria; phylum Planctomycetota; class Planctomycetia; order Pirellulales; family Pirellulaceae; genus K23-9. The sequence goes on from CAZZDZ010000709.1 coordinate 1,352, forward strand.
TGCAAACGCTCGACTTGCCAATTCCGCATCCGATCCAGCAGCGGCCCGAGTTCGTCGTCGAACGTGCTGCTCGCTTCGTCAAGATTGACAAAGATCAAGTCCGCCCAGATCCTGACACTGACCGGCTTCAAGCCGAAGTCGGTGCGATCAAAGTCAGGCACATCTGCCATGTTCGGGGCACCCACCAAACTGCCATCCGCTCCATAAGTCCAGGCATGGTACGGGCACGTGACGCATCCGTTCTTCAGTTCGCCTTGCGGCTGTTCAACCAGCCGCGTGCCTCGGTGACGACAGACATTGTGAAACGCGGCGTAATTTCCATCGGCACGATGAAGCAAGATGATCGAATGCGATCCCAAATCGATTCGCCAAAAAGAGTCCGCGCCATTTGAATCCTCGCCATTGCCGACCCGCCGGTATTGATCGATTGAACCGACCGCGATCCAGTGTCGTCCGAACGCTTCTGCCAGCTCGCGATGAAACAGCTCATCCGAAGCGAAACACTCTCTGGGCAGGCCTTTGGTCATCCGCAAAGTCATAAAGCTGATTCCACTTGCAGCGATGGCGGGCGAGCAAAAAAAGCATCGCCAAAACGCAGGGCCTCAATATACGAAAAAATCCCGCCTTATGTTC
>CAZZDZ010000710.1:0-1979 GCA_964652675.1 uncultured Pirellulaceae bacterium
TATTGGATGCTGAATTCGCCTTTTTGGCGGATCCCCGTTTCACTGGACGATGAACCGACACGAACCTCGAACTTTCCTGGTTCTACGACCCATTGGTTATCGCGATTTAGCATTTTCAAATCTCGCTTGGGCGACAACTCAAAAGTCACCGTCTTACTTTCACCCGACTTCAGCGAAACGCGATCAAAGCCACGCAGAACTTGATCGAACGGGGCTACCGAAGCCACGACGTCTTGGATGTATAGCTGAACTATCTCGTCCCCGGCACGGTCGCCAGTGTTTTTAATGTCACAAGAGATCGTGATCTTATCATCGGCGGTTGGTTTTTCCGGGCTGATCGACAACTTGCCATACTCGAACGACGTGTAGCTGAGCCCGAACCCGAATTCATAAAGAGGACCAATCAATCGAGTGGTCCCCCATCCGTTTTCGTCCGCCGATTTGCTTTGCGCACCCCAGGCACCGCGGCGATGCGGGATAGCAAGCGGAATCTGACCAACGGTTTGAGGGAACGTGATCGGTAGTTTTCCGCTCGGATTGTTTTCACCAAAGATCGTTTCGGCGACCGCTTGGCCGACCTTCTCGCCACCGTGCCAACAAACCATGACGCCTGGAACGTTCTGGTCAATCCAGTTGATCGATGCAGCGCGACCAACCATCAACACAACAACAACCGGTTTGCCAGTTTTGACCATCTCTTTGACCAATTGCAATTGATGTCCTGGCAAATCCAACGAGTTCCGCGAAAGCGACTCGCCCACAGTGCTGTGGTCATCACCGACAACCGCCACGATCAAATCGACGTCTTTGGCTGCAGCAATCGCTTCATCGATCTTCGCCTGTTCTTCTTTGTTAGGCGGTTCGGGCAGGACTTCAGATCCCGGGAAACGCGCATCCTTGAAATCGGCTCCTTCGGCGTGAACCACCTTTACCTTGTCACCGAGCAGATTCTTGATTCCAGCAAACGGAGTGATCACCTTCGACTCGCCTGGCCCGTATCGGCTGATCATGGGGCTGATGTCGTCGGCACCAGGTCCTGTGACCAACACTGATTTCACCTTATCGGCCTGGACCGGCAGTTGGTTTCCTTCGTTCTTTAGCAAGACGATCGACTTGCGCGCCGCTTCCAGTGTCGCTGCTTCATTTTCGGCTGTGTGGATAATGGCCGGTGCTTTTTCAGCGTCAACAAATGGGTTGTCGAACAAGCCCAGTTCAAACTTCACTCGCAGCACATCGGCAACACGTGAATCGATCACTTCCTCGGTCACGTCTCCATCCTTGATGACTTCACGCAACGCCAGCACGAAGTCTTCCATCTTCTTAAAGGTCGTGCGTACGTTGAGCCCCGCGTTGACAGACTGGCCAACCGCGTCTTTAAAATCTTTGGCGACGCCATGCTGTTTGTGCAAACGTGTCACGGCACCACTGTCTGAAACCACGTAACCTTTGAAGCCATATTCTTTTCGAAGTAGGTCGATCAGAAAATAAGAACTGCCGGACACGGGAACGCCGTCATAGCTGTTGTAGGAACTCATCGTCCCCTTCGCGTGTCCTTCGGTGAACGCCTTTTGGAACGGATGCAACAGGATTTCATGCATATCACGGAAAGGAATCTGCGGATCGGTACGACCTCGCCCATCACGTCCGCCATTGGGATGACTGTAAGCCGCAAAGTGCTTTGCCGTGGAAACGACGCCCTCGGATTGCAAACCTTTGATTTGCTCAATCCCTAATTCGCCGACCAGAAACGGTGACTCGCCGTAACACTCGATCGTCCGTCCCCAACGCGGGTCGCGAACCGTATCCAGAATTGGCGAATAAATATTGGTGTAACCCAGGCAGCGACCTTCCTTGCCGGTGATCACGCCGATGCGACGAACCAAGTCTCGATCGAAAGTGGCGCCGATGCCAATTTGAGGCGGAAAGTTGCTGGCCGATCGATGGCACACGCCACGGATGCCTTCGTTGGTAAAGTCAAC
>CAZZDZ010000711.1:0-1977 GCA_964652675.1 uncultured Pirellulaceae bacterium
CTGGTTTCCTGAAGCTCACTTCCACCGATTTCGCCACATCACCGATCCACCGAGGGTCTTGGATTCTGAAGAATCTGTACAACGAACGCATCGAACCACCGGCCGATGTACTGATTAACGAGCCAGACATTCGTGGAACCACCACGGTCCGCGAAGCCATCCTGAAACATCAGCAGCTTGAAAGCTGCTCGCGCTGTCATTCAAAGATCGATCCCTTAGGTTTCGCCCTGGAGTACTACGATCCGGTTGGCCGCAAACGTGACAAGTATCGCCACGTGGAAGAACTACCTGCGGTAAAAAAGGGAACGGCGTTCACAAAGAAACTAAAGTTCACCAACGTCCCGATTGATGCCGCGATGAAACTTCCCAATGGCCGCGAGGTTCGTGACCTTCCCACACTCAAGGCCGCACTGATGGCCGACAAGGATCGCATCCTCAAGGGCATCATCGGAAAACTCATCAGCTACGCCCATGGCCGCGAAGTTGCCCGAGCCGACCGCCCGTATATCGACGCAGTCTTCGAGTCGATTGCCAAAGAGGATTTTTCTCTTCGCGCCGCTATCCACGCTATCGTAGGGCACCCTGCGTTCGGCATGAAATAGGTACCCATTTGTCTCAGACGTATGGCCAACCCTTCCAACTGCTAATCATCCCTAACATCACCACCATGAGTAAATTCCTTACACTCCTCTTGGTCGCAGCCCCTTGTATGCTTTCCGCGAGTGCCGTTGAGCCAACACCTTTTAAGTCTGAACTGTTTAAAACTGGAACGCTTGTTTACTCCGACGACTTTGATGGGCAGTTGAACCGCGAACGATGGGGTGTGCCGAAGAAAAAAGACCGGCAAATCAAGGATGGCAAACTGGTTGTGACGGCTCAATTCAAATCCAAAGAAGAGGCAATGAAAACGCTCAAACGCGATCATCACCTTGGGCTGGAGCCGGTCATCCACCTCAATCGCATTCCCCAATCGTTTGTTTGTCACCTGCGTTACAAGTTCGAAACTGAAAAAGTAACGCCTGGAAGACCCAGTTTTCAAATCGGCCACCACATGATCGCCCTTAGCTACCTTGAAGAAGCAGGCCACCGGATCAAACTGCCCGATGGCCCCACGTTCACCGAGCCCGAATCAGACATGAAGCTTGATGACTGGATCGACTTGGTCATCGAATACAGAAAGGGCGAGCTTGTTATCGGCGTCAACGGTTACAGCAAGACCTACAAGCACGAAGCTGTCACCATCATCAACGAAAAAGACAAGCTCGGCCCCAGATTTACTTTCAAGGGAGGCCCGAACTGTCAAATCGTGTTTGATTCGGTTCGTCTTTGGGAATGCAAAGAGTGATTGTGCTTTTGTCACAATTCCTGAACCACGATTGCGTGAGGCGGTTGCAGAGTCTTATTCTATGAAGTGGTGACTTGCGTCTATGTTGTCTAATCGCTGTGACGAGTCGCAATTGGATTTACAAAATGGATTTATGGACGTGACGAAAGCCAAACGGCAATCAAAAAAGCCCTTTATTCCTGATCGGATCGTTTCGGGCGGTCAGACAGGGGTAGACCGTGCGGGATTGGAAGTTGCGATCGCTCTTGGAATCGAGCATGGCGGCTGGTGCCCACTTGGTCGGCGCAGTGAAGATGGCACAATCCCAAGTCGCTATCTGCTGCAGGAAACTGATTCGATTGAATACCCGTTTCGGACAGAGAAAAACGTCGTCGATTCGGATGCAACTTTGATTCTGTATGCGTCACGCTTGAAGGGTGGCACTTTGTTGACGCGACGAATCTGTGAGCGAAATGCCAAAGAACATTTGGTTGTACGATTCGATAAGCACGAACCGGATTTGGTACGCGATTGGCTGCGAGATGTACGCCCGAGCACCCTGAATATTGCGGGTCCACGCGAGAGTACCTCGCAGGGTATCTTTGAATTAGCGACGCAATATTTGCATGCCGTCTTTGCCAGTTATGACGTGC
>CAZZDZ010000712.1:0-1976 GCA_964652675.1 uncultured Pirellulaceae bacterium
TTGTAACTATTCAGCCGCCCGAAATGGCAAGGCTGGCAGTTTTCCAGTTTCACTGTAGCTGGCGAGTGCTTCGAGCAGTTGGTCAATTGGATTGTGGCCTCGTAAACGAAGCGTACGCAACACACTCATCAGTACCGACTGCGTCAACGCGCCCCGATCGCTGTGGTTGCAGTAACTGTTTTTGCGAATCATCACAGCAGGACGGATTAGTCGCTCACCGTGATTATTGTCACTCGGCACCGATTCGTGCCACAAAAATGTCAGCAACTCGCCACCGTGCTTTACCAGTCGCTTTGCTAGGCGTTTCGCATCGGCATGTTCCCAGGACTCACTGGCAAGTTTGCTGACACGCGATTCGAGTAATCCTACCGAATGGTCATAGGCTGATTCTTGCATCGCGTCGCGTTGTCCATGGAGCTTCTTCGCATCTCGGTAAACACCAACCAATCGCCGCGAAAACGACTTCCAATTCGTATCTTCGGTCTGCTCGTCTACTTTCGCCATGTCGCGCAGCAGGTGAGGCCAGCACTTTTGCTTCTCCGCGCAGCAAACACTGTCGTACGGTGACCAAAAATCTGTAATCAGCACTCCATCGAACGCTTGCGTAAAGAACTTTTGAATCGCCGGTGATCCTCGACTGCGATCGATCATGTAGAAAACCGAAGTGTCATTGCCAAAGCACCATAGCCAATGAGTCTTTCCGCTCACTCGCCATCCTGTTTCATCCGCGTGAAGTCGCCCTGACTCGAGAATTTGTTGATGAATCTCTTCGTACCAAGCAAACAAGATGTCCGAGAGTCGATGCCACATTTGCACCAATCCTCCCGGAGTGAGCCTCATTCGCAGATGAAAGTTGAAGGTGTCAACGATCTGGCTGAGCGTGAGTCCCTGAAGAAAATGCAACAGCGCGGTCAAAACGAGCGTGCGATTTCCAAGAGTGCAGCGCGGCAGCACATCGGGGATCTTTGGTTCGACGCGTTTTTTGCAGTTGGGGCACCAATCGCTATGAATGATTTCTTCGGTGACGACTGGCTTGAGGTCTTCTGGGATGTCTTCGGTAATGCGTGAACGTGTATCGTCGGTTCGCTTGAGTTTTCCGCTACAGTGTGGGCACTTTTCGCACTGATGCTTGCGTTTGCGATCTGGCTCAGGAGTCTTACGGCTTCTACCGGGGTGACCTTTTTGACCGCCACGTTTTCGTTTAGGTGTTTTGGCTTCCTTTGCCGCAGGCTTCTGGTACGGCGGAATGGCTGCGGACGGTGTGTTGGGCCCGTGAGCTTGTTGCTGAGCGAGTCGCTGCTGTACAGCGAGTAATGTGAAGGCAATGCACTCCGAATCCCGCCTTGCAAATTCTTTGGCCTGCTCTTCGGTCAACTCACCACGGAGCATGCGCGAAACGATATCATCGTCAGCAGCAGTTACGGGAGAGGAAGCGGGAGTGCTCATCTCCCAATACATCGCGAATCACCAGCTTCAAGCCAAGATCAGTTCTCGAGGCTGAATAGTTACCTGACTTTCAGAAACCTCGAACTTGTCGGAGGCGACTATTTGCCTTTCTAACTGGCTGGACAATACAACACTCCTGATTCTTGGTCTGTTGCAGCAATCCGCAACATGCGGCGCAAATTCCCCGCGAGTCGCCGTTGAAGGAGGAGCAATTTGAGGAGTTGCGAATCATTCCCGATGAATGTTGGTATGAAACACAACGACTACTCGATACGGAACCAGATGAGTCAGGGCGACCACCCAAAGACCCTAACCGAAGCACTGGCCCCAACATTCTGCGACAACTTTTTGCATGTCCAGATCATCACCGAAAACTTGTAGCTGGCGGTGCCAAGGGGTGTGCCCTCCTGTGCCCCACTTGCCGGTATATCGAAGTAGATGAACGTCCCCTATTCACTCATCTGAACAGAAAGCTGGCGCTTCGTCTTACGTGCGAGCACTTGGTAGATTCGCTGGAATCAACGGACGTT
>CAZZDZ010000713.1:0-1976 GCA_964652675.1 uncultured Pirellulaceae bacterium
AAAGCCTGGACTCCAGCGCGAAACGTGATCGATCTACTTCGGCTGCTGCAATTGCGCTATCATGGTGGCCTGGTTTTCTGTTTGCTTTGTTAACTTGTTCAGGCCGAGGCACGCTATGCGACGATTGATCCAAAGAAGTTTTAGCGCCCTTGTACTTTCCCTCACTTGCTGTTCGTTCGCGCTTGCGGATTGGCCACAGTTTTTGGGTGAAAATCGCGATGGCACTTCAGATGAAACGGGCTTGCTGGATGCGTTTCCCGATGGCGGCCCCGAAGTGGTTTGGCGGGTTCCCGGCGGAGTCGGTATGTCTGCCGTGACGGTGTCGGGCAATCTTGCAATGACGACGTTCAACGAATCTGGCAACCAAGTGCTGGTGGCGATGGATACCAAAACAGGCAAACGAGTTTGGCAGACACCGATCGGGCGCGCGTACAAAAATGGACAGGGCGATGGACCGCGTGCGACCGCAGCGGTCGCGGATGGTGTTGTTTTTGCTTTTACGGGTGACGGAATCCTGAGCGCCGTGAACCAAAAAACAGGCAAGCTGATGTGGCAGACGGATGCAGCAGCACAGTGCAACGTCAAAGCGTCCGAGTACGGGATGTCGTCGTCACCTTTGGTTTTTGGAGACCGAGTCATTGTGCATGTTGGCGGTCGCAAAACCGCCGTCGTCGCCTTTGGCACCGGCGATGGGCAACTGAAGTGGTCCGCAGGAAACGGTCCGGCGGGCTATTCGTCACCGGCTTTGATCAACGTCGCCGGAAAACAACAAGTCGTCAGTGTGACCGGCGACACCGCGTTGGGAATCGATCCTAACGACGGCGCGGTTCTGTGGACGTATGAGTTCAAAACACCGTTCGCGTGTAACACGGCGAATCCCGTTGCAGTCGATGGCGACGTGTTTATCTCTGCCGGCGAAAACCATGGTTGTGTGTTAATCGACGTTGAAAAATCGGGCGATCAATTCACCGCGAAAGAACATTGGGCGAGCGTGGATTCCAAAAGCGTGATGCGCAACGAGTGGCAAACGTCTGTGCTGGTCGATGGGTATCTGTACGGTTTCGACAATGTCGGAGCAGCTGGACCCACCACACACTTGACGTGCATCGAAGCCAAAACGGGCGAAAAGGTGTGGAGCAAAACAAGGTTTGGTAAAGGGAACCTTGTCCTGGCCGACGGAAAGCTTTGGATCACGACGATGGCGGGCGAACTGGTGCTCGTAAACGTCACACCGAGTGGTTACGAAGAACTCGGACGCGCGCAGCTATTTGGCTCAACGCGTCAATCACTGTCGATCGCTGACGGTCACGGGTACATTCGTGACAACAAAGAAGTGCTGTGTATTAAGCTCAAGTAGCTTAATTAAATGGGTCGTCGCCGCCGAACGCTTCGGCTGCGCCATCACCTGCTGGTGCTTCTCCAAAACCCGGAGCTGCATCACCAAATCCTCCTGGTCCAGGTCCGAACTCGGCGCCTGGCCCGCCGGGGCCCATTGCTCCCATGAACATTTGCCCGACCATCTCGCTGACTGCTTCGCCCAAACCATCGGGCCGCGGGATTTCGATGCTGACATCATCTCCAGCAACCTTGGTGCCCAGCGCCGCCAGGATGACTTTGGCCGGTTCTTGAATCGCTGGTGGGGCTTGCGGCAACATAAATCCTGCCATCGCTTTTGCCTGCTCCATCAATCCGCTTAACGTTTCATTGATCTTCTGCGTGCCTCCGGCGTCTTTGCCTGTTGCCGTCAACCAGATCAAACTATCACCCGAAAAATCGATTCCCAAACGAAACACCGAAGTGTTGCTGATGACGGTGAGGGCTTGCGGGGGAATTTGTTCGCCACCCATCAAGACTGCTTCGTCGATCAATTTGCGAGCACCATCAAAATCCAGTGCCACGCGAACTCCAGCGCGAGGCATTTTAGGCCACGCTGCTTTCAGGTTGGCCGAAAAGACATTTCGTGTTGGAAGTTGCAG
>CAZZDZ010000714.1:0-1966 GCA_964652675.1 uncultured Pirellulaceae bacterium
AAATCCGTCAATCGCGTTGACATCTCGTAAAAGCGATCGATGTTGGGCGTTCGCAAAACCTGGTTGCCCATGCAAGACAAGTCGCCCATTCCCTGGTCATCCGTCATCACCAGAACGATGTTGGGCCGGGAACCCACCAACGACTCGGCCGCAGCGGCGTGTTCGATAAAGAACAAACCGAGCGACATGACGATCATCATCAGACGTATTTTCATTGTCGTTTCTTTTTGCGCAGTTTCTTTGTGCAGTTTTTCAGTGAAGTTCTGTGTAGCGGGATCGACTAACGAGCGAGCTGAATGTCGCTGAAGGTCTGATAGTTGTTTTTGTCGATCAGCAAAAAGCAATACGCTTCGATTCCTTTGGGGATGACTGCGCTGACCGAGTTCCCCGAATCGTCAATCGATGCGGGTATCTTCATGCCAAGACGCTCATCGAAGGATTCCTTATCGCGTTTCGCTTTCTCTTCTGCACCCGGCGGGCTGCGATAAATCACATACGCGGTCTCGATTGCAGGTCCAGAACTGTTTAGCTGGACGCTTGCTTGTCGGCTTGCGGCTGTGAACGCCACCTTTTGGATTTCGGCGGACGGTTTCGTCTTGCCTTTGAACGCAGGGTTAAGATACGGGCCCTCCACGTTGTTTTCTGCGAGATGGCGTTCAAGCTTTTCTGAAAGCCGGTTCAGGACCGGACTGTATTCGGGGTCCGTTGCCAGATCCTTCATCTCCTCCAGATCATCGCGCTTCCCGTCTTTGTAGAGACGATACAGACTGTAGTCGCGAGTTTTAAAATTCTTGAGCAGCTTAAAGTCGCCTTCGCGAAGACCGGCTTTCATCGACTCCGGGCCATGCGGAAAATGCCAAAACAGATTCTCTCGCGCCGCCCCCTGAGCATCCACAATCTGCTGGGCACCATTCAAAAGCACGGGGGTGACATCCAAACCGCTGAGCTCTTTTTTTGCTTCCGGCGCAATCTTTGAACCAGTCAAATTCAAGATCGTCGGGAAGTAGTCAAGCTGGTTGATCAAACCATCAAACTGCGAACCCTTTGGAATCCCAGGACCTCGAATCACCATCGGGACACGAATGCCGCCTTCTTCGCCGTGTGACTTTCCATATTTCAGCGGCGTGTTATCGGACAGAACTTCTTTGCCGTGATTCAATGCTCCACCATTGTCCGAGGTGAAAAACAGATAAGTCGTTTCGATAAGCTTCTTGCCTTCGTTGCGCGGATCATCCGTCGTTTCCAAAAAATCTACGATCCGCCCCAAGCTCCAATCGACCGTGCTGACCATCGAAGCGAAGTACGGATTGTTCTGACCTTTCAGCGACTGAGCTCCTTTCTTGGGAGGGAACGGTTGGCCCAGTTTGTCGCAATAGTATTCCAGCAGTTCACCGTTGCGCGTCATCGCTGGCCAATGGACCATCCAGTGAGCCAAGTAAAGAAAGAACGGTTGATCATCGCTGTCTTTCATGAATTTAATCGCCGACTCGGTGACTCCATCGTAGGGATAAGAAATCCCATCCGGCTTTTTGTCACTGACCGGCGGATACTTTTCCACACTCAGCGGATACTTTCGATCATCGGCTGTCGCAAAATCCTTGGTGCGATCCGCCGTCTTTCGGTGAACTCCGCGATCTTCAAAGCTGTAGTCAAAACCGAACAGAGAAGAACTCAATCCAAGGTGCCATTTGCCCACATGGCCTGTGTGATACCCGTTGTCTTTCATCGCCGTTGCCAAGGTGAGCGCATCCATTTGAAGATGGGCGCCCAGATACGGATCAACGAACTCTTGCGTTGGCCTTCCTTCGGGGATCCGGTCAAACAAAACGTGGGTATACCGAAGCTTACCGGGATGCTGGCCCGTGATGATTCCGGCCCGCGAAGGCGCGCAAGTTGGCGCGGCGGAATACGCCTGAGTAAAATTCATGCCCTGCTGTGCCAGCTTGACCACATTCGGTGTTTCGTA
>CAZZDZ010000715.1:0-1962 GCA_964652675.1 uncultured Pirellulaceae bacterium
AGCAAGTGCTGGTATCAGGACGGCTAGACGCAGAATCACTTCTTTTTCTTTGATCGCGATTGCAAGTAGATCGCGTATTCCATCGTTGTGATTCGTCCGTCGCGGTTTCCGTCGGCCGACGGTGCGGGAGCCATCAACATCTTGCCCCACTCCGACGCCACCAAAGCGCCGTCCTTGTTCTTGTCGTAGCGGCCAACGATGCGTTCCGCATACGCCATCATCTTTGCATCTGGTTTTCCCGCCGGAGCGCTACTCGTCGCAGTATTCCCCGATGACTTAGACGTATCGCCTGATGCCATCGAAGTTTTTGACGAACCAGAACTTGGAGCGTTGACCGTTACGCCTCGCTCGACAGCAGCCAATGCTTCCTGAGCTGTGATCGTTCCGTCGCGATTCAAGTCAGTCTTGAAAAACTCGTTAACTTTGTCGTCGCTCCACTCCGATGCAAACTCGCTCATCGTCACTTGGCCGTCTCCATTGGAATCTTTGTCGGTAAAGAACCCTGGTAGACCTTCGGGTAACTTTTTTCCATCAAGAGCACGGTATGACTTTCGGCCTTCGTACACATCGACGACTTCAACCTTTCGCGGCTTTTCGCGCCGAGTCGATTTTTGCTGGGACTCTTTAGCAGCTTCTTCACCTTCGCGTCTCCGCGCGTAGCGAGTTGCTAATTCAGATTCTGACAACTTTCCGTCTTTGTTTCGATCAAAGTCCATCGGATTCCCTGCAAAGCGACTGGTCAACTCGTCCTTGCCCAAGAATCCATCCTTATTGCGATCGTAACGTCGCATTCGCTCAGCAGCCTCCTTTCGATCCACATCGGTTACCGAAACGGCCAGCAACTCTGCTGCGGCGCCAAAACCCATCAGTGGAACGGGGTCCGAATCCACTCCGAAACCTTGCACCAACAATTCGGCTTCTAAGGCCTCGTTACCTGCATTGGATGACGATGAACCACGGCTGGACCGCTGATCATTGCTAGAGCCTTGTTCTCGCATCTTGTTGAATGAATCGGTGACTTTCTTGATCGAGATTGGTTGGCCAGCTTTGATACTTGGATCTTGCTGCTGAAGACGACTGATCAAAAACTGTGCCGGCCCTTGCTGTTCGCTTGGATCCAAAATACCGTTTTGGTTGGTGTCCAATCGCGTAAGAAAACCGCTTGGGTCAAACGACCGTCCACCACCGGCACTGCCACGTCCTCCACCCATACTGCTGGCTTGTCCGCCACGACCACCCCCCATGCTGCCCCGGTCACCTCCGGCTCCACCCGCGCTACCACGTCCGCCACCACTACGGCCTCCGCCAAATCCGCCTCCTTGATCACCGCCTGCTCCGCGGTCACCGCCACCGCCTCGATCACCACCGCCGCCACCACCACCGCGACGTTGGGCGGAAACGGGCGTGCAAAGCATCAGGGAAAGACCGATCGCGACGAAAATCTTAGTGGTATTCATAGTACTTTTAACCAATCGGCTCCGGCAAAGTTCCGTACGAAGGCCTCATTGCGATGTGCTCAATTGCATCGGGAAAAGGTGTTCAGGACAATGATAGAGGGCACGTAAGTCCCTGAAAACACTATACTTCGCTCATTAAGGCCATCGAGTATCGGCGTCTTGTTGCGTTGGTCTCGAGCACCCCAGCCATCTTTTTTGCGATGGTTCTGCCGGTTTTCGGGTTTCGGTGGCCGGTTCATTTTTCATCTGGCATGGTTCGATCCGCCCACGAAGTCGTTTGTTGCCACATTTGCAATCTCGTCACCAAGGATACCTCAATTCATCATGTCCATACGATCGGTCTCCTGCCCAGGTTGCAACGCCACGCTGAATGTCCCGGCAACGATGTCCAACATCAAATGCTCGGCGTGCGGCACCATTTGGAATGTCGCCAATCCGTCGGCTGCAAAAAAATCCTCAGCAGCCCGCGAGCAGGAATCGCAAGACAGCGAGGACGTTTCTGATT
>CAZZDZ010000716.1:0-1960 GCA_964652675.1 uncultured Pirellulaceae bacterium
AGGCGGGATCGCGGCGAAGTTCACCGCTTAGTGAAACTCCGCGTTGCGACAGTTCCCAGGTTCCGAACAAGACGCCGGTGAAAAGCAAATCGCCTGCAATGGTGTAGCCAAAGAATGGAATCGCACTCGTGTAACAAGCGATCAAGCCGGCTGGGGTGGTCGGATACCAACCGCCCATCCAAACGCCAAAGTTACTGAGCAAAAAGAACAGAGTTGATGCGGCCAAAGAACCTGCTGGAATTTTCCACACTCTTTTGTTTTGGCTGATCCAACGTCCCACTGGCACAGCGGCCACCACGCCGATGTAGACCAGCGACATCGTGACGGGATTGTAAAATCCCATCCCAGGGAAACCCAACAAGTGACCAATACAATCGCTGATGAAAAGGGCCGCAACCGGAATCACATAGGCCAATCTGCCAGACAGATAACATCCGGCAAACAACCCCAACGCGCCGATGCAGGCGACGTTTGGGGGATGGGGTAGAAAACGGCTGGCGGCGACAAGCAGAATCAGCAGGTAGTACATGTGCAGTTCAAATAGAGAGTGCTTCGAGCGATGGGAATGTTCTATCGGGTTTCGGATCGAATCGGAAGCCCATCGCGAAAAATGCCGGTTTAAGAAAACCGGATTTCCCAACATTCTACGGGAAAATTAGGATTCCTGCTGTAATTGCCGCCGCTTCTGCCGCCAACGCTCGATTGCTGTACGGGGGCTGCTGGTGCATGGTGGGGGCACAGGATCCCGGCCGGAAATAGCCCAATGTCGACTCGCATTCCTTCGGCGGGCTGAGCGTCATTAAATACGGTAACATCGGCACGGTCGCTGCGAATCTGAACCCGCTGGCAAACGGCTGCAACCCGGGAAAGCGTTCGTGACCATGTCGTTCTAACATTCGATCCTCAAAGTAACGAGGAAACGAAAACGTATTGGCTGCCCTCCAATGCGCCACCGTCCAATTCCACGGCTTGGAATCCAGGTATCGCTCCGAACCACTCTCGGGCAACATTCGCGCGGGGACGTCATGCATGTCGCGGAAATTTTCGGGGATACGACCATTGCCAATTCCACTGGTGTCCACTGAAACAGCTTCCAGGGGCGGCAAAACGAAACGCCCATCTTCGATTCGAGCCAACCGATCTTGGTTGATTTTAAACAATGGCTCATCGTCGTAGTCATCTTCAAGGTCTTCGTCGTCATCGCTCAACGAAAAAACACCATCGTCTTCTTTGCCACCACCACGCCGTTCTTTCCGATCCAATTCGTCAAGCCGATCAAGTCGATCAAGTCGATCAAGCGAATCGCTTAACTCGTCTTGAAAGGCTTTCAGCTCATCTTCGGGTAACCTTGGCTCATCAGCAGGAACCGCGGGCTCTTCGTCAGGAAAAGGATACGCCGACAACAACAGGTGTATCGGTTTGCCTTGGCTGGGAACATTGTAAAAGGGCACCTTATCACGCGGCAGCACATAGCCGTCATCGGCACCCGCAAATTCCACGTTGGCTGTCAGCACTACGACTGCGATTGCAACCGCAACACGAACTCGGTCTACACCGAACGTTCTGCGAAAAGACAAGTTCATCAACCGCTCCATCGGTTCAATTGAAATTGGATGACTCGGCTCCGCCGAACTCGACCACAATGGTCAAACGCACCCACTTTATGAATTCGACCATTGAAACGTGAAAAAACAGTTGTCACGCGTATCGGCGCACAACCGTTACAACGAACACGATGAACGTCATGGATTTGATTGCATGACAAAACGGACAACCGTCAAGGTTGTCCAAAATGCAATGACGTATGCGTTTGAAATACAAGCACGCAGTGAATTTTGGTAACCCGACGCGTTAGCGAGGGACACGGACGCATTAGTCCCTCGCTTACGCTTTTTGAAGTTTCGCTCTTGGGGTAGGCCGGACCGAGCAAACGCTGCAATTGCCGGAACTTCGGACGCAA
>CAZZDZ010000717.1:0-1960 GCA_964652675.1 uncultured Pirellulaceae bacterium
CGAACCCAAATCCGGCGACCGCCTCGGCCCCGATCTCGCATCACGGCGCGAAGGAGTGAACGACGCCTACATCGTCGATTCCGTATTGGATCCGTCCAAAGTGATCCGCAAAGAGTTCGCGCAGCTAAAAGTGCTAACAGCCGATGGCCTAGCGATCAACGCGTTTGTTGTCAGCGAAACCAACGACGAACTCATCCTAAAAGAACCAGCTGGCGGCAAGATCATCAAACTCCCACAAGACGAAGTCGAGTTCATGAAACCGTCAAAGGTCTCCGCAATGCCACCCGGACTGATCAACCAACTCAGCGATAAAGGTGAGTTTTTGGATCTGATTCGTTTCTTGATGGAAATAAACGGCGGTGGATCAAAACGAATGGCCGAACTGCGTTAGACACGTGCGACGCGACGCGTAAGTGGCCGGGTACTTCGCGCCACCGTTGCCTCACGGCGCTCGGGATTCACCCTCCGACTTGTGGGAGGGTCGGGCGTCCCCGGGGGCGACCCTGTTTTGCGGTGCGTACCGAAACGGAGGCACCTGCTTTCCGTCGATTCCCGGAAGCTGGTGTAACGGTTCAGTGCTGTCAACGACATAGACGCGATAACCATAATCAAGATGTGGCTTCACATTGTCGTTTGGTTCGTTCACCACAAACCGCAATTCTGCTTCGGGCTCTTCGCCAGTAAGGTTCGAAACGCCGGCGGCGGTTGCCATCGCACCGAGCGCAACGAGCGTTCGCCGCCTGCTAAATTGTTGAGTAACGCGTTGGTTATTCATTGATCACACCTGAATAGGCTTTTAAGAAGAGTACGTCCAATTAACGATCAAGATCCATCTGTATTAGGGCGTTATTTGATTCAAAAGCCGAAAACCTATTTTGCAGGAACGGATGCGGAGCCCGATTTCTTTGCAAAAACCCGCCAATTTGATAGAATCGGGGCGAGCGTTTTCAGACGCCACCGTGTCCGCGGGAAGGGCTTAGCCCACTGAAAACCGCTTTCACATTGTTACAACCTTCTTTGCTTGCCACGCGGACATCGAGCACCGACGCCAACTGCGTCAAAAGGAGGTCTGTATGTCTACTGATCCGTTTTCTCTTTCTCTGCCCGAGCGACCGAACCTCGAGCATCTTCGCAATCAAGCCAAAAAGCTTTTGCGCGAGTTTCGCGAACAAGACGCTGAAGCAGTTGAGCGTGTTTCGCATTTCGAACGCGATCTGAACGCAGAGCAATTTCGCCTACAAGACGCCCAACGTGTCATCGCCCGTTCGTATGGTTTCTCAAGTTGGCCGCGGTTAAAGGAACAAGTCTTCACAGATGCCATCAAGGGTGGTGACTTGGAACATTTAAAGCAAATCATTCAATCGGCAAGTGACCGATCGAAGTTGCTCACAACGCGGATCAGTCAAACGCCCACCAACCACGCGATTGGCAAAGACGCCACGCTTTTGCAGTTTGCTTCTTTTCGTAAATGGCAAGGCGAAAATATGGCGTCTGCTTTTCTGGACAACGGTGTAGAAGTCGATCTACATTCGGCTTGTGGTTTGGGAATGACAGATCGAATCGATGAACTCTTGGCCGCGGATCCCGCTGCCGCTGGCGAACAGGTCGACACGTATTTCCCGCTTCAATACGCGATTAGCTCAGGGCGTGCCGAATCAGTTCACGCGCTGATGAAGAACGGAGATGATCCGAATCGCGATCTGCGGAAGGTCGCCTACTTTGGTTGGGAAGACGAAGTTCTTGACCAACAGTACACATCTTGGAAACCGATTCACATGTCATCACTGTATGGCTTTGACGAAGAACGAATTCCCGTGATGGATGCACTCCGCGAATATGGCGTTGATCTTAACGCGGTTTCGCCGCTGGATGGTTTTCGCCCAATCCACTTAGTAGCGATGCCAAATCGCGTTCACATGATTCGCTTCTTGGTCGAACACGGTGTGGATGTGGATAGCCG
>CAZZDZ010000718.1:0-1956 GCA_964652675.1 uncultured Pirellulaceae bacterium
CTGCCGGATCGCCGTCAGAAGCCGGATCGGGCGAAGGCGGCCAAGGAACACCGCCACCTGCTGCTGCCGACATGGAGTACACCAAAAAAGCAACCGATATGGTTTTGGACTACTTGGAGGAAACGAGAGAAACTCCCGACCCAGAACTGCTAAAGGAACTCGACTGGACCCCTGAAGACCTGCGTCAATTTGCGGATCGTTGGCAAAAAACTCGGGAGATGGAGCGACCAGGCGTGGACCCGACCAAGAAAAACAAAGAGATCCGGGATGCCCTGGAGAGCCTTGGAATGCGTCCGAAAGGTCCCAAGGATTCGCAGAACATTCGCGGTACAGCCGATGAACTGCGGTCGATCCGCGACTCGGGCAATCGCAAACCCGCACCACCTGCGTATCGCGATATCTTTGATGCGTTTCGACGCGGCATCGGTCAGAAAAAATAGCCCACCGCTGGGCTGCAAAACGCAATCGGGATAGGCTTTCTTTGATAACGACGGAGTCAAAAGCAGCTTGATCGTAGCTGCGCGCGATCATTCCCGTCTGCTATCCGCATGACCTTAAAAGGAAACGGACCAACAATCCGTCTTCATATCCGCGATGCCACGTATTCTCTTTCGAAACGCTAACGTTGTCTTGCCCACTTCGGTCCGTACCGGCAACGTCTTGATTCAAGACAACAAAATCCTGGACGTCGACGCTGGCGAAAATGTGCAGGCCGATCAGATCATCGATTGCACCGGGCTGCATTTGATGCCAGGCGTGGTCGACGACCAAGTTCACTTTCGCGAACCCGGATTGACTCACAAAGAAGACTTGGCGAGCGCCTCAAGAGCGTGCGCAGCAGGCGGCGTTACCACCTTTTTGGAAATGCCAAATACAAAGCCGCCCGCGATCACCGTCGAAGGCGTCCGCGCCAAAGAGGCCATTGGAGCCAGCAAGTCACTTGTGAATTATGGTTTCTACATCGGTGCGACACCCGACAATGCAACTGAACTTGCGGGCGCAACCGATGTTCCTGGGATCAAAATTTTTATCGGCAGTAGCACCGGCAATTTATTGGTGGACGAACAAGAAGCACTCGAACGAATCTTTGCGGAAACGACGTTGCCGATTTGTGCACATTGTGAAGACGAAACGACCGTGCGCGCAAACGCAGAACGCTTGGCGGGCACGACCGATGTGGCCGACCACTCACGCATCCGTGATGAAACGGCTGCGGTGATTGCAACGCAACGAGCCACCGATCTGGCTCGTCGACACAAACATCGTTTTCACGTGCTGCATGTGTCGACGGCTGCCGAGTTGTCGATCTTGGCGGACGCTGCCCCCTATTTGACGGCCGAAGTCTGCGTGCATCACCTGCTATTCAATGTCGATGACTATCCGCGACTGGGAACCCGGATACAGATGAACCCGTCCATCAAAACCGCGGCCGACAATGTTGGTCTTTTCAATGCACTCTTGGATGGAACGATCCAAGTTGTCGCGACCGACCATGCACCGCACACATTAGAAGAAAAATCGCAATCTTATCCGCAGAGCCCATCTGGATTGCCAGCCATCGAAAACTCGCTCGCGCTGATGTTAAATCGCGTTGTCGCGGGTGAATGTGACATTGTCCAAGTTGCATCTTGGATGTGTGACGCGCCCGCGCGTGTTTGGGGGATCGTTGGCAAAGGCCGAATCGAAGCTGGTTATGACGCAGATTTGGTGTTGGTGGATCTGCAGCAAAGTCGGACGATTCGCGACGCAGATCAACACACCAAAGCAAAATGGAGCCCCTGGGATGGCGAAACATTGACGGGATGGCCGACAAGTACATGGGTGGGCGGTGTCCGTGTTTGGGACAGCCAAGATGGTTTTGACGAATCTCATCGAGGCACGAAACCGCAATTCGATCACTCACGTGGCGGTTTTTGGCAAACTGACAACGGAATTGGTACCGCATAAAGAATCCGC
>CAZZDZ010000719.1:0-1951 GCA_964652675.1 uncultured Pirellulaceae bacterium
CTCTGAGCGTGCAAGCTATGAGTATCCAGCCAACGAAACACAATCGAACGTCCGCTGAGCGGTTAGCCGTATCTGCTGAAGAAGCCTTTGCGCGGATGTCCGATGGTGATTTGTTGGATGCGTGGACGCGAGACGCCCACCGCGATGCTCTGGCAGTTTTGGTGCAGCGATACAGCAGAATGGTTTTGAGTGTTTGTCGGCGGCGATGTCGAACAACATCCGACGTTGACGATGCCTACCAAAGCACGTTTCTGTATTTGGCCCATCATGGCCACAAAATCCGTTCCGCCGAAAAGTTGCCTGGCTGGCTGCATCGCGTTGCCCAACGAACGGCAACGGCAACTTTGCGTCTTAACAAACCAGAAACAACGTTAATGGTCGAACCACACGACAGTCCTTGTGAACCGCTGCAACGAATCACTCAGCAGCATGATGCGATTGTGTTGGACGAAGAACTAGCGAATTTGCCAGAGTCCTATCGATCCGTGATCGTCATGCAAGTAAACGAAGACTGTTCGTTGGAACATTTGGCAGAACATTTTCAAACCACGATCGGGGCCATTCGTGGACGATTGCATCGCGGCAAAAAACTGCTTGCCAAACGAGTGCGTCGTCGTGGTGTCATGCCGGTGTTGGCATTCGCAGCGGCAACCGGATCGATGGCGACTGCTTCCCAAGCATCGGCGGCGGCCGAGAGCATGCTAACGTTGGCTCAATCCACGACAATTCCCGCGCCTTCTGTCGAAATCACTCCTCTTGAAACTCTCTTCTCCCCAGGAAATCAATTCATGACTGTGTTTAATACCGTCGCTGGTGTATTGGCCGTCGGCACTATCTCTGCGCTGATCATTTCATTTCCATCATCCAACGCTGGTGAAACGGTCACGATTCCAAGCGGGATAAACTCTCAAATCATCACGCCGCAGATCGATGGCCAATTTGGTGGAGGTGGCAAAGATCCCAACGATCCAGCCAAGTCCGCCTCCAATACGACCACAGTCCTGAAGCCAGTCCCTTTGAAACCAACGACCAAATTGGCCAAGAAAATTCAGTCGATGATGGGGGACGATGTCGAGCTTTTAGTGGACGGAACGGTTGGCGATTTTGCTCAAACCATGCAAAAACAACTTGGCGTTCCGGTCCTGTTGGACCATCGAGGCATCAAGTTCGCAAACCAAACCAGCGTGGCCAAAGTTACCTACTCAGCAACTGGCGAACCGTTGCAGACATCGCTACGAAGGATGCTGTCGCCGCTGGGATTAAAAGCCGTTGTCGAGGACGAAGGTTTGGTGGTCACGGCCAACCCAGAAATTTTGGTTCATCAAGGAATAGGTGTTTCGCGATGGGTAAACGTCAATGATGAACGCGCCAAAAAAATCGCGGAAGCATTGCAAAAAGTGACTAGCGTCGATTTTGACCAGCTTCCACTACGTGAAGTGATAGAGGAAATATCCGCGGCAATGAACATTGCGGTTCAGATCGACCAGCGAGCCATGGAAGAATTGGGATTGACCGCAGACACTCCGGTCACAGCAAAAATTGCAAATCTGCCCGCGCGTGATGTACTTCAAACGATTCTAGGAAAAATGGATTTGACTTACAGCATCTCGGGGAACAGTTTGACGATCACAACCTGGGAGGCTTCCGAGGAGCAGTTGCTGACACGGTTCTATTGGCTCGAAGGAATTGGGCTCAACGACGACTTCGACAGTCTCATGCAATTGATCCAGCAAATCGTCACGCCTGATACCTGGGAGGCACTGGGCGGACCATCCACCATGCAACCGTATCCCGGAGTTCGCCCCACCCTGGCAGTGAGTACGACCTACCGAGTGCACGAAGAAGTTGAATCGTTGTTGAGCACGCTGCGAGAAAACAGTTTTGGGCCTAAGCAAACACTCCAGCCCGTCCAAATTCCAAAAAAGAACGCCCCACAACCAGGTGGCGGAGG
>CAZZDZ010000720.1:0-1949 GCA_964652675.1 uncultured Pirellulaceae bacterium
GCGTGAATTCATGTCGGAGATGGTCGACGAACAAATTGACACAACCACTCAAGCCTTCCTGGGCCTGACCGTCGCGTGCGCTCGCTGTCACGATCACAAATACGATCCGATTCCGACCGACGACTACTATCGGTTGGCCGGGATCTTTTACAGCACCAAAACGTTTTACGGAACCGAACGTATCGGGCAGAACCACCGACCCAGTGACCTGTTGTTGCTGCCCGTACAGGAAAAATCTGCTGCCGGAGGAGAAAGTCGACAGCGGATCGAGTCGCTTGAGCGGCAGATCGCGGACTTGGATCGCCAGATGCAAAAGGCAGGCAACGGCAAGGACAAACGCAGCATAAGGAATAACCGCAACCGAATTGCCGCCCAGTTGGCTTCGATGAACTCGGACGGCAGCGTGAAATCGTTCGCGATGGGAGTGCAGGACGCCGACGAAATGGTAGATGCCAACATCTTGTTTGGCGGCGAGATTGAAAAACCGGCTCAAGAAGTTCCGCGTGGTTTTGTGCAAGTTTTGGGCGAACTAAATTTCACGCCCGACCAAATGAAATCCGGTCGTCTGGACTTGGCCAAAGCGATGGCCGACAAGAACAATCCACTGACCGCTCGCGTGATGGTTAACCGCATTTGGATGCATTTGGTCGGCAAACCATTGGTCGAAACGCCCAGCAACTTCGGCTTCAACGGAATGAAACCCAGCAACCAGAAACTGTTGGATCATTTGGCGGTGCGGTTCATGCAACACAACTGGGGAATCAAGGCCATGATTCGCGAAATCATGATGTCAGACACTTACCGTCAAAGTTCAAAGTACAACCAAGCCAACTATTCGGTTGATCCGGACAACAAATTTTTATGGCGTGCAAATCCGCGACACATGGATGCCGAATCACTGCGAGATTCGATGCTTGCCGTGGCTGGTAAGTTGAATAGGCAACCACCGCAGAAAGACCTGGCGGTTGGTACGCGAAGTGGACAGCGTGGCCAACGCGAAACTCGTTCCGCAGAGGATACACATCGCTCGGTGTATTTACCGATTGACCGAAGTTTGCTGCCGCCAGCGCTTGAGCTGTTCGGATTCCCCGACCCAAATTCCACGAGCCCCGGCCGGTCCGAATCAATTGTCCCCACCCAAGCGTTGTACCTGATGAACGATGTCTTCGTCGTTTCGCAGGCTCAAGCGATGGCCGAGATGTTAGAAAAACGTTTCGACAGCCGACAAGAACAAGTGCAAATGGCAATCTTGTGGGCCTACGGACGACCCGCATCCCAACAAGAGATTCAAGCCAGCGAACAATTCTTCAAAGAATTCGCGTCTACAGGATCAACGTCGAATGCAAACGGCGAAGCAAAATCGCGTGAACCAAATGCCAACGAGCAAAGATCCCGCGGCGGCGGAAAGCGGGCACGAGCTGGTGGGCGTGAAAGATCACAGAGCGGTGCAGCAGGACCCGTCGCTGGGTCGCAAACACCTCTTTCGGTTTTTTGCCAAACCCTGATGGCAAGTGCCAGCTTTAGAGTTTTGGATTAGCGACATAAATCGCCTCCACACGCCGGGGCCTCATTAGCGAGGGTACAATCACAACGATGGACACGAATCACATGAACAGCATTGACCGCCGACAAGCCATCAAGACGATCTACTCTGGCTTTGGCTCACTCGCCTTCACTGCGATGGCTGCCCAAAACGCACTTGCGGCCAGCGCTAATCCGCTTGCTGCGAAAGAAACGCATTTCGCGCCACGCGCTAAGAACGTCATCATGTTGTTCATGAACGGCGCGCCATCGCACGTCGACACGCTGGACTATAAACCCGAATTAATAAAAGGTGACGGGAAATCCCAAGGCAGCGGAAGGCTGATGGGACCGATCTCGAAATTCAAACAGCGCGGACAAAGCGGACTTTGGATCTCGGATCTGTATTCAAATATCGCTCAGCATGC
>CAZZDZ010000721.1:0-1947 GCA_964652675.1 uncultured Pirellulaceae bacterium
CGGAGCCATCAGCAATGAACCCGGAGCCATCAGCGATTTACACAGCGCGGCGAAGTATCGTTTCATGTGAGCGTTTGACTTGTCAAAGAAGTTGGGGGAATCGACAGGCCCATCATTGTAGCTGCCCGTCCGACTAGCTGCCCGACCGACCTTTGAGGTGGATTTGGCAACGCGGACCGACAACCCGCCCCCTTTCGACCGCTTCTTCAAAGTCGCTGCATCACCACTCCCGTGGCAAACTGTGCCGGTCACTCCGTTCGCAATCATTATTCATCGGCGGATCGGTCGCCAATTTACGTAGAGGAAAATAGGAACCGCTGACAGTTTTTGTCCGCGCGATCCACACAGATGTTATCGCCTGAGGAATGATGCGATTTGCCCAAGTTTCGACGACAGTTTGGTTGCGGAACCTAGTACCACCTGTCGAATTTCAGAAAAGACGTTCCTAAAGCGGAACGTATTTTGGCGTTGCGCCCTCTCGTGATTTTAGCGCAGCACGCATCCTGGGAGACCACAAACGTGTCGACACCAACCTCCAAATCTAAAACGAAAACGACTCCAGCGACTCGTGCCCCCCGCGAGTCGCAATCCCTGTCACCGGCGGACGCTGCCGTGCGAGTGATGAGCGAAACGGCTCATGACATTCGTTCGCCATTGGCGACGGTTCGCGAAGCGGTTCGACTGGTTCATGACGGAGACTTGGGCGAGTTGTCTCTAGGACAAAAGGCGTGCCTTGCCGCAGCCATGGACCAAGTCAATTGCGTGGACCAAATGGTTGGCGAGATGGTTCAACTGGAGCGACTGCGCACCGGAGTCCCACGTGTGCGTCGGACCTGGGTGAGTGTGTCCGAAATCAAATCAACGATCAGCGAAACACTTCGTCCTTGGGCGATGCCTCGCAACATCAACGTCATCTGGGATGTTGTTCACAATGAAAGCACGCGAGTCTTTGCCGACCCATCGATGATCCGTCGGTTGGTTGTCAATTTGGTTGCAAACGCAATTCGCGAAACAGCCGAAGGTGGATCCGTCCTGGTGCGTGTTCAGTCGATTCGTGGTGGGGAAGCGTTGCAGTGGACCGTTGTCGACCAAGGCCGCGGGATCAGCGAAGTCGAAATGCAAGAGATCGCGGAACGGCAAGTAACGATGGGCGGCGGCGAAGGGCTGGGGCTGAGTATTTGCCGACAGCTTTCCGCATTGCACTTTTCTTCGCTGCGATTGGAATCACGCAAGGGCACCGGGACGGCGGTTAGTTTCGAGACCGCAGCGGGAAGCCCTACGTCGGTTGCCGAATGTTGGGCCCGCTGGCGCGTTGGCCAGCGCGAACCGCTTCGCAAACCGGTCAGTCGCCAACAAGAACAGTCTTCGGCAAAAATCTCGCCGCCGCGTCGTGTCCGAGTCGATACTCCGACGGCTTTTGTTGAACTGGCTAGCGAAGGCGCCGTGCCTGTATCGCAAGATCGCGTGGCTGCTGGCACCGTCATGCTGGGCGCCGCAATGCCCACCGAAACGATTGACGCGTTTGATGTGCTGCTACAAGGCCAAGCGAGAATGTTCGATTTCATCTATCGCGTCGATTCGCGTCAGTGGGTCTGGGTTTTCGACGCAGACGTACGACAAGCCGAAGGACGAATCGACACGATCAATGAAGAAGCGAGCAAGAAGATCAAAGACATCCGTCTTTCGTGGAGCGATCCACAAGTCATTCCATTAGATCAAAGACGAACGGCTGGTCGTTTGGGCGATCTTTTGGTTCGCCAGTCGCTGTCAGCAGCGACGGTCTATTTTGACGACGCAGAGCCTATCGAAAGAGTCGCAGGGGGAATTGAACCATCGACTGTCCCCGCTGATCGGCTGGACAAGGAATTGCATCGTTTATCAGGCCGCTTGAAAACGCAAACTCAAAGGCTGCACGCTCAGTCGCGACGCTTGCGGCCAAACTTCTAA
>CAZZDZ010000722.1:0-1937 GCA_964652675.1 uncultured Pirellulaceae bacterium
ATGTCGACTTGATCCAGCCGCGTCAGGCTGATGGTGACGGGTCCGTCGCGGTCACCGGCGAATTGAAAAGTTGGCACAAAGTCACGTTAACACTCGATGGCCCTTACTGCCACGAACAAGACAACTTTCCCAATCCGTTTACCGACCACCGAATGACGGTTCGGTTCAGCCACAGCGACGGGACGGCTTATGAAATACCCGGCTACTTTGCTGCTGACGGGGACGCGGCAAACAGTTCTGCCGAATCGGGCACAAAGTGGCGAGCCCATTTTGCACCTGATCGGCCCGGCACTTGGAGCTACAAAATCAGCTTCGCATCTGGCAAACATGCTGCCATTGACGACAACGTGATCGCTCGAGGGCATTCGCCGTTTGACGGGAAGCGTGGCTCGATCGATATCGGCAAAACAGACAAAACGGGCCGCGACTTGCGTGCTCATGGTCGACTGAAATACGTGGGCAAACGCTACCTTCAGCACGCAAAGAGCGGTCAGTATTTTTTGAAAGCTGGCGCGGACGCACCTGAAACACTTTTAGGCTACGCCGATTTTGACAATACGATCGCAGGCAAAGCGCAAAAGGTGCCCTTGAAAACTTGGGCTCCCCACCTGAAAGACTGGCGTCAGGGCGATCCAACTTGGCAATCCGGCAAGGGCAAAGGCCTGGTCGGCGCGATCAACTACTTGTCATCAAAGGGCTGTAATGCGTTTTCATTCTTGACGTACAACGCAGGCGGCGACGGCGACAATGTCTGGCCGTTTATCCAACGCGAAGACAAATTGCATTACGATTGCAGCAAACTAGATCAGTGGGGGACCGTATTTGATCACGGCACCAACCGCGGCATGTACTTGCATTTCAAAATGCAAGAAACAGAAATCGACGATCACCGTCGCGGCCACAACAGAAAAGGCGGCATGATCCCCGAGTGTCTTGATGGCGGCGATTTGGGAACGCAACGTAAACTCTATTGCCGCGAATTGATCGCAAGATTTGGTCATAACTTGGCACTCAACTGGAACTTGGGCGAAGAGAACACCCAAACGCACGAGCAACAACAAGCGATGATCAACTATATCGACAGCGTCGATGCGTATGGTCACAACATCGTGGTCCATACGTATCCAAGTGATCAAGATCGCGTTTATCGGCCGTTGTTGGGTGACAAATCGAAACTGACCGGCGTCTCGCTGCAAAACAGCAGCATCAAAAATACGCACTCACAGACAGTGAAGTGGGTGAAGGCATCAGCCGAAGCTGGTAAGCCTTGGATCGTCGCTTTTGACGAATCCGGCACAGCGGCACACGGTCAATGCCCCGACGTTGGCTACAAAGGATTTGATGGTCGCGACAAAACCGGCAAGATGATTTACACCGAACACGATGTTCGCATGCAAACGCTGTGGGGGACATTGATGGGAGGTGGGGCCGGTGTCGAGTATTACTTTGGCTATCAGTTCGTCGAAAACGATTTGATATGCGAAGACTGGCGGTCACGCGATAAAAGTTGGGACTACTGCCGCATCGCAATCGATTTCTTTCGCAACAACAACATTCCGATCGCAGATATGCAGCCTGCCGATGAATTGGTCGGCAATCCCCAACACGACAACTCAAAATACTGCCTAGCCAAACCCGGCGAGATCTATTTGGTCTACGTCGCGGGGTCCAAGTCGGTCGAGGTCGACTTGAGTGGCCAAGCAACCCAATACAACGTTTCCATTTTCAACCCCCGCGACGCCAGTTCCATCGAAGCCCCCGCCGTCACCAGCGGCAGCAAAACAAAGCTAACGCTACCAGACGCCAAAAACGACTGGCTGATCGTTCTGAGAAAGTAGCCGGGAACTAACTGGACAACGCCACTTTAAATTGAAAGCGAAGCCTTTTCTGATCGTGCTCGTACTCAGGCGTTTCGCCGGTACTCGTACTCGTACTCG
>CAZZDZ010000723.1:0-1935 GCA_964652675.1 uncultured Pirellulaceae bacterium
CCCGTCCCCTTATTGTTTCCTGGGTTTGGTAAACGATCGAGTTTGACTAATCGCGACCGAGACTTCTTAAATCTTCAAACACCGTCAGCGCGTTCTCCGCATGTTCAGCGGTCAAAACGCAATGCGTCATGACTTACTGATCTTCTCTAGTCTGGTCTGTAGGAAATGTACACTTCCTCGCGAAAGCTGACATCCGATCGACGATTGCCAAAGTAGGCGAATTTGGCAGGCACCGACCAAACCTGTTCTTGGTCAAGTGATACGGACAATTCGTTGTAGTGGAAACGCGCAACCGCGTACTGCCACTTCCACTTCTCGCCAACCTGGCGAGACTCGATTAAGACGACCGCCTCGGTGTCTGTTCCAACGGCAAGCGAAAAAATGGCACCCGACTGGCAGGGTCCGTCCTTTGGTTCGTATGTGACCAGCGGCGCCGGCACCGACCGCAAAGCCGTTTTTCTGGATTTGCGGTCCTGCATTTCGCCACTAAATCGTTGGGAGAGGAGTCTCATTTGAAGCCTCCGTCGCGTGCTTGTAGCAGCGGGCTCTGGTGCTCCTGGGATTGGTTTGAACGTGACGCCCGGCTTACTTGGATGCCATACTTTTTTACCGTCGATCACAGATTCAATTTTGGAAGTTGCCAGCGAATGGAACACCTGCTTTTCTCTGACTTCGTCATTCGAGACATACGTGAAAATCGTTGCGATGACCTGAGGCCGACCATTGTGAAACCAGAGATAGGTAGCACCGTTTTCGCCCAAACGTGCCGGGTTCGTCCAATTCATGATGGACCTTGGATTTAGTTTGAACGGTGTCGAATCACCAGCCATACTAATTTCGTACTCCGCTGCCGCTTTGCCAAACTTCAACAATGCCTCAGCCTGAGCCGAGTCTGCAACTGGAATTTGAGAAATTGCCTCGTCTTTCGAGACGACAGCCGTACAAACAAATGCAGCCAGGATGGTCAACACTCGCAGTCTAGATGAAAACATGTTTGCTCCTGAGTTTTCAGACATATTGTCTTTATTGAAAACAGCTTATACTTGCAGTTCGGGTTTGTCCAGTTGAAGTCCGCAATTTTGCAAAGCCAAATTTACAGGTCAGACGCTGTGGAAGCAGTGGGCTATGAAGTAGTCACATTGCCCTTCTTGGCATTTTTGTGTTCAAGTAAGGTTTAGGTGTTTTTGATCTTGGGCGTTGTTAGCTCAGCAGCTTACTATTGCTCCTAGCCAGCACACTTGGATGGCACCCACGGATCTCGCATGACGATCAATGAAACTTCCCCCAATCCGTATCAAGCGACTTCAGCCGAACCAGAGCAGGCGAAATCGAGTACGAAGACGCTAAAATACATCTCGCATGGAGTCTACCTTCAGCTATTTCTCGGCGCTGGATCGCTGGCGCTCTCCGCATTCGACATCGAGATAGGCCCTCGGGCGTGCGGCGCACTTCTTATTGGTCTCGGGTTGAATTCTTTGATCTACATCCATCGCTACAAAAGATCACTGCGTTGACTCACCTTGGACCAATCCAAACCAACATTTGAAGAAAAACGACGAACCAAGATCGAGATAGGGGCCGGTTGCTCTTCGCTACGTTTACCACACTCTGCGTGGCAATGCGTTTTCGCCTGCCTAGCAGTCAACAACGTTTGCGCCGGTCACCGTCGGGCAACAACCGCAGCGACACGAAAAGCGACGATTCGTTAGGTGTGCTCCCACCAACAGCAAGCCGCCCAAAGGAGTGATCCAAGGGATCAGCGACTGAAGAATCGAATCGCTTGTTGGTTCGTCCGCTTGCACTGCTAACGCGCTGCCAGCGGCAACCAAGTTTTCGGAAACGCAGCATGCTTCGGTGCAGCATTCAGCACCGGCCTCAGCGGAGCCTTCAGTCGTTTCGCTGGAGACCGCCGAAGCACAGTTCGCACAACAGGAA
>CAZZDZ010000724.1:0-1934 GCA_964652675.1 uncultured Pirellulaceae bacterium
TCTTCTTTTGGAGCCGTTTCATGACGACACGGGTCGCATTGGTCATTCCCACCATGGATCGTGGTGGAGCCGAAAAACAGTTGTGTTTGCTCGCAGAGAATCTTCCGCGAGACCGTTTCGATGTGCACGTGTTCTTGTTGACGCGAGATGGACCGCGCAGTCAACGATTGCGAGATGCCGGAATTCCCGTGACCGTGATCGGCAAACGTTTCAAAGCTGACCCAACGGCGCTGCTGCGATTGCGACGTGAGCTGAAGCGGTTGAAGCCTGATATCGTTCATACTTGGTTGTTCGCGGCGAACAGTTTCGGTCGCGCGGCGGCCAAGATGGCGGGAGTCAAACGTATCATCGCCAGCGAACGTTGCGTGGACCCGTGGAAAACCACCGCGCACTTCATGATCGATCGTCATCAAGCAAAGTACACCGAAGCGATCACGACAAATAGCGTCGGAATACGCGATTTTTATGCGGCCAATGGGATCGACCCGAATCTGTTCCGCGTCATAGCCAACGGCATCGAACCGCGTAACGTGGATGACATTTCACGAGACGAAGCGTTTGAACGACTGGAAGTTCCCTCAGATCGCAAGCTGATCCTTGCGGTGGGCAGACTTTGGCCACAGAAACGGTATCGGGATTTGATCTGGGCCGCCGAGCTGATTTGTTCGATGCGGCAAGACACGACTTTGGTGATCATCGGCGACGGGCCTCAGCGCGGCGAACTACTGCGCCATCGCGATGCCGTCACGACCCCCAAGCACGTTCGGTTCGCAGGCAGCCGAAACGATGTCCCGCAACTGTTGCCGCATGCCGACATTTTCTGGATTGGCAGCGAATACGAAGGCCAAAGCAACAGCGTGATCGAAGCGATGCAGGCGGGTGTTCCCGTCGTGGCGTCGAATATTCCCGGCAATGTCGATTTGGTGCTGCATGATCAGACCGGCCGACTGGCCACGCTGGGCGATCGAGCCGATTTTGCTCGCCAAACAAACGATTTATTCGAAAATCTAGAGGTCGCGAAGCAGTTGGCAGAAACGGCGCGGCACCGAATCGCGACTGAGTTTACGGTCCAATCGATGACCGACAAACACGCTGAACTTTACGAAAACACCCCAATTTTGCCAGCAAAAAGTGATAAGTAGTTCGGTTCGTAACGATCAGGTCATGGTCGGGCTCGCGAATTTCTTACCAAACGACCATTTTCGCTCAAAAACGCGTTGAGGATACTCGGTTCACAGATACCATCGAATCCGTGGCCACAAGTCGGTGACGCCGACGAACGCCATTTGAAAACCCAGCTATCAGATCTGCCCCCAAACCGTAACACAACGACTAATGGACATGAGCGACGCCAGCCAACCGGTCATCGACGAAGTCGACTTGATGTTGGACAACGCCCGTCTTCGTGACGAGCTGGAACCATATCGAGACGAATCGATCGACGACAGTTCGGTCAAACGCATGCCGCTACAGACCGAAAACGAGTACCTGGCGTCCATGTTGGCCTGGGAACGTGCTCCCGCGTTACCAATCTCATGCTGGTTCTCGCCGCCGATGCAGTTGCCCGCTCCCGATTCGATCAACGACGCTGAACTGAATGGCCTGTTGCTGGAAACGGTCCAGCGTTTGTACGACAAGAACGTCGTTCTGAGGTTCACCGATCATCTTTGTGATCGCGATCTATACAAGATCATTTTCCGCGACATCATGCCAAGTTGCGAAAAGAAAGTAGACGTCCCCGGCAAATCGCTAGAATGGCGTTGTGTCGAAGACGACGAGACTTGGTTGCGATTCTATGCCGGACCAGTTGACCGAAGAAGATTCCAGGAAGACCACGACATCGATCTTCCCCCCAGCGAAGAGCCAAAGTTCAAACGGCAGCTTCCAGGGAATTAGCGCCGATTGAAAGGCCGCCTGGGGCTTACTAGCACGCA
>CAZZDZ010000725.1:0-1930 GCA_964652675.1 uncultured Pirellulaceae bacterium
TGCTAAAGATGCCGCCAGCAAGCGGTAACGCGATGGCGACAAGCAAAACTCATGCAATTTGCTGGTATCCACCATGTAGAATGGTTCTCATCCAACCATCGGCGCGTAACGCGTGGATTTGCACGCAGTGAAAACGACCAAGACGGAAACGACCAGGAAAGCAACTATGAAACCATACGTCTTACCTCTGTCACTGCTTTGTTTGCTCTCGTGCTGGGAGTGTGTGGCGCAAGAGGCTGTTCAGCAAGTTCAACAGCAGAAAGAAATAACCCGCAAGACAATCGGTACCTTCGAAGGACGGTGGGACACAACGTTTGGCGAAATGGTCCTGAAGCTGGATGGGCAGAAACTGACGGGTACTTATTCACGCGGCACCATCCGTGGCACAGTCAGCGGAAACAGCTTCAGTTTCTATTACAACGAAAAGACCGAAAACGGCAGCGGTCAGTTTGAATTGTCCAACGACGGCACTCGGTTCACGGGCCGCTACAAGGCAAGCAATAGGCCTCAGTCACGGAAGTGGTCTGGCACACGCGCGAAACGACGCGGATTTCAAGGTCTATGGAATACCAGTTTTGGAAAAATGCGGCTGACGGTTTCCGGGCAGCAAGTCACCGGCGCGTACAACTTTCAAGGCACCGAAGCGAAAATCCAAGGCAGAGTTAAGGGCGAGCGTTTGGATTTTCAATACGTCGAACCCGATGCTTCTGGAAAAGCTTGGTTTGAAATCTCCAAAGATGGCGAATCGATATCGGGCAAGTACGTTGAGGACGGTCAATCCGTAGAATCAAGATGGGAGGGCACACGCGTTGAGGAGTCGACCCGACAAAAATGGCTCGTGATTTTGGAGGCGAACTGGGAGCGATCTTTGGAAGAGAAAGAGTACGCATTTGCAGACATGTTGAAACAGTACTTCACGATGTCGGTCGCTCGTCACGTCAACGTTCGCAAACGATCCTTTCACGACGCGGTAGACCTCAAACGTTTTTGTCGCGAACTAAAGTACTTGCCCGGTTCAGTCGTTTTGCTGCTGTCGACACATGGCACCAAAGACGGTTTGACGGTGTTTGATGAAACGATCACGCCGAAGCAATTGGCCGATGGTCTTGTGCAAACCAACAACTTGGAACTGATTCACCTTTCGGGTTGTTCGATGATGGCGGGTGACTTTCCCGACAAAGTCCAATCGTTTATGTCTGATTTCGCGTGCCCAATATCCGGATACAAAACGGACGTCGCGTGGGACGGCAGCGCGATTGCGGACTTTACCTACCTATCGATGCTGCTGATTCATCGAATGAAACCGGCCAAAGCCGTACAGCAAGCCATCAAACTGTCGCCCTACTTGGGTGACCGGCCGATCGAAAGCAAAGTCTACCAGCCGCTAGGTTTGTCAATCAAAGGAGTGGACTGAGCGAATTTCAGTTCATGGCGACGCGATCCAAAATTGGGGATCCCGAGCTGATATAATGTCTTTGTTCGTAGACGTTACCCTCAGCCCCTAGCTCGATCTCATGATTTCCTTTTCGACTTTCAAACACGATGATTTTCAGGATGTGTTGGTGATGCAGTCAGGCGGACGGATTGACTCCAACTGTTCGGAATTTCTTTTGGATTGCATCCAAGGATACATCGATCGCGGTGAAACGAAATTTGTGATCGATTGCAGCGATCTAGAACACATCTCCAGCATGGGCTTAGCAGTCCTCGTTCGCGCCAAGAGCCGGCTAAAAAAGCATGGCGGAGTGCTCGCAATCGCGGGCGCAAAAGGCGCTGCCGCAGACGTTCTGAACCTGGTTCACTTCGATCGGTTGTTCGGTCTTTTCGGCACCGTCGAAGAAGCCGCTAAGTCGGTCACCGGCGCTTAGCCGATTTCCACGGCTTTCGTACTCGTACGCGTACACGAAACTGTGGCTTCGAGTACGAGTAC
>CAZZDZ010000726.1:0-1919 GCA_964652675.1 uncultured Pirellulaceae bacterium
GCACAATCAAAGCCTTGCGCCCTTTGATTCGCCATGGTCGCAGTGACTCGTCTCAGCAAACGAAAAACGGGCGACAACTCGATTGAGTCGTCACCCGTTTGAAACGTTAATCAGAAGAACATCAGCGGGATCTGGTCTTGCCAAACTCATCTAAGAGGCCTGACTCCTTTGACCCCTTTGATTCCTTTCCCTGACACCTTTGTTTCATTCGGCGAAGCCATTGCCCCGCTCAGTTGTTTCCCCAGTCGAATTCGATCCCGGACTTCTCACAATAAATTTTAATCTGCCGAACTTCCAGATCTGACAATCCACAAGTATCGACACAAAGCGACGACAACTCTCGCATCTGCATGATCTCGCGTAACAATCGACCGCGCCGGTCGTGGCTCAACTCAAGATCACACAATCCGAGATGAGAGACTTTCAATCGCCTTAACGCATTGAAATCAACAGTCTCAATAGGTGTCGAAACGATCACGAGCGACGTAAGTAGTTTGCATTCAGTCGCGCTGCTAATCCAACCAGTTGGCATCTTGCAATCCTCGACATGCAAATCGACCAAATACGCAAGGTCTGCTAGAAATTTCAGATCCTCACTGCGAAGGTCCTGTTTGTCGAAGCAATAATTTGAATTTCCTGATATGCACAATGCATCTGGAACCCATTGAGGGCAGCGCAGAGGATATTGCGTAACGAAGTAGTAACAAATTTCACCGCCAATTGGCTGTCGAAAACCGTTCAGGCCAACGCTATTTGGCGTCAACGACTCGATCTCCTTCGTTGCACTACGATTAGATTCGCGAACTTTGGTCCAGCTGGCAACATATAGTCCAATCACAAAAACGAGCAACAAAACGCTTCGAATTGAGAACTTCACGCGCAGGTATTTGCGAAACCGTGAATTCAAAAGCACCTTATCCAATGCTTCTGATAGGTCGAGATTCCCTGATCAGCGGGCCCAGTTTTCTCTGGACCATCAATATGGAGTTGGACGCCACTTCCACATTCTCCATCGACAGAGAGGTTCCATTTGAAGGTTAGAAAGCGTTTTCCACCACGCCGCTTGAAAACTACTTCTCCGCCGTCGTTACCGCCACAGCATGGCACATCACAGCCTCCTTTGCCATCGATACTCCCTGTGATGTCTTCTTTATCCAGAAGGCCCGTGGGCAACTTCAGCCGATCCGATTCTCCGCAGGCAAACATCGATTGCCTCGTTCCTTCCGCAAACTCGTTGAATTTTTTGCCAAGATGCACAATCGTGACGTCAAAATCAACCCAAACTGTGCCTTTACATCGGTCCTCGCAATCCTTGCACTCTTTGTCCACAACTTTGCAGTCGTTATTTAGACTCCCGCAAAGCGTAATTTCTGCGACAGCAGCATAGTTGCTTGTGTACCCGGCCTCACCCCATTCGCAGGTAATGCAACGACCTGTTGCAAAATGCAATCCACTCGGGTCAGTAAATTTCAACGCAAAGTACGCGCGATACTGAGACTCTCCGTCGATATACCCAGCAGGGTCGCGACTTACAAACCGTCCACTAAACGAATCGTACATCCGAGCTCGGAAGTGATAGAGGCTTAGCACATCATCCCACTCACGACCGGTGTAGGTGTAGCGATTGTTGTCAGCGCTAGTTGTAAGTGTTGCTCCAACGCCATCCGTAATTGTAGGTGTACCGTACGCGGTATAGGCGTAGCGCTCGGTGACGTTTCCGCTTGAGTCTGTCAGCGCGGTGATGGAGTATTGTTGGTTTCGGTGGTAGTAACGAAGTCCACCGGTTCCAACACGTGTGATTGGTTCGTCGATGTAGCTGGCGTAGACGTACGTGAAGCTTGGAGCTTGGAGCTTGGGGCGTGGAGCGTGGAGCCTGAAGCATAGTCGGCAACGGTTTGCTGGCCGACTTGGACGTAGAT
>CAZZDZ010000727.1:0-1915 GCA_964652675.1 uncultured Pirellulaceae bacterium
CAGTCTAGCAAGCTGAAAACCGAAAACCTAGCCTGACCCCCGCGAAGCGTTTCCCCTTTGGATTCTCGCCCAAAATTTCACCAACAAATTCTTTCGTTTCCCTGCGAACCTTCTTCGGCTGAACTTCGTCCCCACCACAGGATGAAACAGACAAGGTTCGGAACGAAAGTGCAAAACTGGCATCGTCCGCTGGGCCGCGGCCAGTTGAAGCAATCATTTCGTACTCGTCGTTATGATGACGACGAGTCGATGGCCACTTGCAATCGTATCATGGGGCGTGGAGCATTCGTTGATGACGATTGTTTGATCGATGATTATATGTGGTGGGACTCCGAAGCGGACAGTTTGGATGTCCGCTGCTTCCAAATCAAGCAGGCCCTGGCAGATCGACTTGTTGGGCCGTCAAATTGGTTCTCGCGCGGCACGGGCATCGAGAATCTTCGATCAAGAGAACAACCATCCATCCACACGGTTGACCTGAAAGCGATTGAGCTGGAAGCATCGCTTGCCAAATTTGTTCACGCGATCACCGAGACAAATTCGCATGACCCATCTTTGATCCAGCCAGCGATTGGCACAATCGCGGATCTAGGTGACGTCGTTCGGCAAAACGACTGGCCACCACAACTTGCCACCCATTTGGCTCTGTTCAGTCAATTCTGGATTCGCCATCCAAAAACGTTTCGCGGTGACACAGCAGCAGAATTCGTCGCGCATCTGTTGGTTCGTTACGACGTCATTGATTGTTTGTTTGGTATCTGGTCGAACCAACTGGACTTGCACGATTTAAAATGGCACTGTTGGCTAGTGCTGCTTGGCCAAGGCGGCAGCCTAAAGCGGGTTGCCGAACGATTTGGCTGGAAAATATCCAAACGGTTTCAGTCGCAGCTTTTGAAATCTCAGCACGTTCAGTCGCCAGCGAACGCAGCCATGCTGGCCGAAATTTTGACACTTGGTGGATCGATCGTCGACTACCGCCGACTCGCCGACAATCCCTCATTCGTGATTGATCCCACGGACGCGAAAGGCGACAACGACTTTCGAGAATTCTGGGTCAGTACGGTTCGTTGGTTAATCACAAACCGCGATGAATTGGGCGACGAAGAAACACAATTGGTGCTCGACTGGGCGCTGCACATGCGGCTGGAAACGTCGCTCGCGATTTCGTTTCCAACCAACATTTTTGGCGAAGCAATCGAGCCCGAAAATCGCAGGGCGTTTTCTTGGAAAGGCCGCAGTGCTTCCGCTACGGTGGAGAGAAGCATCGACTATCTTCGTCAGCGCGAGCAGAATTTCGCCAACAGTGAATGGGCGCTGCGAGGTTGGGACTGGGAGCTGGACGATGGCATCAACGTTTGGACGTTAACCGAATTGAATACATCCAAGCAATTGAAAGCCGAAGGTCGAGCGATGTCTCATTGTGTGGGCGGCTACTCGCGCCGCTGCGTGTCCAATCAAAGCGTCATTCTGTCGATGCGTTGCAATGACAATCGAGTTCTAACGATTCAAGTCGAACCAATGACATTGCAAATCATGCAAGCCAAAGGCGAACGAAACCGTGCCGCACATTCAAACGAAATGAATGTCTTGTCCCAGTGGCAACACCATGTCGCAAGCATGGACACCGCAAATCCAAGATTCGCGACCACTTGAAAAAGCTCGACGCAGGGGAGCAGTTCTGCCTCTGTGTTCCAGATTCTAGTGTCACAAACCAGCCGGGGGAGCTGGGTTCGCGCCAGAAACATCCGGTGTTTAAAACCTTGGCGTAGGGCATAAGTCAGGCAACGCTTGATTGTCAATCAAATAGTTGAATTGGGTGCAGAATCGGGCGTTAATAATTGATTGGCCGGGCTCGGCTTCTAGAATGGGCCTGTAGTGCCTAAACTGATAAAAGCCGCATGGAAATGATGGTGGC
>CAZZDZ010000728.1:0-1905 GCA_964652675.1 uncultured Pirellulaceae bacterium
ACCCCCGACATCCTCGGTGTAAACGAGGCGCTCTAGCCAACTGAGCTAATCGCCCATTAGTCGCACAAGATTTGCGATCTTAGGGTGCTGAACTTGATTCGTTCAACAGGCTGATTGGTTGCAACGCTCGAACATGAATTGTCGTTCGTTGACTCACTAGTCTTTCGGAATCGCTGGACCGCTTCTTGAATGGTCTCTTGATCTCGAACAACTAATTTCATCTTTGCTACCCAATAATCTCGCTCTTTGCCGTTGGTGATGAATCCGTCGGCTCAATGACAAGTTGAGTAGGTTTGATGAAGCGGCAAATTGTAGCGATTAGGGGGCCGTTCAGGCAAGGGTCCCAAACTAACGTTATTCAGGCAAAAGCCGAAATTGATCGGGCAACTAACCCAGCCCGTTCGGGCAAAATCGACCACGTGACGGAGCATTTAGCAGTAGCAAAGGCACCCTACAAGTTCGCTTGTGAGAGCGAAGGACTTAACCGGAAAACTTTGCCCGACTGAGACGACAGGATTGATTGGCGTTTGTGTTTTGATCCATGCAGATGGAATCCGATGCATGGAAGGAACCTGGTTCAGTGCAGTTGAGTCCCCTGCCGCCAGCCACTTTTTTCCACTTCGGTCGTTCACACTATGCAACCATCTACGGGTTTGGCTTCCGAGCAGATTTTCGATACGTCTGTTGATGTTCCCGTCGTCACGCCTGCGGTGACCACGCCGACCGAAGAACCCACGCCGATCCAAGAACCCGGCGGCCTGTTGCAAGATTTGGAACGTCGCCAGGACGAAGTGCTAGAGCAGCTGGATGAACTGGACGAGAAAATTAAGTCTGTGTTGAAAGGCCTTGGCGCGACGCTGGACGAATCAGACGAGTGATACGACCTTTTGATCAAGGTCAACTAGCGCTAGTCGTCGTTGTCTCGTGTTAGGTGTCCGCTGCGGTTGATTGCCAATACCAGCCACATCATGACGGTGACACTTGCGACAATCCCACTGATGCCCAGCAAGCTGAGGTCTTCCATCCCCATCACCGCTTCATCGCGAAACATCAGCGGTGGGACTTTCGTTGCTAACATCACCGACGAACCAAGAAAGACTGCGCTGGTGATCAGGCCCAGAACCAATCGGTTTACTGTTGGCCCCAGTCGTTGATGTTCTAACATCAGACGCAGTTCTCCGCGACGCGTTTGCTGCATCAACGAAATCATTTGCTCGGGGGCTGCTTCTAAGAAATTTTCGGCTTCCAAATAAATGCGTCGGGCTTGTCGCATTCGACGCTTGGGGCTCATCCGGCGCACCATCGACTTGCGCACGAATTGATGCACGATTTTGAGCGAATCGAAACTGGCGCCTAATTCACGCAGGGTTCCTTCAAGTGAGATCAGTGTTTTGAGCAATAGCGCGGATTGGTTGGGTAACTTGATCGCGTGACGGTGCAAGATGTCGGTCAATTCATTCAGCGCACCGGTTAGGTCAAAATCCCCGAGGTTTTGTCGACCGAAAGTGCCAACAAAGTCTGCGACATCGATCGCGAGTGCCGATTCGTCCAGCGTGGGCGGGCAATTGCCAACGTGTCGAATCAATCGAGTTAAACGGTTTTGGTCTCCACTGGCGATCGCAACCAGCATCTCTTCTATGGTCTCGCGTAGCGTTTCGTCGATCCGTCCCGTCATTCCAAAGTCCAGGATCCCCAGCCGTCCGTTGTCCAAGACAAACAGATTACCGGTGTGCGGGTCTGCGTGGAAAAGACCGTGTTGGAACAGCATCGTCAGGTAGGTGTTGGCGATCGTTTCGCAGAGCTCTCGCTTGGTGTCAACGCGACTAGCACCGGGCTGTTTCGATTGGAACCCTTCGGCCGAAGGAACGATGTTGTTATCCGAGTTACTATCGGAGTTGCTGTCGG
>CAZZDZ010000729.1:0-1903 GCA_964652675.1 uncultured Pirellulaceae bacterium
ATATCAATGGCTAGACAATGTTTGCTTTGCGAAAAACGGCCTGATCAGAGCAACCACCAATGGAAATGTGCTGACGTTTGACCCGACCACGCTGCGACAGATCGATCACTTTCGGCCTTGGGATCATCACACCAAAGCCGCCAAGCCAAACGCAATTCAACAGATCGCGTTTGCTGGCGATAAACTGGCGCTAATCACACAACAGCGGCATTTGCGACTCGTTGACCCTACACACTTCGCAAAATCGCAGAACGCTTCCACGACTGACGACATTCTGAATGTCAAAATCCCAGACGCGGCTGTGATCAAGCAACTGGCCGGGTCCGCTGCCGGTGACATCGCAATGTTGTGTGAAGCCAAAGGGAAGTCGGGAGTCATCAACGAGCCACCAAGACCTCAACAAGTTCTCCTGTGGAAACATGGCTCGCCAAAGCCAACTCGGCACAGTTTTCATCCTCAAGCAATCCAGGTCGAATTTCATAACGATGGACACCTGCTCGTTTTTAGACAAGGACAGTTTGGCGAATCGATTTTCCAACGGATAGACATCAATCGAATGGACAAAGGCGAATTGATCTCACCGCCAGGCGTGACCGAGCGGAATCTAAGCGGCGAAGACGGTCGATACGAGTTTGAACATGGAGAAGTTTACTGGCGGTCCAAACACAAAATGACGCGTTGGATTCCTGGATCACCTATTCAGCAAGAATCCCATTCACCACCCGTCCAAACCGATGGGAGCCCGCAGCAGACGTTGGCGAACAACCGTTTGGATCGCACCCGATCCACAAACCTAGTGAGCTTCGACGATGTCCTTTCAGGTGAACCGCGATTCACATGGCCAAATCCAAAAGACCTGAATGCGAAACTTATACAAACTCACGATCAGCGATATGCGATCGCTGGAGACTTGACTCTTTTCGACCTCGCACTGGGCCGCATGATCAAGTCGCCGCTGACGGCGTGGCCTTCGAGATTAAAACTGTCCCATTCAGAACGGTTTGTGGTCACGATCGAAAACGGCCAAGCGGTTGTCTATGACCTGCAACGCTATATCGATTCGGCGACTGACCAGGCAATGCCTGAACTTTCGCAGACCGATATCGATGAGGCTTGGAGACAATTGCAAGAAAGCGACAAGTCCATCGCAACGCTATTGGCCGATCCCATTGCAACACTTCGCCATGCTCAGCAACATCTTCGGCCTGCCGAACTAGATCCCAAGCAGGTTCAAGCCCTCTTGACCAAACTGCTGGATGATGATGTCCAAGTTCGCTTGCGCGCGTTCAACAAATTGAAGAACATGGACGCCAGCGCCTTATCTGTCGTTCAGCGGTTCATCGAAGCGACAACCAATCCGGAAGCGATCCGCCTAGCACAACAGGTAAACAAAGTGATTGCGGACCCAGTCAACAATCCCATCAACCAGTTTGGTTATCGTGTGACGGAATTACTGCAGTGGCTAGAATCCGATCGCAAGATTGACGCTGCCGGACTTCGCAATGACGTAGTCAAAGTCTTCAAGGACCTGTCTAGCGGCGCGCCTGGTGCGGTGTTAACGAAAGAAGCCGCTGCGATTCTGCAACAAGTCAAAACCGTTAGCGAGATCATTGTCAACGAAGCAGAAAAGTGAGCATTTGTCACCTTTTCACAATAGAACGCTGATTTCACGTCGGTTTCATGCTACAAAAAGACATTGCTGAGACTAGTCGAATCTCCAACTAACACGACTCTTTGGCAGGCATTCATCCCATGAAAAAGATCTCTATCGCAATCTGCACGGCATTGCTGGTTTCTTCAAGCCAAGCCAATGCTCAATCTGGTTCTCGGTCCTATACACCTGCACCTACACGGAGTTCGTCGATTTCGCGTGCTTCACAAGCACAGACTGCCCGGTTAAACG
>CAZZDZ010000730.1:0-1895 GCA_964652675.1 uncultured Pirellulaceae bacterium
GTTCCGATTATGGCTGCGGCCGCGGTATTGTTTGTACTGGCTGCGTTTACCGAAGGATTTTTGTCGCCGAGCGCTGTTCCGTATTTTGTGAAAGCAGGTTGGGCGATCTTCTCATCGGGCTTAATCAGTTTCTACTTTGTGATTCTGGGATTCCCCCGAGATGAATCCAGGGTTGGCTACAGCGTTCAAAGTGGCACCTACGATTCACTATTCTCCGATTCGAATCAGGCGGACCAGATTGTCGATCGTGCGGGAGACATCCGTGCAACTTGATAAGACCCATGTCGTTATTCGTGTTAGAACATTGTCAGAAATAGGCGATTTGGCGTTGGTAATGTTGCGTCGGTATCCGTCCGCGTTACTGATCGGTTTTTTGTTTGGGGCGTTGCCCTGGATCATTTGCAACGCAGCATTATTGTCGTGGATTCCCTATTTCGAGACGGAATACGACATCTGGCAGGACGAAGAGTCCTTTGCAGAACTGGCTCGATACTGCAGTTGGATGTGCGTGCTGGTGTTTCTGCAGGCGCCGGCTGCCGGAGTGCTGACGACAATCTATCTTGGCCAAGCCGTGTTTGAGCAGCGACCGACTTGGGGCAATGTCGTTTCGGAAGCAAAGGCCCAATTTGGACGTTGGTTTTATGTGCTTGGGATCAAACGATTGGCGATTCCGGTGATCGTGTTGTTAGCTTTTCGTTTCGACACGCCAGCAGACGGTTTTTTTGATGTGATGTTGCCGATCGTCATTGTTTTGATTGTTGCGTTGATTCGCGCGTCGCGACCGTTTCTGCCAGAAATATTGTTGTTGGAACAATGCCCACTGGCGGACAACACCAATCGCTTGATAACAGCAGGTCGGCGCAGCAAGTCGTTGCATTCACCGCTGGGTAGTGAGCTGAGCGGTCGATTCGTTGCCGTATCGTTGATTCTGTTTTGGATGTTCGCTAGTGTGCTGTACACGATGTTTGCTGCACGAGAGTTGCTTGGCGGGACACGCGCGCTTGACACGTTCTTTTTTCTCGTGCTGTTTCCGGTCGCACTTTGGGTGGTCGCGGGGGCTAGCGTGTTGGTGCGTTTGTTAAACTATTTGGACGCGAGAATTCGACTGGAAGGTTGGGAAGTTGAATTGGCGGTTCGCGCCGAAGCGATTCGCCAATTTGGCGAAGAGGGATCGACCCGGCAACGTGTCACTGCAAAAACGCCCGATCAAAATTCGACTCCCAAGCAGCCGGTTTCGGCAGAAAGTGTTGTTCAAGAAGCGGGGCACAGCGCATGATCTTGTTTCGCATCGCACTGGTGTTGTTATTCACGGTCGAATTCCAGTGCTTGGAATCCAATACCGTCCATGCTCAACGGACCACTGCGCCGATCTCCGCAGAAGACATGTTGGGTAATACGCCGTGGTACAATTCACGCGACGGAAAACTGGTCCCCGTTGTTGTTCACGAACGTTTTGATGACTCAGTGAATCGACATAGTCGCTGGCTGCCTCAAGCAAAGAAGGTCGTAAAATCAAAGCCCATCAATCCAACCAATACCGCAACAACGGCAGGCGGTGGTGGCAATGGAATATTCGGGACGGATATGTCGCTTGGAAATTTGCTCGGTTGGTTACTGTTGGTCGCTCTGTTTGTCGCGATCATCGGTCTTTTGATTTACACGTTGACAAAAGCCGAAATTGATCTGGACTCCAAGAAAGCGACTTCCAAAGACGTTGCAAACGGATTGCCCGACGCCCAATTGATCGAACGCATGAAACATCTGCCAGCGGAACTTAGACGTACCGATGTCAATTTGCGGTCAGAAGCCAAACGGTTAATGGATGCAGGGCAATTCGACCAAGCAGTCATTTTGCTGTTCGGACATCAATTGCTAATGCTCGACCGAGCTGGATT
>CAZZDZ010000731.1:0-1874 GCA_964652675.1 uncultured Pirellulaceae bacterium
CTGCAACTGAATGTACTTGACGTGAAATCGGGCGAATCGGGTTGATACGGTTTCGCGGTCCGCCAATGAGGTGAGTCAATCCCTTTGCCGACCGCCACGACCGTGATCCAAGCATCGTGGCGAAGACGTTCGCGATCCAATGCGAATTCGTACATAAACCGCACTCCCGAGTCGGGCATTTCTTCTTTTTTATGTGCTAAAACACGCACTTTAGGTCGGCCGTTTACATAAAGCTGGACATATTCGACGTTGCACCACTGGGGGCCGCGGATGGTCGCATTGACGATCAGGTCACCGTTCATTGCCGTCGTTTCGCCTGGGCCAGCGAACTGCGTTTTTGCTTTATCGTGGGTTGTCTGGTTTTCGTCCTTGCTCTGACCTCGTAAGCTGACGTCGGCCATCAATCCGTAACTGACAATCACACGCCCGGAGACCAACGATTGCAACGCTTGGTCGATGTCAATCGCCGACGGGTCGCTATCGTCGCAACGAATGTAAGTTCGCCCTTGCCCGACTATGTATCGAGAAACATCATGTGAATCGCTACATCCAATGGGCGTTACTTTGATCCCGCGGTTTACCAAGCCACACCAGTCGCGAAACAACTCCGTGGCATCCGTTTGCGTGGCACCTGAGTTGAGAATTTCGACCGCGTTGAACTTATAATCCCGG
The DNA here is from genome assembly GCA_964652675.1 of uncultured Pirellulaceae bacterium. Taxonomy (GTDB): domain Bacteria; phylum Planctomycetota; class Planctomycetia; order Pirellulales; family Pirellulaceae; genus K23-9. The sequence continues at coordinate 673 of CAZZDZ010000731.1, forward strand.
TCATCCAGATCTTCACCGGATATCGAAACATGATGTCGTGGCGAGAAGGGGCGAAACTCGCTGTGAATGTCTCGAGCGTGATTTAAAATCGCAACCTTGACGTCTGGCGTTTGGTAGATGTTCGCAAAGAGCTTTTGCCAGTCAATCAAATTGTGATTGGGCTTGGGGCCACCAGCTTGCGCGGGAAAAACATTAAAGTGGCCGAATTTTGTTGTGACTTCGTTACCCACGACCGGCGTAAAGAACTTCTCGGTCGACATTTTTTTTGACGTTGGTCGATAGTCTATCTGTTTGTTGTGGTCCGTTGCGATCGGCAATTCGACGCCTTCGCCTGCAAGCGTGACCATCCGCTCGGCAATCGAGCAATCACCGTGCCCAGAATGCGTAACCGTGTGAACGTGCGTGTCACAAGCAACCCAGCCACTTGTGTTGACGACACGTCGCAATGTCAATGTTCGTTTGATCTGTTCGCCTGTTCTGACGGAAACATCAGCTTGATCGATGCTGTACTCGAATCCGCGACCGGCATAGACGCGGTACTGCCCTGGCATGACGCCAAACGCTGCTTTTCCAGTCGACGTGTAAACCACGCCCTCGCGAGCGGCCAAGTCTGATTGAGTTGCGGAAACTGGCATCAGCGTTTCCGATTCATTTACCAGCGTGATACGACCGGGGATTGCTTGGCGGTTTTCATCAACAATGTCGATCAGGATCGTTGATTCAGTCAATAATGCGCTAACGGGTTTCTGATGAATGGCGATTTCGCCAACGACAATATCGTCGCTAACTTGGTTGCCAGCCTGCTTGATTGACAACCGATTCTCGCCGTCTTTTAGCGTGCCGACTGGAATTTCAAAGGTCGTCTTTAGGTCTTCTTCGTGTTGAACGAGTCGACCAAGAAGTTTGTCATTCAAACGGATTTCCCATTTTTGTTTGACATCGCGTTGCCGAAGCACCAACGACCACGGTTGTTCGTTTTGCTTTGAATGAAACTTACGCAGTAGTTCTTTGCCGTCGGTCGCAGCGTCAAACGCGCTCCATTCGGGTGCTTTTGTGATTCGCAAATGCACAGAGTTGGATTCGATCGTGATCTCCGCAGTAAGCGTGGACGCCTGCAAGAAGATCAGCGTAGTGAATCCAATGAAGAAACGAATCATTTTTAAACCAAAAGTTCGTTGATGACCCGACCGTGAACATCAGTC
>CAZZDZ010000732.1:0-1857 GCA_964652675.1 uncultured Pirellulaceae bacterium
GAAACCGGTGACGCTTCGTTCAGCGAGCACAATGTGAACACATCCAGTGCCGCAACTAACCGTGGCGTGTCACTTCGTGTGCCAAGCAGATGGATCCGATCGGTCATGTTCAATTCGGCCGCAGCCGCTTCGATGGCGGGTCGTTCGGGACCGTCACCGACAATGATCCAATGTGCATTGGGATGTTCGTCACGAACTTTTGCTGCCGCTCTGACCAGCATTGTGTGGTTCTTTTCACTTCGCAACGCCGCGACGATTCCGACCAACGGCGTATCAGCAGGCAAGTTCAGTTCTTCGCGAACGGATTTGGCCGCTTCGGGATCCGGCTGAAAACGATCGCAATCGACTCCGTTGCGAATCACGTTTACTTTTTCGGCCGGGAATTTTTCGACGTCACGCAAGAAATTTCCGTGTGAATCTGCGACGCCGATAAACGCATCGGTCATTCCAGTTAACCAACGATTCATACGTCCAACCCCATCGGGCCAGCCCGTGCTGTGCAAAGCGGCTGCGATCGCAGGAACGCCAGCAACATGGGCAGCCAGTCGGCCCCAGAACATGTTGTCGCCTGCGTTGACGGTTATCACAACATCCGTACGACGCTTGATCATCAATCGAACGAGTCGCGGAAGTCCGCGCGGGTCAAACTTGCTGGCCAGAATGTTGCTGTGAACGCGGAATTCGGATGACAGCTCCAACCCAAGTGGCCCCGGGTCTTTTGTGCATACCAATTCTGGCTTGAAGCGGTCGCTGTCCATGCGCCGCATCATGTTGACCAGCAATGTTTCGGCACCACCAACCGGCATGCTGGTGACGATGAACATGCAATTCAAACGTCCGACATCTTTGCGGGGTTGAATGTTGCGCCAAGGGCGAAATCTACTTAGAAACATGCTTGTTCTCTTGGGTCTGTTTGCCACGTTTTGATTCGTGGTTAAACGTTTGCCGATAAGTTGGCGGCCGCGGTCTGCGTTGTTGGAACAAACGCGGTTGCGGACGGCAGGGTGTACTGCACGCTGGGTTCGCGATCGACTTTGTTTTGATCGAAGCTGAGCCAATTTAGGAATCGACTGAATTCAGGATCGCCATGAAAACGTCGAATGTGATACGAGTCACGGCCCGGAATGTTGTAGGCGCCAAACGCGCTGCAGAAGCCAATCAAACCGGCTTCGTTGACCGCTTCGATCGCCGCTTGGGTTAGTTGTTTTGGCAACCCGTATGGAAACGCAAAGTAACGTACGGAGCGACCGATCATCTGTTCCAGTTTGTCTTTGCCGTCGATGATTTCACTGCGAATCATTTTGGGGCAACTGACCGTCGAGAAATCGACATGAGTCTTGGTATGCAGTCCAATTTCGATGCCTTGATCGGACATCTCTCGGATTTCGGCGGGCGTGTTGGTCGGAAGATCGATGCCCGCTTCAACATCATGCGGAAAAGAACGTTGTTCGTTGATAAAATCGATGGCAACGAAATAGACGGTCGGGATCTGCTGTTCCAACAACAGGGGAATCGCGAATTCGCAGTTCTCAGCGTAGCCATCATCAAAAGTGAACGTGATGGTTGGGCGGCTACACTTATTCGCCACGATCCGGTCTTGAACTTCGTCTAATCCCACCGGCTCCAAATGTTCTTTGCAGTGCATCACGTGTCGTTTGAATTCCGACTTGGAAATCGTCCAACCGTTTGGATGTGTATCAGCGACACGATGGTAAAAGGGGACGTACATCGGCGCACAATCACTCTCGCACAACTGTCGCAGTCGCGCGCGGCGAAAGGGACCTGTCACGGCGACGCGTGCCGAAAGAGCGATGTCACGAATTCCCATACGTTCAGATAGAATCGAGGATTTGAACG
>CAZZDZ010000733.1:0-1845 GCA_964652675.1 uncultured Pirellulaceae bacterium
CTGATTTTGCCGTGATTGCAGGACTCAATGGTGCCGGGAAATCGCAGCTGCTTGCTGCGATCAACAATTCGATTGCGAATCCTCAACATAAGGCAGTCAAAATTCCAAACGTTGCAGATGTGCGGGGTAAGACGAAGTACGTTGATACTGGTTTTTCACCCAAAAAGATACACCAAGCCAATCAACACGCAGCTGTCAATCTTGAGAACCGCCGATCACAACTAGTCAGAATGCTTCGCGGCAAAACGCAGGTCAACGCAAATCACACCAGTCTGATTTCCGAAATCAAGACAAGACTTGGTGACACAATTGACGATCTTGATGACGCGGAATTGCTGGACGCATTTCCAGTCGATTTGCGGTTGAAAATGCAGGATGCATTCAACAATGACTACATAGGGGAAGTATTCAGGGACTACCAAGATCGAGTCGATCAGTTCAAGCTAAAGAACTATCACAAAGAGGGACCAAGGCCAACAGAAAAGGATATTTACCGTTCAATCGGTGCCGAGCCTCCGTGGGAAGTAATAAACACAATCTTCTCGAACTATGGGTTCAGCTATGAACTAAAGGTGCCAGTAAGTGGAGTCGCGTATACGCCGAGTTTCGTGGATCGAGTAGTGGACATTCCACTGGAAGTTCAATTTGCCAAACTTTCAACCGGAGAGAAGATAATCGTTACGTTGGTTTTGTGGGCGTACAACGCCAATCAGAAAGAGTTTTCTCGGTTGTTTTTGTTCGACGAGATTGATGCCCACCTAAACCCGTCGCTAAGCAAGATGACAATTGACTTACTGCGTGACAAGATCGTGGACGAGTTTGGCATTCAGGTGATTATGACTACGCACACGCCGTCAACGGTTGCGCACTGTAAGGACCAAAACCTTTTTTGGATGGAAAGAAATCAACCGATACGGCCATCGACGCGTGCGGAGATTATCCCGGTTTTGTCCGACGGGATAATCACCATTGCACCTGATCGTGCTCTTCGGATGCTGGGACGCGTTGTTGGTGACGCAGAGTTGCCCGTGCTATGCGTCGAAGGTGAAACGGACAAGACCATTCTAGAATGTGCTTGGAACGCCTTGCGTTCCGGAACTGAGATGCCGTTCGTCGTTCATGATGTGTTTGATTGTTATTTCATGACAAATTTATTCAAACGCGGAAAGATTTTCGAAAACTATCCAGACCAGAAGTTCATTGGGTTGCTTGACTTTGATGAGGCCTACAAAGACTTGTGCGAGAAACTGTCCAGAAGAGATGCTAAGGAGAATTGGACGCGGTCAACCAACGAAGTTGACCGTTCCGTTGTTTATCGGCACAAGAACGATCGGGGAGTCCTTACCACGCTAAGTGTACCGGAGTTCAGGAAGTCGATCGCGGGGGCAAGTCTCAAAGGTTCGTCGCTGTCTATCGAATTGCTGTTCGAAGACGAGATAGTTGCGCCGTTCTGCAAACGCGTAGCAATGGCCGGTGGCGGCGAAGTTCCCAGGTTTAAGGACAGCAAAAAAACAGAGTTCGCGAGACAGGTCGCTTCACTGCCGCCCGATAAATTTCACGCATTTGCACCACTGTTCGACCGCCTCGTTGAATACGCTACAGACGGCATGAGTGCAAGTTAGGCCGCGTCCGACAACGGAAGGGTTTTACGACACCGCTTCTCAACGAAGCCAACAAGTGTCGCAACACCAATCAGTTTACCAAAAAGATATCATGCTGCCAAAGAGGCGGTGTCCGTGGCGTGACAAACCAGCACGCGACAACGGAGCGAACGAATCTGCAAACCGAACGATGCTCCAATGACGAAGCCGCGGCCTTGCGCAAAAACCATGTTAGGCGACCGGT
>CAZZDZ010000734.1:0-1843 GCA_964652675.1 uncultured Pirellulaceae bacterium
TCCACAACGAGTAAAACCAGGGTGTTGGTCACTACAAATCTGCCAACAGGCATCGTTCAAGAGAAGGCCTAAACAACAAAGAGGTTCGCGCGAAAGAGCGTTCCTTCGCGACTGTTGAACATCGCCGGGTCGTGCTATTTTGAACTGGCACCGTCGACTGGATACCGTTGATTGGGCTTGATACAGATATCTAAAAGCAAACTTGCATGAACATCTTACAGCAACAGGTCGACTACAACGCCAGGACCCGTGAAAGCTGGGAGTCCTTTTCTTCTCACCGCGCAAACACCACTCGTCTGATTTGCGAAACGACCCAGCGATTCCCAAGTCCAGTTAGCGATCCTTCGTTGGCGATCTTGGGGGCAGGCAATGGGAATGACCTGGATTTGAAAACGCTTGCTGGGACGTACGCCAAGATTCATCTTTTCGATTTCGATGCTGCAGCCTTGGATCACCTGCAATCAGAACAGTTAGACGATCCGGAGATTGCTCGGGCCGTCGTCATCGAACCTCCGGTTGACCTGTCTGGGGCTTGCGCTGAACTGGAAAGTGTGACGGGTGAATTGACCGAAGCCGATGCCATCGAACTGGGAAACAAACTCCGAGACGTCAGCGGTGTATTGCCGGAGCGAAAGTTTGACGTGGTGGCTTCGACCTGCTTGCTAACTCAACTCCTGAATCATGTTGTCCATTGTGTTGGCGACGCGGCAGAATTCAGAAACCACTTGATGATTATGGTTCGCGATGGCCACTTAAAACTGCTAAGCCAGTTGATTCGCCCGTCAGGAGCCGGAGTCCTTATTACAGACTTTGTTTCCAGCGATACCTTGCCCGAGTTAAACGAAGCGCACACGGCCCAAGCCGTGCGAGAGATATCTCGAAGAGCGATTGAGGCTAGGAACTTTTTCACAGGCACCAACCCTTGGGCTGTCAAAGAATCGCTGTCGAAAATGATCCAAGAATCTTCAAGTTTGCCTTGGATTATCTCCCTACCCTGGCGATGGGACATTGGAGAAAACCGAAGCTATGCCGTGACAGCGATTACTTTTTCAGCCGACGCGACATAAAGCTCTAAATACACGCGCAAGTGCAAATTCGCGTGATCGGGCCGAGCTAAACACAGCTAAAGAATTACGAATGCACTCAGCCCGACTTGCGGTGCAAATTTTGGGAGACTCGATTAGGTCATTTGGACGGCCGCTCTTTGCGATCGGAATCACTCCAATTGGTTGCCTTTTCGGTCGGGCTACGTCGCTCGGAGAGCGACGGCTACTTTGAGGGCGATCCATTTTGTAACTTGTAATTATTATTTGATTGCTACCACCAAACAAAATCGAGTGTTTCCCGTAAGACGCTGGCCCTGGGGCGCCCTGGGGCATACCGCTATGATCCTTCGTCAGTGTTTCTTTGCCTTTGCGTATTCCAGTAGTTTTGAAAACGCCAACTTGTCCTCGCCGGCGTGAGTTTTTAGTCCGAGGGAGCCGAGGAATCCGGCGAACGCGGGGGTTTCTACGGAATAGTATTTTGTCAAATCTGCCACCTCTTTAGACGACATGTCGTAAAGCCAAACAATGTTGACCAGGGGAACGTCGTCGGCATATTTGTCCCAGGTCGCTAACAAGTTGCTGACGAATTCAGCTTGTAGTTGCTGCGAACTTCCATTCGCGACACCGCTCGGAAAACCGGCTTCCAGTAGATGAAGTGGCTTTCCATCAGCCAACAATACCAAGCTTCCGATTTCATCCTGTACCACTGACGGCGACCGCACTTTGAATTCTTCGCCCAGCGGATAGTACGTGACCATCACAGCATCGGCGTTGGAGTTCAGTTCGCTGATCAACTG
>CAZZDZ010000735.1:0-1841 GCA_964652675.1 uncultured Pirellulaceae bacterium
GTTGTCACGATACGAATCTCTTGGCCAACCTTGCTGGACGCCTTATCCGCTTTGAATCGCAAGTTGATGAAGTGCAGTTTCTTGCTGCCCTCTTTGATGTCAAATTTGAATCGCTCGTCTCCGCAGACGACCTGTTTGATCTCAAAAGGTTCTTCGCCACGGACGACCAAACGCTTTTGAACTTCTTTGCCAGGAGTCGCCGTGCCCAGGCTAACCGCCGCTGGTGAAACGCTCAGCATTGGGCGAATCCGGCCTGAGATAGACATCTCAGTCGTCGGAAAATTGAGGTCATTGCTGATCAATGTAAGTCGTTCGCGAATGTCGCCTTCTGGCATCGAATCCTTCAACCCAACTCGCATTCGATATCGAACGATTCCAGGTGATTGCTCGGGAGGATCCAAACGGACTTGCAAGTGTTTGCAGTGGCTACGCACATCGGTGATTCGCCACTGTGGGTTGCCGGTCCTGGTAATCGTGACCTGGCGTTCTGTTGTCTCACCAGGCTTTAATTCGCCAAAAGAGACTTCGGATGGATCAAAGGTGATGTCCGTCCGGATAAAACCCTTCACCTTCAACTGGACTTCTGCGTAATAGGGTTGGTCAAAAACAACCGTGATCGTCGCGGCCTTCTGACCAATGAACGTATCCGTGTTGAACTTGGCGATGATCGCGCCCTCTTCATGCGTCTTCAGTAGGTCTTTGGACACTCTTGGTGTCGTGCATCCACAGCTTGAGCGGATGGACGCTATGTGGACGTCTTCTTGGAACTTGTTTCGTAGAACGAAGTGAAATTCATTTTTTGTTCCGCGTCCAACCGTCCTGAAGTCGTGACTGACAGTCTTGAACATCCCAGCAGCCCAATTTGCTGTTTGTGCCGAGCCCATCTTCGGAACAAGACAAAACGAGCAAGCTGTCAATGTCATCAACAAAGGCATCAACAGATCGCGGCGGATTACAGCAGGCATGAATCAAGTCGTGGTGAAGTAAAAGATTAGTGGCGGTTTCAACACTAGCAACTTAGCAAACAAGGCTAAGTGCCTAAAGGTGGATCCGCTTGGGTCTTACTTACCAAATCGGATAACGTGCCAAAATTTTCCAATATTTCCTTGAGACGTTCCATCGGAAGACCCACCACATTGGTCTCGCTGCCACCGTCAACCACGCTTAACCAGTCATTGCCATCTTGGTAGCCAAAAGCCCCTGCTTTGCCCTCCCATTTCATCGACTCCAGATACGAGTCAAGCTGCTGCTCGCTCAATGATAGCATCACGAGCGTCGTCCTAACGACATCAACAAAACACCTTTCCGATCGGTTTGACCACAGGCAAATACCAGTGAAAACCTCGTGTTTTCGACCACTTAGCATTCGCAACATCGATTCGGCGTGTTGTTGATCACGAGGTTTACCAAGTATTTGCCCATCACACCAAGCGACCGTGTCTGCTGCGACAATCATGCCATCGTCGTATCGCTTGGCGACATCGAGTGCTTTGCGATACGCATTGCGCGCGACGAATTCCGGGGCAGCGTCCCCACTGCAGATACCGCATTCGGCACCATCACTGGCTGGGTCAACCGAAAATTCGTAACCGGCAGCTTTCAAAAGTTGTGAACGTCGTGGAGAACCACTAGCCAAAACAAGGGGTTCGTTGCCAGGGATCGCTCCTAGCGGCAAGTCACGCATCAACGGAAGGTCATCGGAGGGTTTCATTTTGGATCAAAAAAACGAACTAACTCAGTTTCGAATCGTCGTCGGATGGGCCGTCATCGGAAGTTTCTCCATCGGCTGCGTTTCCGCCTGCCGGTTTTTCGCCACTGGGTTTTTCGCCACTGGGTTTTTC
>CAZZDZ010000736.1:0-1837 GCA_964652675.1 uncultured Pirellulaceae bacterium
GTTATTGAGCGTGGCTAGTTGTTTACGGGCGAGATTCAGCTTGACTTCGAGGTCTTCATCAGGTTGCGAATCCAGCTCCTGGCTCCTTGAAATGACCGATTCGATCAATGCTGCATCTTGCGAAATCTGCTTTGTCAGTTCGCTGCAGACTGCTTTTGCAGCTTCTTCTCGACGAACGGTGGACCGTTTCGGGCATTGATCACCGTTCTTACAGTGCATTCCTTTTCCATTCGCACCTGTTTGGTAGAACCGTACAGGTGATTCGGAAGTGCTACAGCACTCACAGAAGAAGAACTCTGTCGTGAGATCCCAAAGTCGAAGAGCTTTTGGTTTTCGAGGTCCTCTCGGCCCCGTCTTCTTTGCTTCGAACATCACTACTAAGGCTGCAAAGGTCTCTTCATTCAAAATGCGGAGTTCCTCGCATTGCAATGTGGCAACTTCGTCGTCTGGCTGTTCGACCTGTTTGACGCTGTCTAGCTTCGTTGAAAACTGATTGCGTTTACGACCGAATTCCCACCTCCCTGTTAGACGCTCGTTGGTGAACAACCGGCGATAGCAGCTATAGCCAATCTTGTCGCTTGAAGCTCTTGGATCTACCGGACCACCGGCCGCATGCCAGCGCCGTACGCCTTCGCGAATTGGCATTCCGTCAAGTAAGAGCCGTGCATGTTCTCGAATAAGCGCCGCTGCAGACGGATCGACTTCCGGCATCGTTCGAGGCTTGCCGCGATTTGTACGAAGGGCACCGGGAATCTCCTTGCGACGGTATCCAATACCGACGGCGCCAGTAGTCCAGTTGTTCAAGAACAGCCCGGTCAATCCGGATCTCACATGGTCGGCGATTGCATCCAGTAACATTTCATCCATGATTCCGTGGATTTGCAGCTGCAACCTCCAGGTTTTGCGATCGTCGGTGTCTATCCCCTGCGAAACGCTTACCGCGCGAAGTCCTTCTCCAACCACTTGTTCGTTGATGAATTGGTAGCCTTTTCCAGCCTGCCGAAAAAGCCGACTGGCTTTGTATACTAAGAGTACCTTGGCCAGTTTGTCTCGAAGTATTTCTTTGGCGCGATCAAGACCAACTCGCTTGGTGCGTTTTCCCTTCACGCCTTCATCAACCGAAATTAATTCTGGTGGGACATAGATTCCGTTTCGCGCTGCCCACTGAATGCACTCGCGCACCTGATCGTCGGTCGAGTGCTGCAGCTTAGTGCTAAAACGAGAATAGATTGTGCCGGTCTCAAATCCCTTTCCCATTGCCCACGCCAATCGCGTCTCAAAAGTCGTCTTGGGATCAAAACCTGCGCAATCGAACGTGTATGCGGAAGCCGTCTCAAGCCACCACTCAGTCGCTTTATTAGATAACTTCTTCGAAGCACCACCAGCGAGCGAAAGTTTAAAGTTCATAGTCGAATCTCCTCTAAGAATGATCTACGCGAGACATTCCAACATCGCGCAGAAAGTCGGTAAATCGTGAAAAGGCTCAACCTAGAGGTGAGAGTTCCGACAGCTTTCCGCTGATGGGAAATCGGTTGGCGCACAAAAAAGCTCCGCCGACACGGAGCTATAATCCACCAAGTCAATTTGAGCAGCTTCTACAATAGATAGCCGTACTACTCAAGTAATATGGCGCATTTCGGCCAACAATTTAGATCATTGCCATTCTCGAATCTCGCCGCCGACGTAGTGTTCAAAGACTCGAATTTCCTCTGCGGGAACGTGTAGCCTCTGAGAGCCAGTTCCAGCTGGCTTAATCGCGTCGGCAAAATCGATTGGAAATTCACAAATCTTGTTGACCAGATCAGACTTGGTTTTCGATAGGTAGTTAGAGTTTTTT
>CAZZDZ010000737.1:0-1790 GCA_964652675.1 uncultured Pirellulaceae bacterium
CCGACCGCGGAGCGTTCGGCCACAATGAATCGACAAGCCGTCAAGACTGTACGCTACAGGTAGATTGTCATCTGCCGCTCGTCTTATCGATGCAAATCAGTTTTGTTCCGTTCCCAGAAAATCTGCGACTCGCTGGCCGTTTATTGTTTTCAATTTTTTTAAGGACAGGATCCAATCGCGATCACGGACTGGATCGCAGGTGATTTTCAGGGATTCGATTGGCAACGTTTCAATGACCGATCTGTCCTTGATGACCAATCCTTCCAAGTTAAGATCGCGAATCGGCATTCCTGCTAGCGGGCTCAGATCGGTTACGAAAGTCCTATTAATTCTCAACTCCTCCAGTGGCATTCCCTTTAGAGGTGACAAGTCGTGGACGCTAGTGTTTTGCAGCAACAACTGAGTCAGCTTCATCCCTTTTAGGGGCTCGAGATCGTGGACGGGACTGGAGTTAAGGCACAGAAAGGTCAGCGGCATGCCGGTCAAAAAAGACAAGTCTGAAGTGCAACTGCCGCCGAGATTTGCGCTCTTAAGAGGCATGCCTTTCAAAAACTCTAATTCATCCCCCCTGCCGCTACGTTTTCGTGACCAGATCCACATGCCCAAATCTTCCAGCATCAGGCCTTGAAGCGGTTCTAAGCTGGCCACGCGTAACCCATCTACGTTGAGCGACTTTAGTTTTTTAAGATTGGAGACAAAACTAAGATCAATCGTCTTGGGTTCCCCGTAGATCTCAAGAGATTGTAGCTCGGTCAGTTCCGCCAAGGGGCTCAGGTCATCGGTCATCTCGATTTCAAAATGCACGACTTCGCCGTCTTGCACTCTAAATTGGCAGTCATCGAGATTCAGTCTTCGATTTTTCTCCAGCAGTTTTTCCAGGACTCGTTCGATCAGCGAATCCTTTTTTGCCGAAGTCCCGTTCATTGCAAACAACCCGACATTACGAACTGGATAATTCAAGTCGTAATACGTCCTGGTTGGGATAACGTGGTCCAGTTTGACATTTGGCAATAGCTTGGACAAATACGCCGATGTTTCCTTGTCGTAAACAATCCGGAGTTCGCGCAAGGCAGGCATGTCCTTTAATACCGACAAGTCGTCCACTTGGATATCGTCGATTCGCAAAATTTCGATTGCCGAACCTTTCAAAGGGCTCAAGTCGGTAACCCTTGTGCTTCCAATTTCTAATTCCCAGATCGGCAAATCGGCGATCTGAGATAGGTCTGAAACAAACGTATGGTCCAACAACAGTTGTCCAAGCGGCATGCCCTTCAGCGGCGTCAGATCCTTTACACACGTGCGGTTTAGACAGAGATACCCCAGTGGCATGCCTTTCAGTGGGGAAAGGTCGCGGACCAATGAATGGCCAGCGTTAAGGGTTCCCAGCGGCAATCCTGCGATGGGTGACAAGTCGCCATGGGTGGAAGGGTCGTCCGTTGTCCAGTTCCACATGTGAATGTACTCAATTGGCAATCCTTGCAACGCGTCAAGCGAATGGATCTCGAACTCGTTCGTGTACAACGATTTGAGATTCGGAGTTCCAGAGGTAAAGCTCAAATCGATCGTGCCACGGTCCGTATTTTCTAAAATCAGTCGCTCTAGGTTTTTCAGTGCTCCAAGGGACGAATAGTCCGACAGTTCGATGACGTGCAAATCGACCAATCGACCGTCGCGATAGGTCGGAGAGAACGATGAAGAATTGACACCCAAACCAGCGTTATTCTTGTCAGTTAAATCGACCAATTGATCGAAAAGAGCCTTTCCGGTCAGGCCAGGCTTTGCTTTCGCAA
>CAZZDZ010000738.1:0-1780 GCA_964652675.1 uncultured Pirellulaceae bacterium
CGAAAGATCGGACCTCCAAAATGTCGACTCGAAAAAAACCTGTTCGCTCAAGAAAATCCTCTCAGGTTTCCCGGCGTCAAATCATCGCTGGCACAATGGCAGCTGGATTTTTTTCGGCGCTGCCGGCGCGTTCTTTGCGAGCCGCGAATCCAAGCAACGAGATTAACCTTGGGTTTATCAGTTGTGGCGGTCGCGCCGGTCAGCTGATGGGGCAATTCAGCAACGTCGACGGGATCAACGTCGCGGGCGTCTGTGATGTGGATGAAAAGAAAGTTGGTATGGCAAAGGAGCGCTTTCCCAAAACAAATACGTACACGGACATGCGCGAACTGATCAAAGCATCGGATATCGACGCGGTGGTTATATCGACGTGCAACCACTGGCACTGTTTGGCGGCGATCTGGGCGATGGAAGGTGGCAAACATGTTTACGTCGAAAAACCACTTTCGCACAGTCAATGGGAAGGCAAGCAAACGGTCGCGGCGTCACGCAAGTACGATCGAATCTGCCAAATCGGAACACAGCAACGCAGCGATCCGATGCAAGCGGAGATCAAAAAGTTTTTGCACGAAGAGAAAGCTCTTGGTGAAATCAAATCGGCACGCGTCAACCGCTATGGCCTTCGGCCACCGATCGGCAAACGCGAGACTCCTCTGGAGATCGAAAAAACGATCGCCTATGACCTGTGGTTGGGGCCCGCTCAAGATCAACCAATTTATCGCGACAAACTCCACTACGATTGGCACTGGGATTGGAACACGGGTTCTGGTGAAATGGGAAATTGGGGCGTCCACGTCGTGGATGATTTGCGCAACAACATCTTCCAAGACTCAGTTGCGCTGCCCAAGCGAGTTCTTGGTGGTGGAGGTCGCGTTGCTTTCAACGATGCGGGACAAACTCCCAATGTTCACTTTGCCTACTTTGATACCGGCAGCATTCCGGTCGTGATCGGCCTGTCCAATTTGCCAAAAAAACCCGGTGGTGGCAAGAAAGAGCTGCCCAAGCATCCTGGCCCCAATAGTGGATACATTGCGTTCTGCGAAGGCGGTCGATTCGAGGGCCAGCGCGGATCAGCGGTCGCCTATGACAACGACGGCAAAGTCATCAAAAAATTCAAAGGCAACCGTGGTGACGTTGTCCACCAAGCAAACTTTATCGAAGCCGTAAGACAAAATGATCGCAAGATTCAAAACGCAGAAGTCGCGATTGGCAATGACAGCACGGGCTGGTGCAACTTGGCCAATGTCGCTTACCGAAGCGGCAGCCAGTTTTCGCGTGATCAAGCCAACGAAGTCGGGCTACAGCAGTGGCAGAGCCTGATCAGCGACATGGACGAGCACTTAAAGGCTCACGATTTGGAACTAGAAAGCAGCGACATTCACTTGAGCCCAATGTTAACGCTGGACGAAAAGACGGAGCAGTTCGTTGGCGACAACGCCGAAGCGGGAAACAAGTTCCTGAAGCGACAGTATCGCAAGGGATACGAAGTGCCCGAGTTGGTTTAGCAACGCAGACTGGTTCCATTCTTACCCAGTGATTTGATTCGCAAAGGCAACCACGGATGAACACAGATAGACACGGATAAGAAAACCAGGGACTAGGTGCCACGGTCACGAAGCTCTTTTTTTAGATCGTTCATCAAACTGCCCAGCTCATCATTGGACAATCCATCCAGCGAAGAAGCCTCTTTGCCAAGCAACTGATACAGCAGTTTGATCTGACCAGCTAATTCACCCTCCGCTCGACCCTTCGCCTCACCCTCTGCTCGACCCTTCGCCTC
>CAZZDZ010000739.1:0-1755 GCA_964652675.1 uncultured Pirellulaceae bacterium
CTCATAGTGCGCCATAGGCCGTCGAGCGCACGCGAAAAGTTTGAAAAGTTACAGAAAACCAGGCTGCCACCCAACGGTTCTACTCAAGCGAAGCTTTCTCGGGCAATTCGTTGGATTTTCGAGTCAAATATCGCTATTCCAATTCACGTCGTTCTACTGTGCAAATCGACAGTTACTGCGAAGGCGGCCAAGCGAGCAATTGTTTGCCCTTACTGTCTGTTAGTCTCAAGTTCTTGATGGTTGCACTGCCCAGGCCTTCGCTTACATCGATTCGCAATTTCTGAATCGACTTGTCGGTTGGCAACGCGACCATGAATTCGTGCGGCTTGCCATTGTGTACAACCGGAAATTCGATTCGCTCGCCTTTCGGCAAAGTGACGTTGGGATCGGTCGTGTAGAAAATCTCGCCAGCGCCTTTCGCCTTACTCGTCAGCGTGAAATGCAATTGGTACGGTCCCGCTTGAATCTCTTTTGAGAACGAATCGATTGCGATTCCGGGGTCGTCACCCGTGAACGTCAGTTTCAGTTCGTCGCCGTTGATTTGCATTTTGGTATTCTTGCGCGCCCGGACGGATTTCTTGGCACCGCGATCCTTTCCAGATTTGGCTCCCGATTTGCCAACGTCTCCCAAAGGCTGATCAAATTTGGTCCACTCGGGATGTCGATGTGGTAGTTTCGCGGGCTTGGTTTCCGCGTAAGCCTTTTTGGGTGCGTGCAGAACATCGCGTGTCATCTCTGTCCAGCGCCTGACCATCGAATCAAGTCGTTCGCGGTTGTCGTCTGCAAGATTATTTTGTTCCGTCCGATCTTTGGCAACGTTGTACAGTTCCCATTGTTCCGAGCGAAAACTGACTGCTTTCCAATCGCCGTCACGAAGTCCACGATCGCTGCTGAATAAGAAGTGAATCGGATCGGGACGCGAAAGTGATTGGGCGCCAAATATCGGTGAAAGCGATACGCCTGACACTGGCCGAAGCTGTCGCTGTGGGTGAGTCTTGGGAATGGGGCTGGAACAAACGTCTGACAAGGTAGGCAGCACATCGACTAAATGAGCAGGTGTGTGGTCAACACTGCCGGGTTTTGCATCGATGCCGTTGGGCCAGTGGATAATCGCGGGGCTGCTGATGCCGCCTTCGAATTGGTTTTGTTTGTAATACCGAAACGGAGTGTTACGGGCCCATGCCCAACCGGTCGAATCGCTCCAGCGTACATCGCCATCGGTCGGCAGCGCATCAAGTTTGTTGGATCGTCGATCGTACGGACACGCGCCGTTGTCCGAGACAAACCAAATCAGCGTGTTGTCAAGTTCGCCATTGGTTTTCAAGTCGTCAACGAGGCGGCCGATTTCTTGGTCAACACGATCAATCATCGCGGCCAGCGTTGTCATGCGTTTGGACTCGAATTGTTTTCGCGATTCGCTGAGTGTATCCCAGGCGGGAACGTGTTCAGGACGCGCGCTCGGTGGCTCGTCATTGGCAAAAATGCCAAGCTGTTTTTGTTTTGCGACGCGGGCGGTGCGAATTTTGTCCCATCCGATATCGTATCGGCCTTGGTATTTGGCGTAGTCCGTCGAAAGGGCTTGAAGCGGTGCGTGTGGCGCGTTGAAGGCGACGTACATGTACCACGGTTGTTGCTGTTCCTTTTCCACAGCTCTCGTTTCGTTCAAAAACTCGATTGCATAATCGACGTTGGCGACCGTGGTGTAGAAATCTTTGCCATTGAGTTTCTGGGGGACTTTCCAAGGCTGGCCGTTTA
>CAZZDZ010000740.1:0-1750 GCA_964652675.1 uncultured Pirellulaceae bacterium
ATGTTGCCTCCGGGAGGGGTTGGCGCATGGGGATGGGAGGGGGAGGTTGCCGGCGGCGCATAGAAATCCCAAAAAAGATCTTCTTGTTCGAACCCGTATGGCCAGAGGGTCACGAAGCTGAGTGTCGACGCAAACCAAAATAGAGATGGTAAAAGGGAGTACCCATCAAAATTCGGCAGGACTAGCTTGCGTCGACACTCAAGACTTCGATCAACGTATCCGACGATTGGGGGAGGTGGATTCGGTTGAGGGAGTTCGGTGCGATTGCCCGACAACAAAGACATCGTCTTGCTGGCTGCCAAAGTCAAAGAAAGAACGCTGGGTCCGCGTAGTGGGCAAGATTCTTGCATGCCTTAGGACCTTACCTCGCCGGAACGCTGATACCATTCGGCAAAGGCGGCAAAGGCGGAGCGCGTTTCGTGCTAAATTGGTGTTTTTTCAACAGGGCAAAAGGAATCGAGGCAGTGAGAACCAAAACGCGCGCATCAACCTTTCCTGCCTGTGTCTTCCCTGTCGTTTATTGCGGCTGGCTGGTTGTGTCGAGCGCATCGGCATTTGGCCAACCCTTGCGAATCGCAGTGGTCGAACGAATCAATGAGTCTGCGGTCGACAGATCACTTGTTCACGCATTACGCAAAACCTTGGTAAAGGTTGGCTTGGATGGAAGTTTCGGAAACGCTGTGACCCTAAGGGCCTGTGAACAGACGCACCTGTTTATCTTGCAACGTTCGTTTCAAGGTGCATGTGGCCGCAAGGTTCGGTTTCCCATGTCTTGGAATATCACGGATCCGCAAGCACGATTTTTCCGTGGCGTTATAAACGGTCCAAACCGACCTGCCGCCAAAGATCGACAGGCATTGGTTGACGCGACAATCAGCCGCCAACACGGCGATCAGGGAATCAACAGTCAGATCACCGCCACAAACTTGCCCAGCGATATGGTCTTGATGGTCGACGGCGATGGAGTCTGGCACTGGGCGGCGGATTGGAATGCTGATCTGCTGCTGTCATCGATGGAGTCATTTGAGTTGACGTCCGATAGACCGCAGTTTGTCGGCAACGAAGAGCCGATCTTGGTGCAGACAGATCAAGCCGCTGATGCAAATCAGGACCAGCAAATTCATTTCTGGACGATCAAAAGCAGTTCACAAGAACCCGGTCGTTCATTGATGACGCATTTTGCCAAAATCGCGGATCAAAATACAAAGCCACCGTTTGAATTGGTTTGGTTGGACTGCAGCCAGAGCCCTGCAAGTTTTTCAGTATGCATACATCAAGCAAAAGATTTGAAATGTGATTTCGTGGTGGCGAACCTAGGCGAACCGCATTCCGGCCAAGGACCGAATTTCTACGGACCTGTTAAAGTCGCGAGACTTCTTGCTGAAATTTCGGCGGAAATGAAAATTCCTGTCTTGGTGAACTTAAAAACATCCGCTTCGCCAAACTTTCTTGCTACTAACGCGAATCAACAAAAAGCATCCGTTGTGGCTGAGTCGCTGGAACGGCTGTTGTCGGACTTGGTCGAGCACCCAGACAAGATAGAGTTGATCGAACTGCCCAGCTCGACGGACTTTCGTTCGAGCGAAAAGATGGCCCAGTCGAATTTAGCCGACGCGGTTTCGTTGTCTTTGGTTTCACGATCAGATCTCCCTGCGGTCGTCGTCAATTCCGCAGCCCATTTTGTTGACTCTGCGGCAGTGCACAGTTGGTGGTATCGTTCTGCCGATCGCCATGGCTCGATCGAATCACC
>CAZZDZ010000741.1:0-1747 GCA_964652675.1 uncultured Pirellulaceae bacterium
ATGATGAATCCGCCTGCAAGCACTTTTAAATTCAAAATTCCCGGGTCAGTGGCCATCTTTTGCGGATCAACGTATTGCCCCAAATAGATCACGATCAGCTTCGCTAGCGCTGGCAAGCAAGCGACCGCCAATGCCGCGTAGTGTCGCCGTGGCGTCACATGAAAACTCTGCGCCGTTATTTCAATCCCAATAAAAACCAGTATCGGCATCACAGCCGCTTCGGGGATGATCGCAAACAGAACGCCAAAGTAGCCAAATAGTCCAGCGCCCCCTACAAACAATGCGGTCGCCAATGTGTATGCCGCACGTCCGCCCATCGCCTTGTAAGCCGGATGGCCGATGTACGGAGTGGATTGAATCACGCCGCCACATACCGATGCGACCAATGTTGCAAAGGCTTCGATGCCGATCACCGTATTGGTTGAAAAGTCATCTCCTGCTGATGCAGCACTTTCCGTGCAGTCAATTCCCCCAATCACGGTCGCGATCGCAAAGGGAACGATGTATGGCAAATAGGCAACCGCATCCCCTATCGCACCGATCCATTCAAACTGAAAGACCGTTAGCCATTCCGTTGGAAACCACTTCACATCAAACGGCGCTGCGTCGTGATGAACTTGCACCAGGTCGGCGGCATCCAATCCGCGCAATACCGCCCAAATCAGACATCCCAAACCAACCGCGACGAGCGCTCCGGGGATATTCCGCGGTAGCTTGCCGCGTCCGATCAACGTGATAAACACAATGATTAGTGCGGCGAAACCGACAATCGGATTCGCACTGATTTTCTCCAGCGGCGAAAACGTAATCAGAACCAAGGCGATCGCGGCAAGCGAGCCCAGCAAACCGGCGCGGGGGAATACGTTGCGTATCCAGTTCGAGCAAAACGCCAAAACGAATTTGATCAATCCAGAAAAGAAAATCGCACAGATGCCAATGTGCCATGCGAATATTGCGGCTTCGGTGTTCACTGCGGCAAGCTGCGCGGCGACCTCGGGCGAAGCCTCTGCTGCGGAATGAAGAACATCCATGCTTTCGTGCCCGGCGGCGTTTGCAAGTTCAGCGGCCTTTGACGCAAACGCAGGCCCCAAGACAAAAAACACCATCCCAATCGTGCTGGGTGTATCCAAGCCAAGAGGCATTGCAGTGACGCGAGTATTGCCAGTCTTCTTTGCGTGACGAAACGCCAAGAACGTGTACAGCAAGTCCCCCACCAAGACACCGATCGCGGTGCCCGGCACCATGTACGCGAGCGCAAATTCAACCGGAAACCGAAAGACCGTCGACAGCAGTCCCACCATCAAAATCAGGCCAGCGATATTGTCCAGCATCAGGCCAAAGAAGGCGTTGGTGTCGCCGGGTCGAGCCCATTCGTAGCGGTTTTTTGTCATCGTGTTGGCAGTTGCAGAAAATAGGGCTCAGGAAATGAAGCTCTTCAATCGAAACACGTTTTACCAAACTATGCGACTTGGTGCTCAGCCATCGTGTTTTGAATCCGACCGCAGTGGGAAAACTGCGTCCGGGATTAGCCATGCGTTTTTGATGCGGGGCAGTTTTGAATTCCAACAAGGTTGACAACTAGTGATTCGCGTGGCAACGAGATCGCAAATTCTTCGGCATCGCTCCTGTTAGGAAACCAACTGAATACGCTTGGCCCCCAACTGCTTTGTCCGACGCCTTGAGCCCCGTGTTGTTGCAGCAGTTCGATTGTCGATGTGACTTGCGGTCCGTTGTAGGGACCGCCTTG
>CAZZDZ010000742.1:0-1745 GCA_964652675.1 uncultured Pirellulaceae bacterium
TCTCGCGTCAGCAATCGTAGTGTCGCCCACCAGCCAAAGGCTGCGATCGCGATCAAAAGCAAACCCGCTGGGCCAGCCGTCAAGGCAAAGAATCCAGCGATCAGCGAGAGGTAAGTTCCTGTTGCCAGTCCGCCGACGATGATGTCCGAGTAGGAGTTGTCCAAATCCGCGAACTCGACAGCTTTCTCTTTCGCCTCGGCAGCTTTTTCTACGGCGGCATCAACCCATTTTCGTGGCCCGTTCTTTGAATCGGTTTGATTTTTGGGTTCCTTCTCGACTTCGGTCTTTACCTCCGACACCTGTTCAAACCGTTTGGCAGGATCCTTCTGCAAAGTCTTCATGACGACACGATCCAACCGCCGGCTTGTTCCCGATTTACGGCTTGGTGGATCGAATCGTCCCAATGGCAACTCGCCAGTCAACAGTTCGTAGAAAACCACACCCATCGCGTAAATGTCTGCGCGGTGATCAACATCCTTGGGACGTTCGATCTGTTCTGGCGCCATGTATTGAGGCGTGCCCATCACTTGCTGGGTACGCGTGAGATTGTTTGACGAACCGACCTGCGCCAGTTTGGCTAAACCAAAGTCGGTGATCTTCACGCATCCTCGTGTGTCAATCAAAACGTTCTCTGGTTTCACATCACGGTGCACGACACCAGCGTCATGAGCGAACTGAAGTGCATCGCAGAGTTGCGGAACGATTTCGAGGGCATCCGACGGACTTGCTTCTCCGCCAGCGATCAACTCGCGAAGATTTACACCGTCGACAAACTCAAGCAACAGATAGGAATAGGGCCCCGCTTTTCCAAAGTCATAAACGTCAACGATGTTGTTGTGATTCAGCTTGGCCAGCACTTGAGCCTCGCGTTGAAACCGTTCGTCGAATCCCGGAGCCATCGCCAACTCGGGCGGCAGTACTTTCAACGCCACGTCGCGCGATAGTTTTGATTGATGAGCACGGTAGACCGCACCCATTCCGCCGCGTCCGTGAAGACTGATGATTTCGATTTGGGACGGCTGAAAATGCTCTTGCAGTTCTTCGATCGTCGGTGGAACAAAGCCTCCCGATGCAGGCGCAGACCCGCCATTGGTGATTTCATTGTCCACTAGCGCCATCAGGCAATACGGACACAAAGCGTCCGGTGAATCGGATGGAAGCTGACGTTGGCATCGTTGGCAAGTCGAGTCGGTGGTGGTGTTCATCGCATTTTCCCAGGCGGATTTTTGGTCTCACCACTTACCTGACGGAGTCCTTTCAAAAGGTTACAAAGAAAACTCGCGATTTCTAGGAATGGATCGAAATCACTGATGATTTCCGTGTTTTGATCTGACTTAATGTTCTTTCACTGTCGGCCCAGCGAGTGCCGTCATCAAGATTTGACGTTCACTTTCCGCCTCCTCGCTCGGACCGACCGTCGCTGTGACTTCGGCAATCAGCAGTTCCTTGTAGTCTTTTCGCATCCGATGCAAAGCTACCTTCAACGCACCATTGGTCGTGCCCAGCCGAGTCGCCAAGTCGCTGATCGTTCCCGCGTCGCCATTGTCCAGCAATCGCGGTTTCAACGCATCGAACAATTCAGATTTGTTGTTTGTCGCGTAATGATCACTCAGTCGCTGCAGCACTCGACTTAGCAGCGCAAGTGCCCATTCACGATCAAAAACTGCTTCTGGTGTCCACGATTCGACTGGTTCGCGGGCGTAACGTTGTTCTGCGTTTGCGAAGTCCAATGAAAAAGTGGTGGT
>CAZZDZ010000743.1:0-1738 GCA_964652675.1 uncultured Pirellulaceae bacterium
GCGGGTTCTTGAACGGCAAACGGGTTGCTGATCGTATCCCAAAGTGCTTGCTGTTCAACGAAAGGCGTTAACGGAACTAACGCGCTTAGATTGTGAAGGTTGTTGCCTCCGTAGGGCGAACCTGGAGCGACTGGCATTCGCGCCTGAAGATTCGACCCAAAACGGAATGTACCGCCACGTTCAATTGGCAGCTTTTTGAATGCCGAATGGTAGTTGTGAAATCCCAAGCCAATCTGCTTGAAATTATTGCTGCAACTCATGCGTCGCGCCGCTTCTCGCGCCGCCTGCACTGCTGGCAAAAGCAAGCCAACCAAGATGCCGATGATGGCAATCACGACCAGCAGCTCTACCAGCGTAAAACCTTTTCTACGTAACATGAAAACGAACTCCAATTAAATATTTTAAAATCAATAAATCGCATTGGTAACTTCGTAGTTATGGGGCGCTCTGCTTAACGTCTGTTTCACTTTCTTCGTCGACACGACTACGTGCTTCAGGGTGTTCGTCCAAGTAAGCTTGGATAGCGCCTTTCTTGGGCCCTTGAGGAGCGCTGTCAGAACAGCCCAACAAGAACACAAAGGATGCGCAAAGCAAAAAGGAGACGAAGCGAAGAAGTTCAGTACACACCAAACCCAGCCTTTCACGACAGAAAATAAACCCCGAGGTCTAATTAGACACAAATTGGTCGCCAATTGCATGCTTTTTTGTTCAGTCACTGAAATTCACGCTGGAGTGCAGGCTTTAGCCGTCTTTCGTCACTTGGGCCTGTGCTTTTGAAAGCAACAAGACAGCTGAATCCAGGACTCCAGCTTTATCGGGGCGTTTCGAATAGCGTGAATGGTTCGGCTTCGTTTTCGGTAATCAATAGCCGACGATCGGGCTGCAAGTTCTCGAACACCTGCTGGCTACCTGATGGCCAGTCTACGGTGATTTTGTCAATCGTCTCGGTCTGACCGAGTCCAAAAGAAACCACGTTTTCGTTTCGACAGAGATATCCATCGCCCGCAATCACCCACCCATTCCATTTCGTTTGGCCACAGATCACGCTCACTTTTGCTCCGATGCTGTCGCGTTCGGTGTCGGTTCCTACCAACTGTAGCTGCAGCCAATGGTTAGTTGATGGTGATTGGTTCAACAGCAATGCAGATGGCTGTTCGACATGCGTGATGACAATATCGTTTTTGCCATCGCGATTAAAATCGAGCTTCGCCAACGCTCGTCCCACATGATTCGAATTCCAATAGTCAGACGAATCGGTGACATCAACTAGCTGAAACCGATCGCCAAGATTGCAGAACAGTTGTATCGGCTGGTTGTAGGTGCCGCGAATGGACAATGCGTCATCAAGATGGCCGTTGGTCACCGTCAAATCAAGACTACCGTCGTTGTCGTAGTCAATCGGTTGCGATCCAAAACCAACAAGATTCCTACTTGCAGTATCCAATCGATATTGGACGTTCCGATCTTGGAATGCACCTTGTTTTTGTAAGAACAGGTTCGCGTTTTCGTTTTCGTAGTTGGTGATGTGAAAATCGATCGAACCGTTGTTGTCGAAATCCCCCACAGCGATTCCCATTGCTCCGGTCGCTCCCCCGGAAAACCCATAGGCGCACCCAAGCATCGGGGCCGTGTCCAGCAGCTTTTCATTGTCGGCACTGCGGGTCCAAAGCTGATTGGGGAACGTGTCGTTTCCAACGAACACTTCGTTACCGCCGTTTCCGTCCAAATCGGTGATCAC
>CAZZDZ010000744.1:0-1735 GCA_964652675.1 uncultured Pirellulaceae bacterium
CATTACATTTTGAAATTTGACAGGCATCATCGGCGATTCCTTCGGCTGACGTGTCGCTAACAGGTAGTTAGCGGACCGACGCCCCTTCCATGGTGCGTCTCTGCACTGAAAGCAATCGCCAAACTTCTTGGCACACCTTTATGGATTTTGTTATCTCGCAGGGCTCGTCTCATTTTGTCGCCGCTACGACCATCACAACCGGTACACCGATTGGTAGCAAAGCTACGCGAGTCGGTTGCAAACAAAAAGGAACGCTGCACAAAAATACACATGCTCACCAGAGCGGAAAAGCCCAAACCCCGTCCTTCTTGCCGAAGCGAAGAGGCTGCGATTGTTTCGGCATGGGCAAGCCCCGGCCCGGTACAAAGCCTGGATATTGCAGGAGTGCAAGCTACTTGTTTCCTGGTTCTTCGTTCGTCAATCGAGACCGACGCGCGGCGGCAAAGCGAGAGGTTAGAACTACCTTTACCTTCTCTCCAGAATCACGTACGAAAATTTGCTCGGCTCCCGTGATGGTTGCCAGACACAATGAGGCACTGTAGCGAACGTTGGCAGATTTCGACTCTGCAAGCGATCGCAGATAGTCAAGGGAATCTGGACCTCCGACACGCGCGAGAGCAGTGATGGCCTGCGGAATTTCTTTGGGGTCCTTCTGGTTTTTCACCCACTTCAATACGACCGACTCGATCGATTCATTGACGCCTTGCATCGGGATCGAGCTGAATGTGACGTAGCGGATTTGCGGGGATGGATCATCAAAGAGTTCTGCCAATCGTTCTCGTGCCTTTTCTGAATCATTTGATATCGCGGCGACAGCGATCGCGCCCATCTGCTTGCGTCGCATGTCTTCTGATTTGCTGTTTTCGATTGCGGTTTTAACAATACTTTGATCTCCCAGCACCGCCAGCGCAGCGATGGCGTCATCACGGCCAGGACCGTCCAGGTGCGTTTTGATTTCGTTGACCAGGCTTGTGTCTCCTGTTCTGGAGATTGCATACAACGTAAATGCCAGTTCCTGCTGCGGTGTTGTTTTCAACTTTTCCAACAGCACTTTACCGGCGGTTGGATCTCCTGCACTGATTGCTCGAAGTGCAGCCGACCGAACGTGCTTGTTAGGATGACTCAAACCTTGATGTAAAATTGGCATCGCGGTTCGATGACCAATCGCTGCGATCGACGAAGCTGATCTGCCCGTTAGCATGATGCCCGCACCCTTGGGAGACTTGCCATTGAGTAACTCTTTATGCTCGGCGGCCGAGAACATCATTCCTGCGGGTTCGTCATCTGCTTTGGTCATCTTCATTCCCTTCTCGAACAATTCCAGCAAATACTCAACCGCATCGGGGCTGCCTGAGCCTCCAAGGGTATCGATGACTTTGCCTTGCCAGAGTGGGATTTCAACGTTTTCGCGTGCATCATCGCAAATCAGTTTGGCGCCATCGGGGACATTCATCTTTGCCAGAGCGTAGGCAGCGGCGACACTGCGTGACTTATCGTCAGACTTCATGATCTGCATCAGGTCACTGGCGACCGCCAGATAGTGGGTGCGTCCGGCTACTCCAATCGCTTGCTTTGACAATGCGGCGTCCTTGGAATCGATCAACGCCGCAGCGGCAGGAATGAACCTGCGGTCGCGTAAAACGTAGCCGATCATCCCCAATATTTCCCCACGCATCGAACTCGATTCATCCAGGAGCGTTTCCAACAGTAAATCGTTGCCGCCAGGTAATTCGGC
>CAZZDZ010000745.1:0-1733 GCA_964652675.1 uncultured Pirellulaceae bacterium
TTTTGTGTTTGCGCCGCCATGATCTCCTGCTGAGCCAGCGAAACGTAATTGTGCCGGCCTCCGGCCTAAAAATTCACAGACTCGCAGTCTCGAATTAATTCACAACCTTTGCGGGCTGGTATTTCATGCCCAATTTCAAAAAGGGTTTTGCCCACTTCAGACGCCGCATAACTGCTTTTTGGATATTTTTACGAAATGACTTGGCCACTTTGGGCTCTGACGTAGGGAAGACGATTCGATGACCGGATTGTCGCCGATTCCCCATCCCAAAGTGGTCCCGGTATGTCTCGAATACTCGACGATCCCCATCTGCATTCGGATCAACAAGCCTCCTACCAACAACCGATTCAATCCTCCCAACTTGAATCGCAAGACACGCCAAACGTGTCACTGGTAGAGTCTTTCTTGAACAGTTTCTTTCAAGAAAAGAACATCAAATGGATGCTGGTCGTCGGAGCGGCGATCGTTTTTGGTTCGTCGCTGATGCTGGTTACGAAAGCTTGGCCCGATTGGACTTTGGCTCTGAAATATTTGACGATCCTGGGTTACACAGGTGCGATCTTTTTCGCCGCCGAAGTTAGCCGCAAACGTTTGCGACTGACGTCCACCTATCGCGTTTTGCACGCGTTGACGGTGTTGTTGTTGCCGGTTTCGTTTCTTTCGTTGACTTGGTTGACGTCGGGAACCGCTGTGCAAAACAGCTTGTATGCTTTGAAAAACCTGGGACTTTTGCTGCCCGCTGTGGCGTTGCTTTGGTTTACGTCAACGAGAATTTTTGACCATTGGCTACGTGGTCGTCAAACCACTTTCCTAGTCAGTTTTTGTCTGCTGTGCGTGGCGGGAGCGTTGCCAGCGATGACGACGCCATTGGCCGCATTTGGTTTCATTGCGGTTTGCTGGATCGTGTTTACCGCTGGTGTTGTCAAAGTCAATCGACACACTTTTTACCTGGCCGAGCAACATCAGTTGCCTCGGATCTTTGGCTTTTTGCCGATCGTGATGCTGGGAGGACAATTCGTTGTCTTGGCGGCCACCAAAGCCGTCGGCATTGTCTCGGTTCCCTGGATTGGTTTTTGCGTTGTGATGGTTTCGGCCACCGTGCTAATGACCGCACGAACGGTTGCAGATGTATTTCGCCGTCGCAGTGGTGATCTAGTGCGACCGCTGCCTTGGCCAATCATCGTGCCGCTGTTTGGCGGATTGGTGTTGATGGTTTTGGGAATGGGATTGTCTGCGATTGGATTTTCGTACGTTGGTCAGACGACTTATGCGATTGTCCCCGCGTTCATTGTTGGTGCCGCCTTGTTTGGTCTGATCGCAAAAGACACACGCTATCAAGGATTCGTTTGGGCTTGTCTGGCCGCCATCGCGGTGGCCTACCAGTGTTCGCCGACTCTGTTCAGCAACTTGGTCCAAGCCGCTCGCAACGCGACCGCCGACGCGATCAACCAAGACCGCGTTCCGTTTTCGATGTACGGTCTAACCTATTTGCCGCTGCTGGGATGCCTGGCGGT
The DNA here is from genome assembly GCA_964652675.1 of uncultured Pirellulaceae bacterium. Lineage (GTDB taxonomy): Bacteria > Planctomycetota > Planctomycetia > Pirellulales > Pirellulaceae > K23-9. The sequence goes on from CAZZDZ010000745.1 coordinate 1,515, forward strand.
CGCAGGCCGACGTTTTGCAACACGAAACTTGCCAGTATTTAGTCAGCCGATCAAGCAGTTTGTCACCATCGTTGCGGTCGTTTTGTTTGGTGTCGCATTGTCTGAAATGATGATGCTTAGATTCATTTCGCCGTTCTTGGTGTCGACAGCCAACGTGGTTGCGTTCACGGCTTTTGCGATCGTGTTTGCCGATCGACGTTACGCCATGTTTTCAGTGGC
>CAZZDZ010000746.1:0-1730 GCA_964652675.1 uncultured Pirellulaceae bacterium
ATGTATTGCCAGCCGGAAAAGTGTTCCAAGCGGGAACACTTAGTGGAAATCCGATCGCAGTAGCAGCCGGAACGGCGACATTGGACGTTTTGAAAAACGACCCGCCATACGACTACCTTGAGAAACTCGGTGAACGATTGGCGACCGGACTGGACCAAGCAGCAACCGATGCGGGCATCGCCCATACCGCAGAACGAGTCGGCAGCATGATGACGTTGTTCTTCAATCCCGATCCGGTCCACAACTGGACCGATGCCGACCAGTGCGACCGCAACGCGTTCGGCAATTATTTCTGGGGACTGATCGACGAAGGTATTTACATGCCATGTAGTCAGTTTGAGGCACTGTTTTTCGGCAATCAGCACACCGAAGCAATGATTGATCAAACAGTCGACGCGGCAAAGAAGGTACTCAAGGCGATTGGGTAACGAAACTTTCGGGGAACGAAACGTCTCATGCTATCGCCTATCTCTAGATTCTCCGCTGACAGACATTTCTCTAAATTGCCCAAAGGTTTCATCGATTTTCAGCTTTCGCCACAAGCCATTGTCGATGGCGTACGGTGCGTCACAAAACCCCGTGTTTTTAAGTTACAATATGGGTCGACGAGAGAAATACGTGTTTGCGACTATCAGCTTTTCCGGACACCAATTTTCTCCTCTCCTGCTGCAACACCCAACCAATCCTACCACCCAATCCTTCCAGCAGTTCAAACCAATTTTGCGGCGAGCTGACTCAAGCTCTGTCGCGGCACCTTTGACGGTTCCTGCATGAAACGAAATAGCGTCCGCTATGTCAAACGAAATCAACGAAAACGAATTGATGTTGTTTGCGAGGATAGCGTCTGAGCTCTCTGAGTCTGAGCGAGAAACGTTCATACGGTTGCTGGAACCGAGTCAGCGTTCTCGGGTTATCGATCTCTTGGAACGCTCCAAGTCATCACCTGCCGAAATCGATCTCGGCAAAACGATTGATCATTTTTCGGAGACGAAAACGATCGCCGGGGGTCAGCAGCCAGAACCTGCACTTGATCCAAGCATAACTTCTGATGAAACGATCTTGTGTAGCACGATCCCCGCTAGCGAAATGCAGGAGCGTTTTGCTGATGCAAACGAAAAGAATGACGAAACGGTTCTCACCCAAACAGTTCAGATTGGCGAGACACAGAATTTGCCAGATCTATCAGACGATCACACAAACCGTTTCGCTGATGGCGACAAAACGGATGACCCCTTAGCTACAGTCAATTCGTCAGAATCCGAAACGCTCGACACCAGCCATCCGGACTTAGAACCGCATAGTTCGCTACGTTTTTATGCACGCGGGGCGGTGGGAGAAATCTACATTGCCTACGATCATGATCTTGCTCGCAACGTGGCGTTAAAGCGAATTCGTCCCAAGTGGGTGAAAAGCAAGAGTCGTCGAGATCGCTTTTTTCGCGAAGCCGTCATTACCGGCCAACTTCAACACCCTGGAATTGTCCCAGTCTATCGACTGAACGATGCAGATGGCCAGCCGCACTACACCATGCCTCTGGTGAGGGGCAATACGTTGTCCGCGGAAATCAAAGAAGTCCACGCGAAGATGGGGGAAGAGTTAATCCACAAGACGGTTTGGATGCAGAATATCCGCCCACTTTTGATTCGATTCGTTACGGTCTGCAATACGATGGACTTTGCGCATGAAAAAGGAGTTTTGCATCGCGACCTGAAACCATCCAACATCATGGT
>CAZZDZ010000747.1:0-1700 GCA_964652675.1 uncultured Pirellulaceae bacterium
CGTTTCGAGGTTTCAAAACACATTTGTACGAAGGCGGTATTCGGTCCTCGCTGATTTCCTGGGGGCCAGGGTTGATCGACCAATCGGCGGTCGGAACCACCAACACGGAATCGTTTTTGACCGCGATCGACTTGGTGCCATCAATTCTTTCGATCAGCGGCACAAAATCGCAAGCAAAGTTTGACGGCCAGAGTCTGCCTGAGACTTTGTTGGGAAAATCAAAACGGTCACGCAATGCAGCAGCCTTCTTTCGTCGTCCTCCGGACCGCGACGCGTTTTACGGCGTCAACGATTTGCCTGATCTCGCAATGCGCGATGGCGACTGGAAATTACTTTGTGAATACGATGGTTCGCAACAGGAGCTCTACAACCTCGCGACTGATCGATCAGAATCAAGCAACGTCGCGAACGAACATCCAATGGTCGCAAAAGAAATGTCGCAGCGACTGATCGCATGGCACACCGCCATGCCCCAAGACAACGGAGCAACCTTCAAAGCGAAGAAGCGGCAAAAAAAGAAACAGCCCAAGTGAGCCTTGAAATCAACAGTTACTAACCCCTAGAGGCTGATGTAAAACCACTTACCAATAGAAAGCAGGGAATCAATTGCCGTGTCCGACTCAAACCATTGCGTCGAAGAAAAGAGCATCCAACCAATGCTGGTTGCGAGCGTTCGAATGAAGGGCAAAACTCACGTGTTGGGTTACCGAAAATTCACAGCCTGGCAGCGCCAGCAAGTGAATCTCCTGTAAACGCCGAGGATTCACTTGCTGGCGCTGCGTGCTGGTATTCCCAGCGCAAGCCCCGTTTCAAAAAGTGCTTTGTTCTGGCCAAAGTGACCGCTTCCACTGGGAGACTCGGTTCAGTAATTTAGATGGATGAATACGACCCAAAAAACGCCGCCGCTTGGACCACGCTTGCTTGCCGAAGCCATCGGTAGCGCTTTCTTACTGATTGGGATTGTCGGATCCGGCATCATGGCGCAATCGCTTTCGCCCAACGATGTCGGCCTGCAACTTTTAGAGAATGCGGCTGCCACGACGGGTGTCCTGATTGGCATCATCATCATGTTTGCCACCGTTTCGGGAGCGCATTTTAACCCGGTGGTGACGCTGGTGGACCGAATGCTGGGATCGATGAGCACGAAAGACGCTGTCGCTTACGTGTTTGCTCAACTCGCCGGCGGATGCATCGGAACGATGCTCGCCAACGTGATGTTTATGGAGCAAACCGGTCGAGGCATTATCTTTATTTCAGCAAAACCAAGATGCTCTGGACCGTTGTGGGTATCAGAAGTCATTTCAACGATCGGGTTGCTTTTGATCATTCACGGTGCGATTCGCTACGGAAAACCCTATGTGGTCGCAGTCGCTGTTGGTGTCTGGATCGGCGGCGCCTACTTCTTTACCTCGTCAACTAGCTTTGCAAACCCGATGGTCTCGGTCGCTCGCACGCTGAGCGATACGTTTGCAGGCATCGAACCCGTTTCCGCCGCCCTGTTCATCGTCATGCAACTGATCGGTGCAGTAATCGGTTTCTTTCTGATTCGATATCTGTTCTCGGACCAGACTGATTCAAACGAATAGCGGTCTTCAGAAAGCTGCAAAAGATGATCGAAGGCTCATGATCTGTCTATAATGCGTGCCCGCTTGGGAGACTATCCGCAAAACGCTTAGCGAAAATTTCTCACGACGTTCGGC
>CAZZDZ010000748.1:0-1690 GCA_964652675.1 uncultured Pirellulaceae bacterium
CGTTGCAGTTTCACTTAGAAGCAAACGAAAAAACCGTGAGCACTTTTCTGGCCGTATCCAAACTCTGGCGACAGGAAAAACCGTTCGTGGCGAGCGAAAACGAGATCAATGCAGGGACACAAAAGTACTTGCCCGCCCAGAAAGCTTTGCTTGAAAAGCTACTGAATCAAATGACAAAGTAGCTTTCACTTGAGCATCCAAATCAGCGGCAACTCTACTGACTTAACCACTTTTTGCGTTCGGCCGTGAGTCGCTTGAGTGTGTTCTCTCGAAATCGATTGTCGAAGTCACCTTTGGGGCGTCCGTCAAATTTCTCGGGTGCGATGATGCGTGCAATCTGCTTTCCATAGCCAACCGATGGGTCCAAGAAAAACGAGGTCGTGGCGCGGGCAACTTGTTGATCGCGATCCTTGAGGGCTGATCGTGACCACTGCAGATAGACGCGTGCTAATCGACGACTATTTGCTTTGTCGCCGCGTGCGATTTCGCGAGCATCAAGCGACTCGGCGGCACGGGCAAGGATCGTTTCCGCCTTTGCGTGTTCATCAAGAGAGATGTATCGCGACCCAAGTTCGGCGGCGATGGCTAGATCATTGGGCTTTGCTTGATTGGCAGCTACCAGTTGATCGATCGATGACTTGGCGAAGCGGTTGGTGGGGTCCGTCCACTGATTACGAATCTTGTCGCTGACCGCTCGAGGCTCCGGAAGCTTGGCTAGTTGCGTTTCCCAGTTACTTTTGGCTTTCGTGTCCAGCACCACGCCATGTTCATCGATGAAAAAGGTTTTTGGAACGGCGCCAAATTTCGTCGCGTAGTTCGGATCGACCAACGCCGGAAACGTTACACCGAATTTGTCATAGTAGCGTTTAGCCGGCGCGATGCCTTCTGCATCCAGCGATAGCCCGACGACCGTGAATCCGTCGTTACGATGCTGCTCGAACTTTTTCTGCCACACGGGCAGATTGTTACGGCAAAATCACCAACTGGCCCAACAGTACAGCACGTATCGTTTGCCCAGAAAGTTGGAGAAACGGATTTCATCGCCGTTCATATCCACCAACGGAATATCAGGCACTGTATCTCCGACTTCAAAGCCTCGGCCTGATGGCCAGTCGGCGGTGTAGTCATAGCGAGATTCGGTAACAGATTCCTCGGCAAGCTTTTCTTGTGCAAAAACGATCGATTGCGTCGCAATCAAAAACGATAGAACGACCAGGCCTGTCCGCATGTCGTGTCCCCGTAAGGTGGTGGCATGAAATTGATCCTGCCTATGTTACACACTGCAGGCCGATTGAGGCATTCTTTGAATTGAATTATTAGGAATGTTGCAAGCCTTCATATCCTGCATAGACGGTTAAGCACACTCAGCGTGATGCTTGTTTAATTCAATCAGGTGGTCAGCTTTGTCACCGCGAATACCTCAAGTGACGACGCTGAGCGTCGGCTCAGAACGCAACCGGTGCGCAACGATCCCATTTCAAATTCGCATTGCCGATAAGATCTCCAGTCTAAAAAGAAAACACCCCAAAAACACAACATTGACTAAACCACGAGAGCTCTCATAGACGGACCGAGCAAACGCTGCAATTGCCGGAACTTCGGACGCAAGTATAAACGTCGTTGATAGCGCGATCACTGCGACACAATGGAGGCGTTTGCGCTGTTCCGGCACGTATCGCGTCCTCGGTCC
>CAZZDZ010000749.1:0-1688 GCA_964652675.1 uncultured Pirellulaceae bacterium
TCCGAACACCGTTCCAGTAATCGTTCGTCAACGAACTGGTGTCGTTTACGGATTTCAGTTTCATGCGGCTGGCAACCTTGAATTTCCGCACGATCTTGCTGTCGTCGATAGGTTCACGCGGGAACGTTTTCAGTAATTCGCTCTGTTGGGCGTCAGTCGCATAGACCCAGAGGTTTCCGCCGGCAGCCAACCATTTTTGAATTGCCAAATACTGCTCGGGCCGGTTGTCGCTCATTCGCTGTAACGCCGGTGCCGAAACGATGATCACATCCAGTTGGGAATGCCCAATCCACTGAGTGTAGGCGTCGGTTTCTGAAAGGATTCTGAATTGAACCCAGGCGGGCTGGACTTTTTTCAAAAAGTTGGTCGCTTGCGAATTGTTTAGGCGTTTCTTTTTTGCGTCTTCGACAATCGGGCCATCACCCAGTACCGTCATGAGTGTTCGAGCATCGGGTACGGTTGCCGTCTTGGAGCTAGAGTTTTTTTTGATGTCATCCACAAAGACACCAACAGAAACTTTTTGCTTCATCCTTTTTTGCCGATCAAAGATGCCGTTGGACGTCGTGCCCGATTTGATCTGCTTGCCATCCTCGGCCAGTGATACCCGCACCTCGTCCCATGGGATGTAACTTGGTACGTACACTACGGTGGTTTGGATATTGGCCCCTTCGTTTAACGTGATCGATTGCCGAAACGAAAAGTTCAGTTCACTGCCATAGGTGCGTCTCGGTTTGATGGTGACTTGCAGATGGTGGTCGCGTGCGAACTTGGCACCACGCGGCGTGAACTCCAGCACGAACGGGTGATAACCGTTTCCACCAACCGATTCCATCGAAAACTTCATTAAATAAGGCGCCGCAGCGCGACTTGGTAACGTTAGAAGTTGCGTGACCTCACCCCATGCGCAAGTGGTCAGCCCAAGTGACAGGCTAATCCATAGCGTGGCAAAAACAGCATGACTGGACATGATCATAAGTCGATGAATCATGAATCGGTCTCGTTCGTTTTCGGCTGGGAGTCGATCGCAGCGACGATCGGTTCTGTTGTTTTAGATACGATGCTGGCCAGCGCGAACAGCACGATGTACGCAGCGAAACAGCCTACCGTTGTCAGAATCAACAGGGAAAGGATCTTGGTGATCACGGCGCTCTCGCTGGACGCTGCCTGAAACAGCACCATGACGACGGCACAAATTGCCGTCAGAACCAAGACAAATCGAATGGATATTCGTGGAAGCAGCTTTTCTTTGAGCGGCTGCGAGACCGTGCTTTCTTGCACAGGATCACTCGCCGGAGACTCCGAGCGAGTTGATTCATCGTTTTCTGCCAAAATGCACCCCGTTAAACTTGTTCTGTCTGAGTTAAAGATATCTTAGGCGGTTTCCAAATGGAATGTTGGGTTTCCAGCGGAGTATTCATTTTTGGTAGGTCGGGCACTCTTGCCCGACTGAATTGAAATACGTTTTGAATCGGGCAAGAGTGACGCGCCGACAAAACTCCCAACAACGAAATCGCGCTGAGTGCCCTCTCCTCGTTTAGGCTCGACACTACTGGAAAGCCTGCGATTTTAGGGCGGAGCCCGACACTATGTGTCGGGCTCCGCCCTTTTGTTCTGAATTCGGGTTCAATCTGGTGGCTGACGCCACCAGCTAGGATTATGTCGGCCTCTGGCCTAGTTGACTATTCGTT
>CAZZDZ010000750.1:0-1685 GCA_964652675.1 uncultured Pirellulaceae bacterium
AGAATTCACTAACCTATTGGGATAAGGAACGTAGATACCGCAGTAGCGTTGGACTCCAACGACTGCCTCTCCTTCGTACAAACTTTTGTGACGCTTTTACAAATCAACCATTTGGTTCGGCGAATTCCGGGTAACGACAATCCGTTGCTCGACGATATCAGCTTGTCGATTCAACCCGGTGAACGCGTTGGGCTCGCCGGCGGTAGCGGAAGCGGCAAAACATCTTTGCTGCGAACGATCGCACTTCTTGATCCGATCTCCAGCGGTCAGATTCTGTTTCGGGGTCAGCCCGTGACAAATCCGCCCAGCTTTCGTCGACAAGTCATCTACTTACATCAACGACCTGCCATGATCGGCGGCAGCGTTCGTGATAACTTGCAATTGCCATTCACGGTCGCGTCAGCCACTGGATCCTACAACGAAGTGCAAATCGATGATTGGATCGATTCGCTTGGAAAGTCAGCGGACTTTATCAATCAAGCTGCCGATACGCTAAGCGGCGGGGAACAACAGCTGGTGGCGTTGATGAGAGCGATCCAAATCGATCCACTGGTTTTGCTTTTGGACGAACCGTCGGCATCGTTGGACGGTGAATCGGCACAAAAGTTTGAACAGTTGGTAGAGCTTTTTTTGGCCGGCGCTGACGAGCGGGCTTTGGTTTGGGTCAGTCACGACGAGTCTCAGTTGGCACGAATGACTTCGCGCGTTGTCACGATGGCGGATGGACGGATCGTCACATGAATTTTCTGTCTGTTTTGATCGCGGTTCGAATGAACACAACGAGCGCTTTTGAGAGCGTACCGATTTCTTGGACGGCTGTCGCGATCGCTGCTTTGTTGATCGCGATCAACGCGTTGATATCACTACGCTTGCACTTGGGTTTGGAGAAGCGAATCCTGTGGGCAGCGATTCGCATGACCGTGCAACTGTTGTTGCTGGGGTTGGTGCTGCAACAAATTTTCGCTTTGTCAAAACAGATGCCAGGAATCATTTTGTTGTTGGCGATTGCGATGACGATGATCGCGGGTTACAGCGCGGTGGGCAGAATCAATCATCGTTTTGATAGAATCTATCCGTCCGCGATCTTTTCCGTTTGGGTCAGTAGCTGGCTGGTCACGTCTGTCGCAATCTTGTTGGTTGTTGGCAGCAAACCTTGGAATAGCCCCCATGTCGTGATCACGTTGCTGGGGATGGTGCTAGGAAATTCGCTGACCGGAATCTCGCTGGGCTTAGACCGGTTTCTGTCCGATTTGCGATCAAAACGTGACGAAGTTGAAATGCAATTAACGCTTGGCGCGACTCGTTGGGAAGCCTGCCGTAGCGTGTTTGTTGGCGCGGCGCGAACGGCAATGATTCCCATTTTGAACACGATGTCTGTCGCTGGGATCGTCAGCATTCCGGGGATGATGACGGGGCAGATTTTGGCTGGCCAATCACCCATGCAAGCCGTTCGTTACCAAATCATGATTATGTTCGTCATTGCGTCAGCGATCGCAATCGGAGTCATGCTTTCGCTGGGACTCGCGTTCTTTCGCATCACAACATCGGATCACCAAATAGATTGGGATCAGATTCGACGCTGCGAGTAGCCGTGCTGATAAATCCTCTAGCGGTTGACTACTTGTAGTCGTCCATGGGTGGGCAACTGCAAACTAGGTTTCGGTCGCCGTAGGTGTTGTCGATGC
>CAZZDZ010000751.1:0-1684 GCA_964652675.1 uncultured Pirellulaceae bacterium
GCCACTTCGTGGCTGGCGAATTGCGGTGCAATATCATTTCCTGAACGGTCACTCTTCTTGTGGTGATGCCGTATTTTGTTGTGTTGAACAATTCAACACTCCCAAAAAGCGCAACTCCAAAACTTGCGCGTCGGGTTACCTCCGAAGATTCGCAGTCTCGAATTAATTCACAACTGCGTGCGGATATTCGAACGCATGCCAAATTTTCAAAAAGTGTTTTGCCTGCCAATGCACTGACTGCTTTCGACGCAAGCGCTGAGACTCTACAATGCATCGACCTCTTTCTACTCGATGCAACCTGCGGAAACACCATGGATTTGTCTAATACGATTGCTTTGATTCTTGGTGGCGGACGTGGAACACGCCTGTTTCCGTTAACGAAAATCCGTGCCAAGCCGGCTGTGCCGTTGGCGGCGAAGTATCGTTTGATCGATATTCCAATCAGTAATTGCATCAACAGTGGATTAAACCGAGTCTATGTGTTGACGCAGTTTTTGTCGGTCAGCCTGCACCGCCACCTGCGACAGACGTATTCGTTTGACCATTTCAACGGCGGTTTTGTGGAATTGTTGGCGGCACAGCAAACCGTCGAAAAGGGCACCGATTGGTACCAAGGTACGGCCGATGCAGTCCGCAAAAACTTGCGATACATCATGCAGCCTTGGATCGAACACGTTTTGATTTTGTCGGGTGACCAACTGTACCGAATGGATTTCCGGGACATGATGAGATCGCATATCGATTCGCAAGCCGATGCGACAATCGCCGGAATTCCCGTGTCGCGAGATGACGCCTCGGCCCTGGGGATTATGCAAGTTAATGATGGTGGACGTGTGAAAGGATTCGTCGAAAAACCAGAAACCGAAGAAGAGCTGGCTTCGGTCCGCATGGACCCTTCATGGATCGACCAACGCGGGATCAATAGCAATGGGCGTGATTGCTTGGCCAGCATGGGTCTGTATATCTTCAAAAAAGAGGTCATGGTGGACCTGCTGAAGAACCAAGAACACCAAGATTTTGGTCGCCAGGTTTTCCCCGAAGCAATCAATTCGCATAAGGTTCAGGTTCACCTGTTTGATGGTTACTGGGAAGACATCGGTACGATCAAAGCATTTTACGATGCCAATCTGAACTTGGCTGGCAAGACGCCTCCGTTTGACATTCGCAATCGTGAATCACCGATTTTTAGTCGCCCGCGATTCTTGCCTCCCACGATCATGGGCGACGGTAGGATCGTAAACAGTCTGATCGCAGACGGCTGCCGGATTGGGCACAACGTAACAATCGAAAACAGCGTGATCGGACTGCGTACCGTCATCGGCGACAACGTTGTCATCAAAGACAGCATTGTGATGGGGGCAGACTACATCGAGGACAAGAGTCGGTTGCTGCCAGGTCAGACTCCCGTGGGCGTGGGCGACAACAGCGTCGTTTCACGAGCCATCCTGGACAAAAATTGTCGTGTCGGAAAAGGCGTCAAAATTCTCAATTCCAAGAACGTCGAAACGCAAGGCGAAGATGATGATTTGCAAATCCGCGACGGCATATCAATCGTCATCAAAAACGGCGAACTGAGAGACGGGTTTGAGTGCTAGTGTCAAAGTTGGCAAGACTTTCGGCAATCCACTAAAGGGTTTACTAGCACGCACAGATTGTGAATTTTTTGAAGCCTCTGAGCTTCCGT
>CAZZDZ010000752.1:0-1670 GCA_964652675.1 uncultured Pirellulaceae bacterium
TTTATCAACAACTGGATGATCAATAGTCGTTTAGTCGGAAAGTGCCAAGCAAATCGGGGTAAATATCAGGGCATGCGTTTGGGATACCAGCACGCAGAGTGCGAGCAAGTGAATCCCGGGGCATTTACAGGAGATTCACTTTCTGGCGCTGCGTGCTAGTAAATTCTTTAGCTATAAACAATGTTTTGCCTCGGGGTAGAAATGAATCGTCACGGGCTTACGCGAACCGAAATCGCAGTGCTGGCTTTCTGCATCCTTGTGTTGGTCAGTCTTTTTCTCCCGTCGGTTGGCGGTCCCCGAAATCCAGGGCGGCGCGTTCACTGCCTAAACAACTTGCGCAGCATTGGTCAAGCATCGATCAACTACGCCGTGCAAAAGGGACACTTTCCGGGATACGCGATGGACTTTGGCACATTCGATGCCAACGATTGGTCCAACGTGGATGATATGTTGCCCACCGACGCCACCATGGTTAGCCATCGCAAAATTGGCACGTGGGTTGTTGCCATATTGCCGTATGTTGACCAACAACCAGTCTACGAACTCTGGACCGACGATCGTTTTCCCATTGTGTTTGCCAACTCTGATTCGAAAAAATCAAAGACTCAATTCGCTGTTGACCAATACAGCCAATTCGCCGCTGCCAGCATTGACACGTTTCGATGCCCCAGCGATACACGCGACATTTCTTGGGGAGCGAATAGTTACGCGTGTAACGCGGGGATGTACCACGCAAGTCCCGTCGGTGGTGTCAGCTTTGCTAAATCCATGTCAACAGCCAACGGTGTGTTCAACAACAAATTTGCAGGCCTTGATCAGAACGGAAAGGCGGTCGCGACCGGACCCAATGTTGGCATCGACGACATTACTGATGGCCTCTCGCAAACACTTCTATTCGCCGAAAACATGAACGCGAGACCCTGGTATCGCGTCGGATTCACAAACCCAAAAGACTTAGTGGTGCCAGCCGACAATAGCGAAATACGATACCCCGCCGGCGCCCGATATGCGCAAGGATTGGTGTGGCACTACGAACATGACGGTGGCGCGGGTGGAGCACCCAAAGTTGCTGACGTCCACCGAGTCAACGGCGTACCCGTCGGCGAGCAAATGGATGATTTGCCGATGACGCCAGCCAATGCAGCCGACTTGGCGAGACCATCGTCGTTTCACGCTAACGGCGTCAATGCTGTGTTTGCAGATGGTTCAACTCGCCTGATTACCAGCACCGTGGACTATCGGGTCTATCAAGCCATACTGACGCCAAACGGAGAGCAAAGTGATTGTCCGGATCCAAACTACGTTTTTTCAGAAGACTTCGAATGAACGAGTCCAAACATGGCTCAGCACCTTTTGAAACTTGGCAAGCGTTCGCGATACCAGCACGCATAGGTTGTGACTTAATTCGAGACTGCGAATCTTCGGAGCTAACCCGATGCGTAAGTTTCGAAGTTGAGCGTTTTTGAAATCAGAAAGAGCAATCGCGTGGAAGTATCGTTCGACATGATGAGAAAACCAGCCACGGAGTGGCGACACATTCCTAGCCAGGTGCGTAAGCTCCTGGGCCTGGGCCTGAACGACTCGCTCGTTATTCTCCGTCCCGATCACCGCCTACGGCGGTGATCGGGACGGAGAATAACGAAATGAATTTTGCGTTTCGCCAACCTTGG
>CAZZDZ010000753.1:0-1664 GCA_964652675.1 uncultured Pirellulaceae bacterium
TCTGTCTGGTGGCTGACGCCACCAGCTAGGGTTGTGTCGGCCTCCGGCCTTTTTGTTGCGTGTCTTTCGCGGTTGATTCGATTTCGCGCTCCTCGGTTTGTAGTTGTCCGTGTTCATCGAACGACATCGCGAACGAGTCACCTATGATATCGACGTCTGCTTGATCTGCGATTTCGTTCAACAGCGCAGCCGAACAGCACAGATGCTCCAATTCGCGCGTGTTGCGAATCCAGACAACACGAGCATCCTTCGGTGGTGTTAATCCACATGTACTCAGCGCGGCTTCGATGGACTCTCTTTCAGTTGGATAGTAGATCGGAATCATCGCCACTGCTGTCCGTCCTGACGTCACGCAGTTTACTCGCGTCGCCGCATAATCCATTTTGTCGATCACCTTCTGTGTCGTGAAGTCTGCGACGCCAATACCTGTTGCGTTGCCATGCGTTTGATCGGTCAGATCACGAACAACAATTTTTCCGATGCGAGGTGTTTCGCCTGCGGTCGCTCGGTTTTCGTTACGCTTGCGGCCCACCACGTTGGTATCCATTCCAGTACCGCTAATGTTTTTGCCGATTTCGTCAACGATCAAAACATCGATATCCGCAAACGGCAACCTTGGCATCCAAAGAACGGACTGTTTGAGCAAATCCGGCTCGATAGACGAAATCGCTTCCGGTTTGATCGCGCGGATCATCGCTGTTTGCTCGTAGCCATTTTCGATGATGGCCAAACCAGCGATGACGTTGCATTGTTTGATCACGCGATCAGAAACACTCTTTGCGATCTCGTCGAAACTGTGGTCACGAAAGGCACGATGATAGATCGATGCCCCAGTGTGCTTTCCCAGGCCAATCAACATCATCTTCATCAGGCCGCTTTGAATCTGGCCGGAAAAATCGGTGTGCAGCTTGATTCGATTACAGACGATCACATGGTCGGCTTCGTAAGCCTGTCGATCAAAATGAATGTCGACTCCTTCGTCGCTTTGGCAAACCAACACCGTTTCCATACTGGAACGAATCGGGCACCCCATCGAATCGGGCGTGATCCCAAATGACGCCAAAACTTGCCGCTGTCCGTCGGCAGTCGCTCCGCCGTGGCTGCCCATTGCGGGAACGATGAATGGTTCGCCACCAATTTCGCGAACAAAATCCACGATAGCACGCAAGATCACATCGATACCGGTGATGCCACGACTCCCTGCAGTAATCGCGACGCGATCACCCAAGTTAATAACCGAAGCCAATTGGAGGTTTGCCAAATCATCACGTACTTTTGCCGCAACATCACGCACGCAAGTACGATCAAACTGCTGGCGAAGCCGATACATTTGGGGATAACGCATGTGGGATTCACTGTGGGTACAACCGAGGTCGGCCAAAACGTTAGGACCGCTTGATCACTTTGCCCAATCGGTCACCAACTTTGGCGTACAGTTCACGATGTTGCCGCGACTGTTCGATCAAGTCGTCGGCAAACTGAATTTTGCCCGCTTCAAAGATCGTGATCGTGGACGATCCACCGAATCGAAAGTAGCCTTTCTCGGTTCCTTTGGCGACGGACACGCCTGCCTGATAGGTTTGATGAATACTACCAACACAGGTGGCACCGATCTCCAAAATCAAAACTTGCCCGCACAAATCACTTTCCAAAATCGTCAATGT
>CAZZDZ010000754.1:0-1657 GCA_964652675.1 uncultured Pirellulaceae bacterium
CTCATCGTTTCACGCCGTTCGCTTAGCATCTTGACTGCTTCGGCGTGAGATCGTTTGTCGGCGGGCGTCAACAGAGAGAATCCGATTCCCAGAATCGTTGCGACAACCAGCGCTGGGATAACGGCTCCGCCCCAGTAGTGCGACCAACTGGATTGGATTTGTTCCGGCCCAAGCCTGTTTGATTGAATCAAAAACGCCAGCGCCGTCGCAAACGCCCCGATCATCGAAGCGATGGAACCGGCAGCATTGTATCTTGGCCAAACTTTCCCCAGCACGCCGACAACACACATGCCGGTTATAAAAAGCGAGATCATATCGGTGATGTAACCAAGAATGCTGTTTGCATTCAGCGCCATCACCAGAGCCAAACCGGTCGTGGCGACGAGAGCCATCCGCGACAAGAACACAACACGACCTGCATCAGGCAGACGCCCAAGAACAATTTCGTGCAGATCCCGAACAACAATCGTTACTCCGGAAAGCGCATCGGAACTGGCACTGGACATCGTCGCGGACAAGCCTGCCAGGAGCGTCAAAACGCCGATCGCCAACGGTAGCATTTCGGTTGCCATGTAGGGAAATGCTAAATCCGATTTTGCCAAGTCACCGTTGTGCTTGAATGCAGCCATTCCGATGATCGATGGCAACAGCGCAAAACCGATCGCAAGAAACGCGGAGCAAAAGAACGCTTTTTTGATTTCGCTCACTGAGTTGCCCGAGTAGATGCGTTGACGAAATGACGGCGTCGCGAGGACTCCAACGGTGATCGCAACAATCAGTGAAAGTCCCGGCAAAAACGAGGGCCCCGTGGCAGTTGACTGGGTTTGTGAAAGAGTCGCGTGCGTTTGACGAAGTCCATCGATTCCTCCGATCGACTGATAGGCGTAGAACGCCGTAAACAGAAAACCGACAAAGAGAACAACAGCTTGAATCGTGTCCGCCCAAACGACGGCGCGATAGCCTCCGATCGTTGAGTACACAGCAAAGCCCAATGCGATCAGGCCCATCGCCAAGTGACTATCGATTTCGGTCACATACTGCAAATAGCGACCGCCGCCCAGAATGTGTGCTCCCAGCCAGCCAACGCATGCCAAGTAGGTGAACACGCCAACAAGGTTGCTAACAACGCGACTGCCGCCAACATAGGACGACAGTTCTTCGGCCATGGTCATGAAGTTATGTTGTCGCGCCGACGCAAAAAGTACCGCAGTCAGCATCACTCCGAGGAAAGCTCCCAGGCCAAAGAGAGAACCCATCCAGCCAGCCGAATAGGCTTTCCCAACCGCGCCCATCGACGACCCCGTCCCCACAATGGTTGCGATCGTTGTTCCCAGGGTGAGAAAAAACGGCAAGCTTCGTCCGCCAAGAAGAAACTCATCGCCAGATTGATTTCGTCGCGAGATCCACGTCCCAAACAACGTGAGGCCGACAACGTAAATCCCAAAACAAGTGAGAAACAGCGTTGGCGACATAAAAGTTTTCTTTGGAAGGAAGCAAAAGGCGGGACAGTTCATTCTTGTTGTGTCGATACATTGTATCGCGAACAGCACCGATCTAAGTCGCTATCTTGGAGGATCCTGTCGCCGCAAGGATTCTTCTGTGACCGCCGAGGATTTACTTGCTCGCGCTGCCAGGTTGTGAATTTTTCAGGCCGGAG
>CAZZDZ010000755.1:0-1652 GCA_964652675.1 uncultured Pirellulaceae bacterium
CTCGTCTCGTCTCGTCTCGTTCGTGAAACGGTGTCATCGAGTACGAGTACCGGCGAAACGCCTGAGTACGAGTACGATTGGAAAACACTGTATGTCTTGCAATCACCTACTCAAGGTGAGTTTTGCCCTTCACCCAGCCTTGCGCGACTGCCCAGGAACGATATTGAAGCGTTTCTCGTAGTTGTCGCGTCAATCGAATCGCGGGTTCGTCTCTAACTTTTTGCCCGACGATGTGTGGCGGGAAATCAAAATTCAATCCGGCCGGCGATTCTCCTGTTAACATCGCGCTGAAAAGCAACGCGTTTGCCATCGTTCCAATCGCATTTTGATGGATATTCCGTTCCCGCCAAAGATAGTCGATCCGCGGCATTCCTTCCGGCGGATCAATGGTCAGCGTATGGAACAAGACCGCCGCAGGAATGATCGTCGCGCCCGTTTCTTTTTCCAATCGGCGCATGATCCGCACGGCCCCGCGTGTTGCGGAAGTGTACTGTGGCTTGGACGCACGATTACCTGGGTGTTTTGGATCCCAAGTCATGAAAACAACCAATCGCTTTCCAGTATCCTTCAGCTTGGTCGCGAATTGCTTGACAACTTTTGCGTCGCCGCTGGTGATCACGACCACATCTACTTTTGAATCCATCATCGCGCTGCCAACCTCGCGAGTCACCATTTCGCTAAGCGGTTTGCCAGACGCAATTTTGCTATCGACTGTCACGTCGATTCCACGTTTACTCAAAGCGGTTTGCAAATAGTTGTACACGCCGCCTTCGTTTGCCATGAAGCTGTTGCCCAAAAACAACAGATGGTCACCGTCTTTCACGATCGGTTCGATCTCGACCTCTTCGATCGACTCAGGCTCGGCTGACGCGGGCGCATTGCGTCGGCTCTCGGCCGTCTCGTTCAGAATAAACTCGCCGTTCCAACCATTCGATGCCTGATATCGGCCGCTCAATTGGCTCGCCTTTAGCGTACCGCTCCACCTGTATTGCTTGCCGCTGATCGTGGCGTTGCCAGTCAGTTCGCTACCAGCGCGAGACTCTTTAGACTGAAATTTCACGTTGTACTCGAATGGCTTTCCTTGGAAAGAGCCGCGAAAGACAGCAGTCCATTGAGCGGGAGACACCATCGACGCAGTACACGTCATGGTACCGTCGGAGCCAGTTCGTCGATTGTTCCATCGCCCCTTGAACGTTCGCTCTTGCGCGTTGCAGGTGACAGATCCAGTGACAATGCACAGCAAAAGGGCAAATCGAAGCATGCAATTTTCCTGATGTTTCAAGCGATAGAGCGATCGTTTTCACTGACCAAAATCATACCGCATGTTTTGTGCTCGGGCCGTAGTGACAACAACTTTTTGACCTTGAATCGAACTATCAGCAACACTTTTGGTTCATGCTATTCTGCGCAAACGTCCAGCAATTCGATCGTGTGCCCGTCAAGATCACGCACGACCGCGCGACGACCCCAGGGTGATTGCTTCGCAGCGGAAACGATTTCCCCCCCGAGTTCAGCCAAGTTTTCAACGACGCGGTCCAACTCTGCGACGCGAAAACCGATTCGAGTTCCGGTAGTCGGCGCAGAATCTTTCGCCTCGGGGTAAATCTCAAACACGAACCCAGGCAACTCGGCCGCATAGTGCTCAGGCCCTT
>CAZZDZ010000756.1:0-1652 GCA_964652675.1 uncultured Pirellulaceae bacterium
GTACGGTGGCGTTGCTTTCAGTTCGGTGCCCGAGCCAACGGGTCTTCCATTGTTGGTCGGACTTGCACTTTCAAGACTAATCCAACGCAGAAAACGCACATGATCGTGTGAGCTCAAGAACGTATCATTTTACTTCTCCAGCAGCTCTGCTGATGAAGCGTTGCTACACGCGCATTCTTCCCAGCTGGTATTTGACGGCTTAGTTTTCGTGTCAAGCACAGGGAAAAACAATGGTGTCAGGAGCCAAAAACGAAACTGACACGGCAAAAACCGAGGTCAAACCACCCGAATGAGCTGTCATTGTTTTCAGTGGTTCGGATTCTTTGTTGCACAGCATCTAAAACGTCTCCCCGCCGCGCGGGTGACTCAACCAAAACGCAGCCACTCCAATCGCGGCGGAACATCGGCCCGACTTGAAGAGGTCGCGATCACTCGGCCTCTTCATTCCCCAGTAACCGCGGAATATCTTCGATGGAGTTTGATGCAATTATACCTTGGTGATCAATTACGACATCCATGGGCAACAAATTGGCACCGTATTCAGACCAGCCGTCCGGCCCCAGCACGTTGTTAAAGGGGATAGCGTACTTATCTATGGTTTTCGCCGTTTCTTCATCATTACCATCCATGCAGATGAATATAATTTCGACATCTCGCTCGTCATACTGCGAAAGTGAATCTATGTGAGCAGGCATTTGACGGATGCAAGGTCCACACCAAGTTGCCCAAAAGTGAAGGACGACAATTTTGCCGCGTAAATCG
This sequence comes from uncultured Pirellulaceae bacterium, assembly GCA_964652675.1. GTDB lineage: Bacteria > Planctomycetota > Planctomycetia > Pirellulales > Pirellulaceae > K23-9. The sequence goes on from CAZZDZ010000756.1 coordinate 763, forward strand.
TCCGATTCTATTTTCCGGCCGCCCACGGATTCAGCGACAAACGTGGGAGCCAAGTTTCCCGGCGTCGTATTGGGAACAGTTTTTTTGCTTGCGACATACCAACGGCGACCAATTCTTGTAAATGCGATCGCGTTTTCTCCACTCACGGCTTTCTGGAAATGGAAAATTGCGGTGTTCCCGTCATCATCGTAGACAGGTTCAATATCCTGCGCTGCTCGAAGCATATGGCCGAGTCGTTTCGCTTTTCTAGAAGAAAAGCTAACCACCAATTCGTCGAATGACCTTTTAGTGGTCATCTTCCTAAGTTGGGCAGGAGGGACAACGTTCTTAAGGAAAGCAGAATGATCGCCGTCAGTCAAAAGTCGTGATGCCTCAGTGACGGTGGATTTTACGTTGTACCAAGGCGAGGTTTGGTGAGACATGTTAAAGAAAGCGTAAATTGCGAGTAAGCCCCCAGTGGCAATGCCAGCGATTAGGAGAGTCTTGATTGAATTTGGCATTTGATCCCTTAGCGAGATAACGGCAACGATCACCGGACCGTTGCGAAAGACATTGCTTTCGAAAGCCGCGCGGACCGCTTCATCGTTTTGTTATTCGTCGTTTTGCGTTTTGCGGTAAAGTATGCCTAGCCGACTTGGGCTGTGTGTCGGCAACTTCTTGCCTAGTTCGCCGTCCCACATTATGACGAAAATCATGTCTTCATGCTGCACCAATTCAGCGAATCCAGATTCAATATTACGCAACCAGTTCCGTCCACCCAGGCGTTCAATCTTCTCGATATCGTGCCCGTTCCATTTCGCCTTCTTGCTCCGCTTCCCACTAACAGCGAGGCTGTACTTGAAACTTCTCCGGTTAGCTAAATTGCCACTCCATGCATCTGCTGAAAGTTC
>CAZZDZ010000757.1:0-1640 GCA_964652675.1 uncultured Pirellulaceae bacterium
TTGAATCGATCCCCCTTTCGAAAGCCTGTTGATGAAAAACTACATTTTCCTTGCTTGGATTCTTGTCGCCACATGCGCCGCCACATCACTTGTTCTACCGAGCCGCGGCAACGCTGCCGAACAAGCACCAAACCTGATCGTTATCTTCTGTGACAATCTTGGTTATGGGGACATCGAACCGTTTGGTGCGACCCAACATCGCACCGCTCACTTGAACCGCATGGCTCGCGAAGGTCGGATGTTTACCGATTTCTACGTTTCGTCGGGCGTTTGCACTCCGTCGCGTGCCAGCATCATGACGGGTTGCTACGCCCAGCGAATCGGCATGCACTTGAACGATCGCGACGGGCATGTGCTGCGACCGATTTCGCCTTACGGATTGCATCCAGACGAAATCACGATCGCCGAAACTCTCAAGAGCCAAGGCTATGCTACCGGCATCATTGGCAAGTGGCATTTGGGGGACCAACCAGCGTTCCTGCCTACTCGGCAAGGCTTCGATTTCTTCTTTGGAATCCCCTACAGCGACGACATGACCGCCGACGTGGGGCAGCGAATCGCTAAGTCGGGGAACACGAAACTGGATGGCGAACTCTGGCCACCATTACCACTGATGGAAAACGAAACCGTGATCGAAGCTCCCGTGGATCGCAATGGACTGACGAAACGTTACACGGAGCAAGCCACCGCGTTTATCGAAAAACATCGCGACGGGCCCTTCTTTCTGTACATTCCCCAAGCGATGCCCGGAAGTACTCAGACGGCTTTTGCAAGTCCTCAATTCAAGGGCAAGAGTGCCAACGGATCGTGGGGCGATTCTATCGAGGAACTTGATTGGTCCACCGGGCAAATTTTGGACAAACTGGTTGAGTTGGGAATCGAAAAGAACACGCTTGTCGTTTGGACGTCGGACAATGGTGCACCGATGCGTGGCAAAAACGACATCACTCGCGGCAGCAATCTTCCGTTAAACGGTCGACTGGGGACGACCAGCGAAGGCGGATTTCGCGTGCCAACGATCATGTGGTGGCCTGGAAAGGTTCCCGCGGGAACGCGCTGCAGTGAAGTCGCGACGACGATGGACTTGCTGCCAACCTTCGCGCGACTTGCTGGGGGACAAGAACCAGAAGCTCACACGATCGACGGTCGCGACATCAGTGCGTTGATCACCGGCGATCCCGATGCAAAGTCTCCCCACGAAGCATTCTTTTACTACCAACTGGACCAACTACAAGCTGTCCGTAGCGGCCCGTGGAAACTGTTCTTGCCACTTGAGAGTTTCATAAGGCATCCGCACTTTCGCCGCGGCAAACCAAACCAACCGTTGCTGTTCAACTTAGTCGAAGACATCAGTTCCAAACATAATGTCGCCAGCGATCACCCAGAGATCGTCGCTCGGCTAACCAAGCTTGCCAACATGGCGCGTAAAGACTTAGGCGACCAAGATCAAAAAGGCACCGGTCAACGCAAACCCGGCAAAGTATCCAACCCAACGGCCCAAGTGCGCTAAGGCACGCGGTTTGAAGTTACACATTTGGTGTGTTGAACTATTCCCCGTCGGCGTAGCCAAGAATCTTCAGATTCAACACACCGCTGCTGGAAAGCATTTCGTCCAACGCCAGATGAACGTCTTCCATATC
>CAZZDZ010000758.1:0-1639 GCA_964652675.1 uncultured Pirellulaceae bacterium
ATGAAGTTCGGTCCGTGCATTGGGATCGCGGATGTCGATGGAGTTCAAGTCGGCCGGGCGCAACAAGTTGCGATTGACACTCACCGCCAGAAAAAACGCCCCATCGTCATTGGTGCTCACGAAGACTACCGCAAGTTGTTGGACAACAAAGACGTCGACGTGGTTGTGATCGGGTCAGTGGACCACTGGCACACAAAAATCGCTATCGATGCGATGAATGCGGGCAAAGACGTCTATTGCGAAAAACCGTTGACGTTGACGATCCGCGAAGGTCAGCAGATTTTGGAAGCAGAAAAGAAGACCGGTCGCGTTGTTCAAGTTGGTACGCAACAGCGAACAGAATTCAACAAACGATTCGCACAAGCAGCCGCGATGATGCGAGACAATCGTGTTGGAGATGTCAAAAGAGTCACGGTTTGCATCGGTGGTTCACGCGACGCCGTCGTACTGCCCAAATGCGATCCACCCAAATCTCTGAATTGGGAAAAGTGGCTCGGCCAATGCCCTGTCGTTGATTACCGCGCGGTCGATGAAGTCACCGATAAAGAAGGTTGGGGCGCCGGATTCCCATTTGGTCGTGCTCATCGCTACTACCGTTGGTTCTACGAATACTCCGGCGGCAAGTTGACTGACTGGGGAGCTCATCATGTTGACGTCGCGATGTGGGCACTCAACAAAATGGGCGATGACATTGGCAACATCACGATCGATCCTTTGGAAGTCACCCATCCAGTCGAATTCGTTGACGGCATGCCGCAACGCGACGACATGTTCAACTGTGCCACCAAATTCAATGTCAAATGCACTTTTGCAGATGGATTGGATATGCACGTTCGCGATAATGCTCCCAAGTTAGGTTTTGACAACGGGATTATGTTCGAGGGCAGCCAAGGTCGATTCTTGGTCAACCGAGGCAAGATCGTCGGAAAGCCTGTCGAGATGCTCAAGGAAAATCCACTCGCCGATGACGCAATGGCAGATTTGTACGTCGACGATGCTTCCAATGGCGAAGGGTTTGGCGAGGACGGCTATCACATGAAAAACTTCATGGAGTGCGTCAAGAGTCGCAAAAAGCCTGCATCGGATGTTCAATCGCACCACCGAATGCTGAATGTTTGCCACGCGATCAACGTTGCCATGCGATTGGGACGCAAAGTCGTCTACGATCCGAAAACGGAAACGTTTGGCGATGACAAACAAGCCAATTCGTTCATCGCACGCGAACAGCGCAAAGGTTACGAAATCACGGTTTGATTTTGTGACCAAACCGGTACAGATATTTGCGATAGCGGTACACGTCCTGTTGTTTGCGGCGTCCGGCAGGACGTCGATAGCGCAAGAGGCGGTACCGCTTTCTCCTGCGCCTTTGATTCGTGCGCACGCCCACAATGACTATTTGCACGATCGTCCATTGCTTGATGCGTTGGACTGCGGATTTTGCAGTGTCGAAGCAGACGTGTTCTTGGTCGAGGGTGAATTGGTTGTCGCGCACACTCGATTTTGGCTGGACCCAAAACGAACGCTTAAAAAACTGTACCTGGATCCGCTTCGAGAGCGCGTCAAAGCCAATGGCGGTCGTGTCTATCCTGATGGCCCGCCTTTCACATTGCTGATCGACATCAAACGAGACGGAACCAAA
>CAZZDZ010000759.1:0-1629 GCA_964652675.1 uncultured Pirellulaceae bacterium
CGCGAATTGACCTACTGGCGACAGTTTGCCTCAATCTCAACTTCTCGCGCCTCCTCCGCTTTTGCTTCAAGCCTATCTGACAATGAGCCGAACAATCAACTTTTTACTTTGCGTCGCGATTCTGGGCGGTCTTTGGCAATTCGCGGGCGTACAGTCAAAGTTGGCAAAACTGAGATCGGAACACGATCGATTGGCGGGCCAATACGGCGTGCTCGATATCAAAGATCCTGAAAAGTTTTACGTAAAAAGTGTACCAACGGAAAACGAAAAAGATTTTTTGTGGCGAATCTATCGCCCCGCTGGTTTGCAATTGAGTTACCGCTGCGTTTCGGGAACCGGCGGCAGTTCAAGCGGCTCAAGTACGACCTCCAATGCAGTTGAAGAACTCTTTCGCATCAGGTTCATTCACGTAGATTCGCAACTACAAATCCATATTTTACGAGACAGCGGAGCCAGTTGTTCCTCCATGGGTGACGGCAAATTAAACCGCTGCTTGGAGAATCAATGGTCGAAGCTGGAAGTCGAAACAATCGCTGACGGCCAATACAGCCACGAGGAGATTATGCGACTGCTTACCATTCGAGCTCCACCAGCACTGGTCGCAGAACTTTCCAAACAGAAACGCGGAAAACGATACGAACAACTTGCTGACACCCCCATGTTCGAGGCGTCGATTGGTACCGATAAAGCATACGCGAAAGAAGAAGATAAATAGTGAGACTGCTTTGAAATCAATGAATGAAACGCGCGACGCTTGCGAACGTGAACCGGATTTAAACGATCGGCAGGGACGAAAACTGCAGGTCAGTCTCCTGAGTCTGCTTTTGCTGATCGCAGCCTGTGGTATTTGGATAGCCTATCGAAAAGCTGTCGCAGACATCGCAGGACTTGAGCAGCAACTCGCAGGGCTTCGCCGGATTGCACGCGAATTGATCGTGGAAGACCCAAAGCAGATTGCGGCCGTGAAGCGATTGCCCCAAATGTATAACGAAAACATCTGGGACGTTTACATTCCAGAGATCCAAGGCAAGCACTTTGAATTACGTCTTGCCATGGACGACGTCCCTTCAACCAATCAACGTGAATCGTTTCAGCTTGAACCACTGAAGCAAGCGATTTTGATGCCAGGCAAGCACGCGATTGAGCTTCGCTACAACGCGAAAGATTCTCAAGAGAACGCAGTTCTGACGGTTCTCGTTAATGGAGAAACGGTAATCGAAGAGATTCGACCAGAGGATTGGGTTGATTCCAGCGGAAGCAGCAGTAGCTCGTCAGTAGGATCCAAATCAAAATCTTTTGACATCGACAAACCGGTTTGCTTGCGGAACACGCGTTTCACCGTCACGCAGAAGAACGGGATAACACGCGCCCCCCAAGAACCAGGGCCGGGAATATTACTGTGGATCGAAATGGATTCCGATTACAGCTCTAATTGAACGGGCGGACGCAACGTTTTCGATTCAGGTCGCCCACTTGATGCCGGTTCCGCTCCGCCAACCAGTAACTTAACCTGCCTCGCCGCAGGGAATACCAGCACGCAGCGCCGGTAAGTAGCGCCGGTAAGCAGCGCCAGTAAGCAGCGCCAGCAAGTGGCTCTGTAAACGCCGAGGATTCACTTGCTGGCGCTGC
>CAZZDZ010000760.1:0-1626 GCA_964652675.1 uncultured Pirellulaceae bacterium
GGTCCAAGCAAACATGGAGCGTTCAACAGCATCGTCGATTTGATCGCCGCATGGCCCAATGACATCGGAAATATGGTCGAGAAGAATTCGGTTCATTCGCACTGGTGACGCTTTGGTTGGGATTGCAACACCGAGACGACGTAGCGTCTTGCGCAGCTTTGCAGCACCTACGATACGCGTCATGTCAAACGGGAAGAGTGCTGCGAGCAACCGGAGTACCTTTAATTTGGGCATCCGCTTCTTGTGGTCACGCACCAAAGCCGTCAACCTGGCGTGATACGATTCCAAGCGTTCGATTCGCTCCGAAGGATTGTCCGGCAGTTCCTCCGATGCGATTTGCACAACGTAGTCGACGCTTCCTTCGTTATGTGCGAAGTCCGACATATCTATCGAACACATGCCTGAGCCCGAAATCGACTTGTCTTCCCAAAGCTTAAGCTGCAGTTCAGGGGATCTAAGCGCCTCAGGGCTTGCGTCATGAACTTCGCGAATAAAAGACGCGTATTCGGCAGCGCGGCTACTGTCCCTTAAGTGACGTTCTTGCTCGTAAAGTTGCTTGATTGCCGTCTTTGTTGTGAGGTCCATGTGTCAACGTTGTTTGATGATTAAATGAAACTACCTTCGGTCATCGCCACGAGGTGTGCCAGAATTCATGATATTCAGTGCTGCATCACCACTAGAAATGGGCCGTCTGGGAAGCTGTCTCGCACAACCGCATCATTTCTTGCTCGGTCGTTCTTGCTTGTTTTTGACGGCGTTGCGAGCACGTTGTAGTGCAGTTCGGATCGTTCCGCTGTGTGTTGCAAAGGCATTCTTCAGACGCCGAACGTCTTTTCTTGGCAGTGATAGGGTGGTCATGATCTCACTGACATCCTGTGTCGCAGGAGTTGGTGCTATATCTTCATGCCCGAAGTTCTTGTCGCCAAGAAGCGACTCAATTCTCTTGATGTTTTGATCTCGCGATCGAACCGCTGCTGAGTAGACACCGCGATTGTAGCCAGCGATGGGTTGAGTCATACGGTGCAGTGGACCTGCCCCTTGCACTTCGCCTGCTCCTTTTCCAGCGTCGATTTCGATTAGAAGCACGCCTCGCGTTTTCAATTGCTGAAACAACTGTTTGCTCGATGCGTCTTTGGATGTTGCAAGTGCCTCCAGGATTGCGGCCACTGAATCAATTCCAGTGTTATCGATCATCCCGCCATCCAGAAAGTGGATGTCCTTGGACGTGGCTATACCGTTTGTGGAATCATCAACGGAAACACTTGTTGGCTCGAAACCAAACGGAAAGCTGGACGACATGCGCGCGGCTCGTGTCAATGAAACGTCCAAAGCCTTGCCCCCAACTCGCAAGTTGGAAAGGCTGTATGGTTCGTACTCCTTGCGCTTCACCACACCTGCAGAGTGAGTTTTCTTTACAGTTCTCGGACACCAGTAACTTGGCAGTGATGGGAAACCGACCATGACACGTCGCCCCATATTGATATCGGAAACACCATAAACCAACAGTGGTTGCGAAGCGTCTGTTGTGGATTGCAGCGTTTCATTCCAGCGGAACCGACGGTCCCAGTACGCAGTAAGCGACTCGCCGCGGTTGTTGAACGGCACAAGGAAACCGCGATAGATCGG
>CAZZDZ010000761.1:0-1623 GCA_964652675.1 uncultured Pirellulaceae bacterium
GCGAGGCTTTACCTACGACGTCGCGTCAGGAAACCGAGCGAACAAAGACCGAGCAAAGCTAGAGAGGATGGTTCGGGAACTGCAGTTGCAGATGGGATAATGTCAAAGTCGAAACCTTGGATCACAACAGCATCGTTTCGCGTAAGGTCGGCAAGTCGAAGATCGAAGAACGACGCGAATCCTAATCCTCCAGCGTTGTGCGCAAACGTGTTTCCGGTGTTGGTGTCGTCGTCGTTATTTGCGTTAAGAAGGATCGCTCCCAAATTGTTGTCCGCCTGGACGACCGTGAACGTCGATCCGCTATCAGAAGTCAGAAGGACCGAATCCACGTTTTGCTGACCAAAGGTGCCGCCATAGCCACCGGTTTGGTTTGCGTTCGTCGAGTTCGGATTTTGAGACAAGAGGTTGGCGATCTGAATTGAATCGCCGGGCGCTAATCCAGAAACATTGCTGATAGTAAATCGAAGCACCTCAGGGACACCACCAATGACGTTCACAAACGTACCAGTATTTTCCACTTGCGAACCAAGGCCACCACTGAACCGGACGACGTCTCCATTGTTTGCTCCTCCGCCGGCTGGAATCACCGCAGAAACCGTGATGTCAAAAGAAACCCCAGTCCCGCTAAGGTCTTCACTCCCGAAAGTGAAGCCAAGACCGTCTCGGCGCACACCGTTACCTCCCGTAGTGGTGAAATCAACGATAACACTTGCAGAGGCTACTGAAATAGCCAGGAAGGAAAAAGCGAAAACCGTAAGCCTAATCCCGGCTACCTTGAACCCAGTTACCTTGAACATTGCGATACCTATATAATGGAGCGATGATAATTCGCTCTCCATCATAGCGTCCGCAAAACGGCTTTGGGGGGAGAGCGAAAAAATAACTGCCTATATTTCACGAAACCAAGCCAAAATCAATGTAAATCAGCCAAAAACAGCATTTGCCAAGTCGCCAAAACGTTTGGGTAAGTGCAGTCTGCCGAAAATGTGACGTTTTCGCGGCGATGTTGCGCAGCCTATAAACCGTGCGTGCGAAAACTGTTGTGGCTGACAAAACGCACGAATTTGTGAGTCAGGTAGCTGCCCATCTTTGCATTGCGGCTACGCACGATTAATTGACCAGACTGTCCCGAACGCAACGACAGCCGATCTTTTTCTGACAGCTCGATCTCCACTGGGACTCGGGGGTGAAGTCAGCATCAAGTCTTGCTGGTCTTCGTTGCTGGGATCACCCTGAACTTGGTTTCGCGACACGACGGCCAGTGGACCGCCGATCGAAGCTGCGAAGGCAGCGTGCGGTAGGTCATCGCGTGCGCGAGGGTTCACGGTTTTGATTTTGCCGGGCACCAATTTCGTTTGCAAACCAACGAGTGGGCCAGTTCGTGAATAACTTTAGCACCATCCATGTGCTGGCGATCCAAACGATATCCATCGCGCTGAAGGCGTTGACACGGTTTTGGAAGAAATCGCTCCAGTTTCGTCCCAGCAACAAAAATCCGTAGCCAACTACCCACAGCCAGATCAACAATCCCATCGGGCCGATCAAAAAACTTGCAATGGCCGAAAGTCTTGACGACTTCCGCTACCGAAAAAATCAAGGAAAATAACTGCCAAAAACTAAGAC
>CAZZDZ010000762.1:0-1605 GCA_964652675.1 uncultured Pirellulaceae bacterium
TCCGCTTCGACGGTAACGGCAACAACCAAGATGGCGGCCCATTCATCGCAATCCAAGGCGGTCACGACGCAACTGCCGTTCGTTTTGCACCGAACGGGTCTTTGTTGCTGACGATCGAATCGCAGAACATCATTCAGCGCTACGACACATTCAGCCGATCCTTTGTTGACAACTTTGTCGGAGCACCATCAGACACCAGTGGAATAACCCAACCAACGGGCATCGACTATTTAGCCAGCCACCAAGTATTCGTAACGACAACGCCAATTCAAACGAATCCGATCTCGGATCAAACTGCATCAGAAGACATGCCGTTTTCGTTCTCGATTGACGACGAAACGTTTTTTGACTGGGATGGCGACACGTTGACCTACACCGCGACGTTGGACGACGGTTCGGCATTGCCGTCATGGTTAACGTTTGACGCCACCACACAAACATTTAGCGGCACACCACTGAATGATGATGTGGGAGCGATTACGATTCGAGTCACTGCCGATGACGGCAATCTAGGTACAGTCAGTGACGAATTTGTCCTGACCGTGCAAAACACAAACGATGCGCCCACTTTAGAAAACGCGATCGCCAATCAGAATGCAACCGAAGATTCACCGTACAGTTTCCTGGTTCCTGCGGACACGTTCGGTGATGTGGACGCTGGTGACTCTCTGACGCTGTCCGCAACCCTTGCTGACGGCAGCGCTTTGCCAGCTTGGTTGACGTTCGATGCGTCCGGTCAGTTCACGGGGACTCCGACCAATGACGATGTTGGAGTGATTTCAATCAAAGTCACGGCAACGGATCAATCCGGTTCGACCGTATCAGCAATGTTCGATTTGACAGTTGAAAACACAAACGACGCTCCGGTGCTTAACACGCCCACCACGGATGTGACGGTCAACGAAGACAGTCCGTATCTCTTTAGCCTTCCCGGCGGTGCGTTCACTGATGTAGACAACGGCGACACGTTGACTTACACCGCGACGCTGGACGACGGTTCGGCGCTGCCATCGTGGTTGACGTTCGATGGTTCCACACAAACATTTAGCGGTACACCACTGAATGATGATGTGGGAACGATTACGATTCGAGTCACCGCCGATGATGGCAATATGGCCACAGCCACTGACGAATTCATTCTGACTGTGCAAAACACAAATGATGCACCCACTTTAGAAAACGCGATCGCAGATCAGAATGCAATCGAAGATTCACCGTACAGTTTCCTGGTTCCTGCCGACACGTTCGGTGATGTGGACGCTGGCGACTCACTAACGCTGACCGCAACCCTTGTCGATGGCAGCCCTCTGCCAGCTTGGTTGACGATCAATGCGGCTGGTCAGTTCACGGGGACTCCCGCTAACGACGACGTGGGTTTGATCTCGATCGTTGTCACGGCAACGGACCAATCCGGTTCGACCGTATCGGCAATGTTCGATTTGACAGTTGAAAACACAAACGACGCTCCGGTGCTTAACACGCCCACCGCGGATGTGACGGTCAACGAAGACAGTCCGTATCTCTTTAGCCTTCCCGATGGTGCGTTCACTGACGTAGACGACGGCGACACGTTGACTTACACCGCGACGCTGGACGACGGTTCGG
>CAZZDZ010000763.1:0-1599 GCA_964652675.1 uncultured Pirellulaceae bacterium
TGACTACCGATGGATAGTAGTCGGGCGCGAGCCGATGAACCGTGACGTTATGCGGTGTGTTTTTTGCGCGAACCCTTCCGCATGCGACGTGTCCCGTTGGCCATGATTACTTGCTATTTACGATACCGAATCGACATGTACAAACTCTCGCAGTTCGAGGCCTACGCTAAGGATTCCGCTGGTAGAACGTTTCGGCGGGATTCACCATGGCTACTTTCTGCCGCACGAGGGTGACAGCGATACCGCCGTCGCACTGTTCTCATTCCCCTCACTAGCCGACTACGAAAAATATCGATCTGACTCGTTGCTGGACCCCGATTGTCAGGCTGCCTACGCCTTTGCAAATGAAACGAGATGCATCAAAAGTTACGAGCGTCAATTCCTTCGCGCAGTAGGTGACCCGGCCAAAACGTGACTCACTGCGATCAAAAATCGCATTCTGCTTCTGCACTTGTTGAGCTCACCGATGCAAACAACAATTGAATTGAACACGTCTTCGCGATTCAATCTGCATAGCAAAGGGGGCAACCCGAGTGCTCCAAGCAGTCGGTTGCAAATGGATCGTTTTTCGTTCGCAACCGGTTAACACAAACGTTATCGCTTACAAAATGCAACTTGCCATCATTGCTGAATACGATCCGGGCTTCGAGCCGCACGTTCAAACGGATGCGGCGATCGCTCATTCTGCGCTGGCATTAGACTTGGACGTCCAGTTTGAATGGCTTTCAACATCGGACAAGCGCGTCGAAGATCTTACAGCTTTTGACGCCCTTTGGTTTGCCCCCGGCAGTCCTTACCGCGACATGAATCGCACTCTGGACGCGATACGTTACGCTCGAACACAGAACGTACCGACGCTCGGAACTTGCGGCGGCTTTCAGCACATGGTGATTGAAGTCGCTCGGAACGTCCTGGGGATTTCCGATGCACAGCACGCGGAATACGACCCATACGCTTCGCGATTGATCGTGTCGCAACTAGCTTGCTCGCTGGCCGGACGCGAAATGCAAATTTCGCTCAAGCCAAACTCGATGACGGCGAATGCGTACGGCACCAACACGGTATGTGAACGCTACTATTGCAATTTTGGGGTCAACCCGGAGTTTGTCGACGAACTGTCGTCCGCTGGCTTCGTCGTGGTAGGCACAGACAGCGACAACGAATGCCGTGTGATGGAGCTTTCACAACATCCGTTTTTTGTTGGTACACTTTACGTGCCGCAAGCGAGATCACGGCCTGACCAACCACACGCTTTGGTCAATGCGTTTCTGCTCGCTGCGATGCGATAACCAGGTCCTGCACCGGATCCGCGAAGCCTGGCGTTTTCAAATGGACAACCACTCGTCGCGGCCCATCGATTGCAGACGTTATGCAACTGAGATTGTTCCCAGATTAGGTGCGCGATCGCAGCGCGGTGTTGGCGCATTCAGATCAGTGAACGGCAGAACTCATCCCGCTTCAATTGCTTGGTCAACGATTCTGTTGGAGCGATTTTGATCAGCTGGCGGCAGGTTCTCAACTTCGCGAACATCTCGGACAAGGCAAGCTGATGCGCTGAAATTGCTCGGACGGTGCGCGGTCGATGATTCTGTTGGAACG
>CAZZDZ010000764.1:0-1588 GCA_964652675.1 uncultured Pirellulaceae bacterium
CACGAAAATCCCTTTGCAGGAACGCCGATGATGCCGACAGGCTCCAGTTGAAATGAAGTGTCACTGAGTTTCTTGACGCTGGGGGCCAGATCCATATTGGCAGCGGGTTTGTCTAAGTCTGCCAACGGAACTTTGTCCTGAATCGCAACGGCAAGCGTTTTCCATTTTTGATATTGATCGTCGGTAAGGCATTCGCGAGCAAGTTCGATCGCGCTGCTATCGATTGTGCGGATGGCTCTAAAAGCCACTCGGATCGAAGCCGGGTCATCGTGAAACAGGCACATCAACGCGCGAGCCGCAAAATGGTCTCCCTTCAAGGCCAAGAACTTTAGTTTGCCGCCTGCTTTTTTCCCTTCTACGCCCATTCTGGCGAGCGTATGGGCAGCTCCGAAACTTGCATTTTCGTCATCTAGTAATTTAATGAGCTTAGGCACACAATCGCTTGCAACCGGCCCTGCGATCGACAGCGCTTCCAATGCGCCATTGCGAGTCTGTGGGTCGTCTAGTAATTCTACCGCAAGCGGGACAATTTCTTTCCCCAATCCTGCCTTTGCCAACGATTGCAAAAACGTGCCAGCTTCACGGCCCTGAAACAGATCCTTGTAAGAAATCAGTTGTCTAGCTTGGTCCACTGCACTTGGGCCGATCTCTGCCAAAGCGGAGGAAACGCCTCGAACGTCATACCTGTTTCGATCTTGCTTCTTCTTGAGTCGATCGATCAAGAGCGGGGCAATCGGTTTGGCCTTTGCACCAAGGGCTTTAGAAATTTGGGTCGCAGTATTTGCTGGATTCCAATTGGAGTCCTTGATCACTTCTTCAAAGCCAACAATGACTGGCTTGGCATCAAGATCATGACCGCCAATGACTTTTGCCATCGCAATAAGCACCACCTGCCGCGATACGGTGTATTCCTTTCTGTTGTTGGAAAAAAACTCTTCCTTTAACAGAGGCACGCTCAACTCTGGATGACTGGGGACTTCACCCAACACAACGAGGATTGACCCGCGATGTGAAAAGCGATCGAATTTCTGAACCAATGCCGGGACCATGCTCGCCGCAAGCGAAGGAATCTGTTTGGCAGAATGCATTGCTAGTTCCGCTAACGGATCGCGAGGATTAGTGGCGATCTTGATTAGCTCCTGCATCGCGTCTTGATATTCTGAAAAATCGGAATCTTCTTGTAGCGGGTTCCTCCCAGATAGGACGCGCGGAATGCAAACCTCACGAAGATGGCTTATTTTGCACTTTCTAAGACGTTCAACCAAAAATTCACGCATTTGTGTACGTGACATCCCGTCGTCTGGCAGATAGTCGTTATCACGAAAAAGCAAGGCAGAGAGGCGCACATCGGGTGGGTTTTCTTCGTCTTTAAACAGGTCATCGGACAAAGTCTTGATGCGATCTTGCTGGGCTTGTGAAAGCTGCTTTTGCTGATATCTAACCATAAATAACCCACGGACCGCAGTCACTCGATCTAGTGACGATCGCCGCGGATCCTGAGCGATCTTGAAATAAGCGTCCGCCAACTTGAAATGCAATTCATCGTCGTTCGGCCATTGGCGATTGGAACTCGTAACAACCTTTAGGT
>CAZZDZ010000765.1:0-1583 GCA_964652675.1 uncultured Pirellulaceae bacterium
GGGGAGGCTAAGTCCGGTAGCGCGGGCGAATCGGCAAGTTCAGGAAAGTCCAGCACTGCATCAGGCAAGACCGCGTCTGCGGGAAAGTTGGGAATTTCGAACGGTGGCAATGTCGCGTCGGCTGGAAAGTTCACGACTGCCGGTGGTAATAATTCCAGACCGTCAGGAAGGTTGGGCACTACCAGCGGTGGCAATGTGGCGTCGGCAGGAAAGTTGGGTGTCACCAGAGGTGGCAGTGACGCTTCCGCCGGAAAGTCTGGGAAAACTAATGGAGGCAATTCCGCAGGGGCTGGAAAGTTGGGGACAACCAAAGGCGGCAAGCTGGCATCGATCGGAAAGATCGGGGTTACCGGCGCAGGAAGGGCCGCGTCAGCTGGAAAGTTCGGTGTCACCAAGGGAGGCAACGCCGCAGGGGCCGGAAAGTTGGGAAAAACCAGCGGAGGTAAAGCAGCCTCGGGAGGAAAGAAAGTAGAAGTCGGAAACGGCGAAGTCGCACCCGCATTCGGTAGGTTGGAAACGAATGTTAAAACGATCACAAAAAAAGCGAAGCGATGTATTTCGGCAGGCATATCTGATTTCATTTTGAAGAGGACACGGCTCTATAAATAGAAAGTACCCTGTAGATATGCTCCTTGAGTGCAAAAGCATCCGTGGATGTTCTGATCGCGTTGCGACTGAAGTTTGTTGAAAAGGTTGCGTAGACCTCGCAAGCTTTAGCGGTTGATCAAATCGCGACTCTTATCCAGTCGCCGGCATTTTTGTTGGAGAGAACCGGTGTCGTGCCCGAGAGGCCTGCAGGTAGCGGAAGTCGTCAAGACTCTTGGCCGATGGAAGGCTGCATGAGGTTTTATGACAATTCGTCGAATCCAAACTCTTTCATCCAATCGCTGACGTTTTCATCGGACATCGTGCCCGTTGGTTTTTCTTGTTTGTCACTCCCCTGCCCTGCTCTCCCGGTCGGACGGATCGCTAAGTGAATTTTTCCTTCAAGCAGATCATCCAACCAAGGTTGTGAATCGTGGCTGAGGGCGCCGCGTCGTTTGGCTGCTGTTTGAATGCGGTGATCCGATGAAACGACCATCAACTGTTTAGGCGAATGATGCGCCGCGATTAATTCTTCGATCAGATCGTCGGCTTCGGGATAGTCGATCGCAAAACGTACCAGGATTCCTTCGGTGGTGAATTCACTGGGGCGATTTCGAGGCGGATTGTTCGCATCAAAGACAACGCATGTTCGATTGCGGACTGATTCATCCAAGTGGTTGACCAGTCGCTGAATCAATTGCATGCGTTCACGATGTAGCCAATTCGGATCGCTGTTTCGCGATGGCGGGGCAACCGGCGAAACGACATTGTATCCGTCGATCAATAAAAGCAGAGACATGATTGGGCCAGCAGATTTGGCAGTGCAATGAGAAGATTGACCGTTCAGAAACTGATATTGCACCGCAAGTCGCCAGCCACGAAGTGGCGACAGCATGTAGCCTCGGGCGTCAGCCCGAGGTTGCGGTCGCCCTCCTTTCGGTTCCGTTTTTTCCGTCCTTCATCGCCGCCGCCGGCGGCGATGAAGGACGGAAAAAACG
>CAZZDZ010000766.1:0-1583 GCA_964652675.1 uncultured Pirellulaceae bacterium
TAGGAACTGGACTAGGAGCTGGAGTTGGCAACGTATCGCCACCGCGCGCACTGGTTTCACTTGGACAGCAGCTTAACCCCGTCCAGGTTGGCCAAGGTTTGTGGGGACAACCCGTTGCGTATGTTCCCGGTCAGTCGGTCCGCAATTGGATTCGCTATTTCTTTCCGTAAAATCATTGTTTGAAGCTAGAGAGTTTACTAGCACGCAGCGCCAGCAAGTGAATCTCCTGTAGGCGCTGACGATTCACTTGCTGGCGCTGCGTGCCATGAATTTTTCAGGCCGGAGGCCGACACAACCCTAGCTGGTGGCGTCAGTCACCAGATTGAATCCGATTTCAGGATAAAAAGGCCGTAGGCCGACACAAATACGTTTTACTTACTCCGGTGATGTCATGGCGGCGCAAACACAATTGTGTGTCGGCCTCCAGCCTTTTGCGTTTGTTTTGCATGCGGCCCCATGGCTGAAGCCATGGGCTAGGGCTGTGCCGGCCTCCGGCCTAAACACTCACAGCGCCAGCTTCAAAAAGTGTTTTGCCGAAAGTCTTGACGACTTACGCTACGCGTCTTGCGCGGTTTAAGTGATCAGCTTAACTGTTTGATAACGCGCTGCACGATCTGCTCGATCGTGTCGGTCGGCATACAGGGCCCTGGGTGCATGCCAGCGACGCTACAGACCAACGCGTCTATTTCGCGTTGCGTCCTGGCGATGTCTTCGCGTTGACGGTCCGATACGGGAACACGTCCGGGACCCAAATCCCAGCCACGTGATCGAGCACCGGCACGAAATCCTTCGGGGAACTCGCCCAACGAGATCATTGCGTCAAACAGCGGAATCAATTGATGCTGCAATCGCATCGCTTCGGGGATATCCCCAGCGACACAAGCACGATGGACCGCGCGCGTTAATTCGGGAACCACTCCGCTGGTCGCGTTGGTGCCTCCATCGACGCCCGAAATCAGCATCGGGGCAAGCGAAGCGTCCCAACCGGTTAAGAATGAAAAGTCGTCTCGAATCGGACGAATCGCCGCCATCATTCGTAACATGTTTGGCAAGTCACCAGAGCTGTCTTTGATCCCGATGACTTTGGGGCACTCTGAAGCCAACCGGATCACCGTGTCGACTTCGATGGGCGACGCAAACAGCGGGATGTTGTAAAGCGTTACATCCACCGAGACCGTGTCAGCGATCTCGCGAAAGTAAGCGTAAACGCCTTGGTCGCTCAGTCGATAGTAAAACGGCGCCACGATCGCGACAGCACGAACCCCCATTGCTCCGTAAGCTTCACATGCGGCGATCGTTTCTTTCACGTTCGCTTCGGCTGCCCCCGCAAGGATCGGCACGCGACCGCTGGTTTGGTCGACAACGATACGAACGATGTTTCGACGTTCTTCGGCGGTGAACCGAACGAATTCGCCGGTGCTGCCATTGGGGTAGAGTCCGTCGACTCCACGTTCGATGAGCCAATCGACATACCCACGCAATGTCTCTTCGTCGACGCGACCTCGCGCATCAACGGGAGTGATATTGGGCGTCAGGATTCCGGTAATTCGATCGGGCATCTAGAACGTAGACGGTTAGAGTTT
>CAZZDZ010000767.1:0-1560 GCA_964652675.1 uncultured Pirellulaceae bacterium
ATTGCCGAAAGTCTTGACGACTTCCGCTACGGACTTTCGTACAAAACCACTGATAAACACCGATGATCGGCAAGCTCAGCACGCGTTTTTGTTTGATCGCCAAATGATCGTTTCAACTAAAATCCACTGGTGTTCACCTTGAGTAATATCGGTGAAAATTCTCGGATTCACTGAAGCAACCATTTGCCGGAGCTTTCCCATGCGATTTCGTTACCTGATGGCCTTTACCATTGCCACCGCTGTCGTTTGTTCTGCGGCGCAGGCTGCTGATCGAAAACCAAACATCATTTTGATCATGGCCGATGACGTCAGTTGGGAATGCTTTGGTTGCTATGGAGCAGAAGACTACAAGACGCCGAATATCGATCGTTTGGCCGCCGAAGGCATTCAGTTTCAACACTGTTACAGCACACCGATTTGCACTCCGTCACGTGTGAAAATCATGACGGGCAAATATGGCTTTCGAAACTACACACACTTTGGTTACTTGAACCCGGACGAACGCACTTTCGGACACATGCTGCAAAGCCATGGTTACAAGACTGCAATTACTGGCAAGTGGCAGCTTAATGGTTTGTACAACTCTTTACCCGGCCACCAAGATTCAACGCGGCCACAAAAAGCTGGTTTTGATGAATCGCTGCTGTGGCAAGTGACCAAACAAAAGTCCAACGGCGGCGAACGTTTTTGGAACCCACTATTGGAACACAATGGAAAAGTTCCAGAGCAGAAAAGCAACGGAAAGTATGGCCCCGACTTGATGACGGATTTTGTTTGCGACTTCATGGATCGCAACCAAAAGGATCCTTTCTTTGTCTATTACCCGATGGTGCTGGTTCACGATCCATTCGTTCCGACCCCAGACACGCGTGGCGATCAACCCATCGCGGACAAGTTGAACAAAGCTCCCAAAAACGCAGAAGCCAAGAAAGCAAACTTTGTCGCCATGGTTCAATACATGGACAAATTGATCGGAAAGATCACGGACAAAGTCGACGCGTTGGGATTGGCCGACGATACGATCATTCTGTTCACCGCTGACAACGGAACCAACAAGAGCATCCGTTCGCAATGGAATGGAACCGAAATCAAAGGTGGCAAGGGTGGCATGAAAGACAACGGCACACACGTTCCTCTGGTTGTTCGATGGAAGGGTCACACTCCGGAGGGGACAAAGCTGGATGACTTGATCGATTTCACGGATTTCTACGCAACGTTTGCTCAAGCTGCCGGGCATACATCCGGCGCGGACGATCCGATTGATGGCCGTAGTTTCTTTCCGCAGCTAAATGGACAAAGCGGCAATTTGCGAAAATGGGTTCTGTGCCACTACCAGTGTTATTGGAACAAGCAACCTGGCCAATACGCACGCAATGCAACCTACAAACTGTATCGCGACGGACGGTATTTTCAGGTCCCAATGGATTTGGACGAAAAAAATGACCTCGCCAACACCGCCGATGCGCAAGCAGCTGCGATCAAAAAAGAGCTTCGGCATTTGTTGGACAAATGCCCGCCGGTTCCAGCTGGCTCATTGAATAAAAACACCAAAGACCGGCC
>CAZZDZ010000768.1:0-1551 GCA_964652675.1 uncultured Pirellulaceae bacterium
TAGCAGTGATCCATCCAGAACGGCACCTGCTAACGGGTGACTACCACGGCGAACGCCAAAAAACGCGGTCAAACGCGAAGCTCAGGTAAAATAGGTTCGTTATGAACGCATCGCGGTCGCAATCAGAACCACCAAAACGATCAGACCAAGTACAACCAATAGCGGTACGAAACTAATTTGCGGAGCGGTTGGCGCTAAAAATCGATCCCGAATTCGCGTCTTCAATACTTCCTTGCCCTCCACAATCACTGGCGAGTCGATCGTTGGCACTTCGTCCTTGTTTGGTTCTGTCAATCGAAGCAACACTGCTTGAACCTTACGCGCATTGAACGGCCTATCGTCCGGAGCCTTCTGCAGCAGTTCATTGACAATGTCGTCCAGTTCTTGTGGAATCCCGGTGGCGATCTCTTTTGCTCGAGGCGGCGGGGCTTTGAGATGTTGGTCAAATAGCTTTGCATAGCTTTCGCCCGAGAATGGCTTGCGCCCCGTTAGCATTTCATAGAGGCAACACCCCAACGCGTACAAATCCGCTTTATCCGAAACGGACGCCTCCCCGCGGATTTGCTCCGGCGCCATATAAGCGTGAGTGCCGACGGCAAAGCCAGCTTCGGTTAAGTCCGCGTGATGCAGATCTCGGGCGATCCCAAAATCACCCAACTTTACATCGCCATCAGCCGACAGAAAGAGATTGCCTGGTTTCAGGTCGCGGTGAATCACACCGTGGTTATGAGCACACTGCAGGGCGCTGCACAACGGAATCGCAATTGCAACGACGCTTTGCCATGGCAATGGGCCACCAGATTCCAAAGCAGATTTGACCGTCCCGCCATCGACCAACTCCATCGCGTAAAACAGCGACGCGTCTTCGTTGCCGCTGTCGAAATAGCTGACGATATTGGGATGTTGGAGTCGCTGGAGAATCGAGATCTCTCGTTTAAACCGTGCACGGATAAGTGGATCCGCGCAAGCTTGCACATTGAGTCTTTTGATCGCAACCTTTTTGCCGGTCTCACCATCAGTCGCGCTGAAAATCTTGCCGACAGTTCCAATACCAAGCAAACCGCCTAGTTCGTAGCGGTCCAGTTCGCTTCGCGACATCTTGCATCTCGCGCGTCAAAGGCGGCAGGATTGAGATAGTGCTGCAGACAGTCGTTGACCTTGAAAAAAGGCCGCCACGCGTTTTACGAGGTCTAAGTAATCAAGGTGTTTGCCAACTTTGGCACTAGGCACCAGCGATTTCTTCGATCCGAACGCGTGTGTGCAACTGGCGATGGCCAGTGCGCGACTTGCTGTGTTTGCGTCGACGAAACTTTTGAACGTAGATTTTCTTGTCCTGCTTTGGTCCCAAGACCGAAGCAGTCACTTTGGCACCTTCGACAGTAGGCGCCCCCAAAGTCATTCCACTGTCACTACTGACAGCCAAGACCTTTTCAAATGTGATGCTTTCGCCCGATGCGATGTCACGGTAGTCGACATCGACTTCCATGCCTGGTTCAACGCGATACTGGCGACCACCGTCGACGATGATGGCATACATAATTCAACTCTCTT
>CAZZDZ010000769.1:0-1545 GCA_964652675.1 uncultured Pirellulaceae bacterium
AGCACGCACAGATTGTGAATTTTTTGAAGCCTCTGAGCTTCCGTGTTTCCGATTCGGCGATTTTTTTTGATTGGCCGAGTCAGTTCGTCGCTTTTCTTGCGTTTGGCGATAGTGTGATCAGCTCTTTGGAGGCCGAGCAGCTATCAAGTTCCTGATTTGGAACGTTGTTCTGTGTTTATCTTGCCTACTTCGCTCCTTTGAGTGAGTCCAGGAAGCCCAAGTTCAAAAATCGCATGAAGTTATAGGCATGAACATGCAGCATCGCCTGACCCTTAGCCCGCTTTAAGCCGCGAACTACGAATTGTTGCAGGCCGCGATTGCGACAATCTGCATTGGGAAACTCAGCAATGCTTGGGCGCAGTTTGAAGCGGTCCTTGGACGCTTGCGTTGCCATGCGTTTGCGAAACGCGAACATCTCATCAGTGTCTCGGCTCTGACGAGCGTGAGGGTCAGTGCCCTTCTTTTCCATCTTGGACTTCATCGGAATCGGAGCCAAAACTTCCGTGCCTGCAAGCTCCAATTGAGTGATGTCCTCACGAGTCGCATAAGGGCCATCCACCAAGTATTCCTTCGGGACTCGGCCGTAGTCAGTAACGATTTTTTCGTGCATCGCAGACATCAAGCCGCCATCTCCACCTGAATTGGTAATGTCAACGCCAACGATCACGCGACACTCCCCATCGGTAGCAAACTGAACATTAAATGCTGGATTGAAACCGCCGTTGGCCATTTTCATCCGCCTTGCTTCGGGGTCTGTCGTTGAGCTGCGAGTCTTCTCTGTCGTGCGGTTGTATTTCTCTCGCCCAGCATTGATCCGCTCAAGCTCTTCAATCGCCTGCTTCACACGTCGTGCCTTTTCTTCTGCAGCACGTTGACGCGCGGCATTCTGGCGTTTGGATAAATCATCTGATTCGGCTTGATTCTTCAGTCTTTCGCAGTGATCTTGTGTTTTCTTAAGGAGTTTTTCAAGCGAAGGCTTGCGGCGCATGCTGCTAGTACCCGCTGAAGCACGAACCCGCATGCCGTCTTGGGCGATGGTGTCCAGGGGAATCAAGTCTTGATCAATCAAAACGGCGATCGACTGGATCATCAGATTCTCGAAAAGGTCGCCATTGCTGGAGCGAAAGTCCGCGAGAGTGTGATAGTTGACGCTAACACCACCGCAGATCCAGATAAATGGGATCGTGTCAGTAGTCCGCTTCGCGATTTTTCGCGCCGATCCGATTCCTTCGAGGGTGGCGTAGAGCCACAAAGCGAGCAGTATTTGAGGGTCGATTGGTGAGCGTCCAACCGTATCGGAAGTGGCTTTAAAGCTGGCGTAAAATTCCGACAGATCCAAGGACTCGACATACTGCCAGACCAATCGAACTCGATGATCAGCCTCAACCAAGTGTTCCAAGGCCAGAAGTTGCATTTGGACCTGAGTTCTTTCCGGTCGCTGAGTTCGGGCGCTACCACGCTGTTGTTTATTATCCATGCCCGAAGTTTAGCGCCAGAAAGAAAGCAAAGGCAGGTCAGTTCCAAAAATTCACAACCTGGCAGCGC
>CAZZDZ010000770.1:0-1533 GCA_964652675.1 uncultured Pirellulaceae bacterium
GCCTTGCTCGCATTTGGCTGGAGCCAGAAGTCGACTCTCAAAGAGCGGTTTGCATCTGCCCGCGACGCGACCAAGCGTGGCTTCCCTTCGGCGAACCTCGCAGGCTCCTACCAAGCCTTGATGGTTGTTTTGCGGGCTTGTGGCAATTCACTCTGTCAGACGATTGGCAATCACTTGATCAACCGCCTCCGGCGGGGCTCGCAATGGCTGCTAATGGGACGCCCAACCTTTGCCGTCGATGGCAGTCAATTTGCGCTGCCGCGAACAAAAAAGAACCTCGCCGCGTTTGCTGCTGCTGGGCGAAAAAGCAAAGCTGCGTATAAAAAGAAAGCCGACTACGCCAAAGCCAAGACAACTCAGATGGCGGTGACGCTCTGCCTGCATCTATCGACGGGATTTCCTCTTTTCTGGAGCCTTGGTGGGTCATCTGATTCGGAACGAGGTCTACTACTAGGGATGCTCGATCGTCTACCAAAGCGGTCACGTTTGGTGATGGATGCGTACTATTTTGGCTTTGACTTTTGGAACCAACTGATCGGCAAAGGCTTTACGTTTGTCGTTCGCGCTGGAAAAAACATTGACTTGCACGGCGAGTTGGGACTGAAGGGAAAATGAATCACCGTGGAGACCTCAGCGTTGGGTGGCACCATTCTTCCGTTCACTCAGCAATTAACCGCAATTATCGGGGTGTTTCTTGCTCGCCCACAAGGCTAGTGCATTGGATTCCTGAATGTACTCCCGGTAGATCCGACGGGCATCGGTATCATGAAGCAGAAGGTACTCGAGCCGACGCCTCTGCTTAGCAGAGATATTTTTCTCTAATCGTGCGGTGATCAGCATGTGCAATTCGTCAAAGAGGTCATCGAACGCACTTGTAGGGTCAATCATACCAGCACCTCAGCATCATCCCAAAACCTTCTTTGCACATCAAGTTTCGCAAAACACCAAACAGACATGATGTCTAAGCATAGACGCATTGTCTATAGTGATGTGCCCTACCGCAAGCCTCTGATTTTAAATTCGCGGAATTTGATCGGGTTTGGTGATCTCTATGATCATCGTGCTTCAACGGTGCGCGGTCGTTTGCGTTGGACAGTTCAACAGTTTCCGACTGGGCGTGATCATCATTCGCTTCGACGGACTCGTTCGCGCCCGTCGGTTTAGCGGCAGAGAGCCGATGATGTTCATAGCTGCCGCCACGCGAATTGCTAGCGTTGCTGGCGCCGTTTTGTTTTCCATTACGGCATTTCTTTTGCGTTGGCGGATGTGTGATAAAAAGCACGTGTTGGTGAGGTTCATCTTGAACCACATTGACGACCTTTTCTACTGTCGTTTCATGAACCAGCCGATGGCACTAGGCACGTTGACGACGTTTGACTCGGGTCCGACCGACGATCTTCCGTCGCCCCCTCCCCAATCTGTTCGAGTGATCAAAATTCTCGGTGCGGGTCGGGCTGCGCGAGCACAATTGGTCGAAGCCACCTTTTCTGATGGCAGAACGATCAAGTGTGTCGAAAAAGTCTTTGATCCGGG
>CAZZDZ010000771.1:0-1532 GCA_964652675.1 uncultured Pirellulaceae bacterium
GATACATCCATCGCGCCAAAGAGTCATGTTAACCAGTTTTAAAGGTTAAGCGGCTATCGACGTCGCAACGAGCCTCGATCATTGACCTGCGCCCTTCGGTCGCAACGAGCTGAGACTTTGGGAATTCTTTTTGATCCCGGCCAATCATTGTGTTCGTTAACGCGTCGCTGTTATCGCTCTGACTCAAACCCTCGGCCGTGTTTTCTAGTAATTTGCAATACTCAATCACCGCTTCGTCCGCCGCTGTGCTTTAGAGTTAATCGGACTCTCACTCGGAGGAGCGTCTTGGTGTTGATTCGTGGTCGGCTTTGAACGAATCCCCTCATCACCATTTGATTTAGGTCAGACTCAGATTAAATCGGAGTACGGAATTGTGACCAATCCACGCTTGCTCTCTTTAGCAACTCTCGCTTTGTTTTGTTGTACCGCATTCTTACAGCAACCAACGCTGGCGCAGAATCCAAACGATTTTTCGGCGGATAATACGCGACAAGTGCCCGAAAACAACGTTGCCTATTTTGATCCCGGCCAACGACAAGCCACGGTTCAGCTGCGAGGGTTTGGGGATTCAACAGGCCAGTCATTTGCCAATACTCACGTTTCGTTGATCGACACAAGTGGCGTCCAGCGTAATTTTGTCGTGAACGAAGACGGGGCAATCGTGATCGATAACGCAAAAGCAGGCGTGTATGCGTTGATTGCTTCTAGCGAATTTGCCCACGGTGCAGCGATCTTGTTGATGAAAGCTGGCAAAGTCACCGAGAAAGTTGCCCAGGATCTGTTTGAGATCGATTTTTTGCCAGCTCCCACTTCTGAGTCCAAGCCAGCTTGGATGACGATGATGGCAACATCCGCTGATCAAATTGTGCCGATCATTCAAAATAACCTGCCCGATTCTTTGAAGACGTCCGTAAAGGCAGTTGATGAACGGTACGCTGCCGGAGCCAAAGAAATTGCAGAGACAATGACCGAAGTCAAGCTTGGTAGAAAAGGTGCGATTCGTGGAAGCCTGCTTTCGGTGATCCGTCCAAGCAGCATTTTCAGTGCTGTATCGGGTACGAACGTCGTGATCTTTAAAAACGGCAAGCCGGTTGGTGTTACCAAAGCGAACGCGCTTGGGCAGTTTCAACTCAACGGATTGATTCCTGGTCGCCATGGGCTGATGATTTCTGGGCGAGGTGGATATGCCGCGATATCGATCAACGTGATCGCAAGTGATTTGGAAAATGACGATTCCAAAAGCACATACAACTACACGAGCATTCAGTTTGCAGGCGACATTCTTCAGGTCGCTCTGATCCCACCGCCAATGTTGCCGAACGTCGCCAAGGAGATTCTGGCGTTCTATCCAGATCCGAAAATGCTGGAAAAACAAAGGTTACTGGAAGAAGAACGGTTGCAGGAAGAAAGAATGTTGGCAAACGAAAGGATGTTGGCAGAACAAACGATGTTGGCAGAAAAGAGGTTGTTGGAACAAGAGCGGGCAAAACGAATCGAGATCGCATCAAAAACAAAACCAAAACGAAAACCAA
>CAZZDZ010000772.1:0-1529 GCA_964652675.1 uncultured Pirellulaceae bacterium
GAGTCACTTTTGCAGCGACGATCGCATGGCTTCCAGCCGATCGTAATCGATTCCTTCGGGGGCTTTTTCCAACAACCAATCGATATCTTCGATGGCGCGCGACTTGCGATCAGTCATCCCGCGCAGTTGAACTCGCATCATCCTGAAATCGACCGCCTCGGGATTGATCACCACCATCGCTTCGATGTATCGCAGCATCGATTCGAGATCTTCATTGCGAGTCGCGATCCCCATCAAATTGCTCAAGACACGGGTCAAGATCTCGCGGTCATCTTGTGCCCGCAGGTCGTTCAGTTGCAGCGTGCGATTGGCAAATTCACGAACCAGCTCCGACGCATCCGCTTTTGAAAGCAGTTTTCCGCCATCGAACACATCGATCAACTGATTGTCGTCGTCCTTGTCACTGATCACGTGATTGACAATAAATCGCCCGGGCAACCCGACGCCATCGATTCGCATTTCTAACCGACGTCCAAGTTCCATGTACAGAATCGACATCGTGATCGGCAATCCTTCGCGATCATCGATCACACGATCAAGATGGCTATTGGCAACGTGATAGTATTCACTGCGACCAGCGTGGAAACCGTTTTGCTTGAACAAATAATTGTCCAAGGCTTTACGTCGCGTCACTTGATCGGCGTCTTTCTCTAAATCGGCACGGATTTCACCGGCCATCACGTCAACACGATTCTTGTAAAAACTGATGTCGATGTCGGGGTTGTCCAACTGCGCGACCAGCAGTGTTGCCGTCAAAAGTCGGTCTTTGTTCTCGTTGGCATCAACATAAAGCTCTTTGAGTTGCGCCAAGGTTGGAACACGCTTTAAGTCTTCTGCCAAACGCCTCATCTGTTTCGATTCGTTGTCCAAAATCGTGGCGCGGCGCATCAGTTCGCGGACAGACGCATCAGAGGATTGCCCCAACTGCTGGACCTGCGAACTTTTTACTTGCTCTAAGTCGATCTTCCGTTGATCCAGTCGATCAAGCCACTTAGCCATTTGCTTAGAAACGACCGTTGGTTCAAGGTTTTCGCCGATCGCAAAACGTTTGAAGTCGGGGTTTGTGTTTCGGAACTTCACCAAACCGACCTTTCCGGTGGTTAGCTGTTTGTCTTTTGTCGTCACGACAAGGTGCCCGTTTACGAAGCACTGAATTTGGTTTTCTTCTACACGAACCCTCAGCCGATTCCATTGCCCAGGTAGATAGAACTCAGATTCGATCTCTTCTAGCACTTGCCATGAATAAACAGTCGCGCCCTTGAAGCACGTCAGGCGCAATCGGCCGTTGCTGGGATAAAACCCATAGTGTTTGTCTTTTTCGTCACTGTAGAACGCCAACCCCGCCGCGCCGGATTCGTCATCCAGCTTGACCAACACGGCGATCTCGAAAGGCGTCTTGGGAATCTCTTGCTGGGACAAACAGAGCGAACGGCCACCAAAACCTTTGCCCATTCCACGCGCCGACACAATGCCACCGCGTTCTTGCCAAGTGGCACCCATGATCGGTTGCCAACGTTCGCCATTGATCG
>CAZZDZ010000773.1:0-1522 GCA_964652675.1 uncultured Pirellulaceae bacterium
GCGACGGCTGAGTGGCTTTGTTTCAAGGTTGTTTTTCATCATCAATCCTGGCGGCGTAGAACGAATTTCTCGCCGTCGTGTAGTTGGGTTCTACTTATTCGCTGGCGTCGTTCGCATGATGTCAGATGGCAGAGGCAGGTAATCACCTTCGCTGACCATCCAACGAACCAGCTCGGTCCGCATTTCGGTCTCGATCTCTTTGGATTTTGCTTTGCCTGCCAAGTTGTTCAGTTGAAACGGATCCGACTTCAGGTCGTAGAGCTCGAAGATCGGTCGCGGATTTTGAAAATAGAGTCGCTCATGCAGTGGAAGTAACTTACCTGCTGCACGCGAATCCTGAACTGCTTTCCAGGCTATATTCTTTCTGGTCATATCGACGGGAGCAAATTCGCGTTCCGGAATCGCGTTGAAGATGTAGTGATGGCGCTGCGAGGTTACCGATCGACTCAAATCGAAGCCTTCGGTATTCAATAGTGATCCCCAATGCCAACCGCGTTCCGCAAAAACATACTTCTGACTTTCGACACGCTTGCCAAGCAGGACATCAAGAAAGCTGTGCCCAGTCATTCTTTTTGGTGGCATTCTTTTTGGTGGCATTCCTTTTGCTGGTTCGACCGTCGCTGCATCCAAGATCGTCGGCGCGAGATCGACGCCGCTGATCAGGTGTGGACTTTCCGATCCGGTTTGCACTTTCCCGGGCCAACGAACAATCAGCGGAACATGCGTGCCTCTGGTGTGAAGCGTACCCTTGCCACGCAGAAGCGCTTCGCCGTTGTCACCCATGAAAATAACGAGCGTGTTTTCCTTCAATCCTCGGCGGTCCAATACTTGCAGGATTTCTCCGAATCCACGATCCAGATCTCGCACATCGGAAAGGTAGCGCGCGTAGTCTAGCCGGACCTCTGGCAGGTCTGGCCAATCAGGCGGTAGACTGAGTTTATCGGGATCGATTCCATCGTGATCTGTGCCCCAACGGCGATGTGGCTGATTGAACCCAAAGTACAGAAACCACGGCTTGCCATTGGGAACGAGATCCAAGATTTCGCCTACGCGATGACCGACTTCTTCGGGCGGTCGTCTGGTGCTCCACGACTGCACAAAATGGTCAAAGCGAGCCTCAAACTCAGGTCCCTTCATTCCCTGTTTGATCAGTGCTTCATTGACGACGTTCGAGTCGCGAACTCGACCTTCCAGATGTTGGTGGCGACCGTCCAGCCCGACCCAGTATCCGCTGTCTCGCAGCAAATCTGTAAAAAACGGAGTTCCCGCACGAGCGGGTTGGGCAAAGCGTGTTGCCGCGATTCCCACCGGCGAACGTCCCGAGAAGATCGCCGCTCGGGATGGCGCACACTGCGGCGCGGCCGTGTAGGCGCGATGAAACAGCATCCCCTGAGCCGCAAAAGAATCCAAGTTCGGTGTTAAACCCAGCTCGCGGCAGTTACCTCCGTAGGCCCCGACATGCGGCAGACTGTGATCGTCCGAAAGAATCAACAGGATGTTGGGGCGTTGAGCGTTTGCCAAT
>CAZZDZ010000774.1:0-1508 GCA_964652675.1 uncultured Pirellulaceae bacterium
ATGTTTGTAGCTCGCGCGCGTCGTAACTCTGCGGGTTTTCCAACTCAACAAATCGTGCGAGCAAATCAGCATTGAGCCAACTGCGATCCTGCTGCAATGTCACCGGGCCTATCTTGTAGCGTGGTCCGGTTTCAAACAACAAAGTAACATGCGCTGAATAGGCATCCATGTTGATAAGAATTTCATTCTTCTTCAGTTCGGCTTCAAAAAACCCTAAACGGGTAGCAACCGTTTGCAACTGCTGCTTCAGATCCTCATACAATTGCTGATCAAGTAATTTGCCCGGCCTGAAGTATGCCAGCTCCTGCAACTCTCGAAATTCAGGCAGTTCACTGCCGTCACCGGTTATCCGGTAGTTACTACTAGCGACTGGCACACGGTCTTTGACCGAGATGTTATAGGTCACCTGCCAGTTTCTCTCGAGATCCAGCAGCTCACTTTCCACCTCTGCGCGGTAGTACCCGAATGGACGTAACGCGGCCTTTATTTGCTCCGGTGCCTTCTTGTGCATGTACCGAAGACGTGGAACACTTTCGACCAGTTTCGAATTAAACTCCCATATGTTCAGCAATCCACGAACATTGTTCAGCTCGATACCATCAATGCCTTTAATTACGACGCTAAGGTCTTTTCTCAGCGTCGTCACTGGCACAGCATCCTGCGGTGTAGCCGCTGGCAATGTCAGCAGCGCGGGCAGCAAGGCCAGCGCGCAAATGATCCGATGTTTTGACTTTAGCCAACGGGTAAAGTGCACCACCTTCCGTCCTGCTGGATAGTGTTTGAATCTACGGCCAGCCATTTTATTATTATTCTGGTATGGAATCCGACGGCTCAATTGTGGGCATGAGTCGATCCACATTGCAAGAAATAGGAATCCTGATGCGGTTAAGTTTAGAATAACGCGGCCTGTTTGCAGTCAATCAACTATCAACTATTGCGCCGATTGCATAATGGTAAGGCAGCATGCCGGGCGCGACATCGAGATATTAGACCCACCGCACAGCACGCGAGTCCGCCACTGTGACAGACATAACAGTGAACGCGACCGAGCAGAAAGCCGGCAGTGATCCATCGGTGACGATTAATTCCCGCACAACCCGCGATCTCGCTTTTAACCATCTGCCCCCTTTACCATCTGCGCCCTTTACCGACTACGCCCTTTACCGACAAAGTGGCACCCGCGCATTCGAACACACTCATTCATACGTATCGCATCAGATAATCCGCTACAGGAGCACTGAATGCATAACAGGCACGCAGAAAATTGGTAGTGTGCAAGCCGCTATACATACAGGTATCCTAGGAACCCTGCCAACCCCTGCAACCATCCCTCAGGCCACACGAATGAGTGAAATTTGCCCTCCGCAATTTAAACCGCGCAAGAAGCCCGTCGATACCCATAAAATTCTCAAAAGCAACGGCACACTGGTTGCCGGTGCCAGCGCCCCGCTCACAGATGAACAGGCACAGGAAGCACTGCGACTCATGATGGTCGGCCGCGCGTTTGA
>CAZZDZ010000775.1:0-1506 GCA_964652675.1 uncultured Pirellulaceae bacterium
AAAAACGTATTGTGGGCGATGATGCCTTCGCAACGAAGGGTACGTTAATCGCAGTGTAACGTAAACCATTGGCAAACCGACTGGGCAATGCAATCCGACAAGCGATTTCTATTTGGTCGACTGCTGAGCAATGTGGTTCAGGACGCGTCGATGGATCGCGTGTAACAGCGGATCCGCTAGCCCTTTCCAATAAAGTCTGGGACGGACGTCGATTTCATACCAAGTGGTTCCATGCAGACGGGTTCCACCATCAGGAAGTGGTTCCAAGCGAAATTCGCCGCGTCTGCTGACAAATCCACTGTCCAAGTGTGGCGGGTGAAGATGTTCAAACGGAGTCCATTCGAACATCGGCTTTGGCTGGCTGAAGTGTGGATATGATGTTTCTCAAAGCCGATTGAAGCAGCCAACTTCTTAACTATCATTTTGCTTTTCCGTTCTCTCCAATGATACACCATGCGTACGTCACTTTTGTTGGTCCTTTTTCTGATGCCAGGCATTGTTTTGGCTGATATCAGTGTTGCTCCGATCTTTTCTGATGGTGTGGTCTTGCAACGCGGTGCTGCATGCCCGATTTGGGGACGCGCGTTGGCAGGCGAAAAGATCACGGTGAAGTTCGGTGACGTCTTTACCGGATCGACGGTCGCTGACTCCAGTGGTGATTGGTCGCTGTCACTTCCTGTCTTGAAACCCTCATCGAAACCGCGAACGATTCAAGTAACCGGCACAAGCGAAATCACAATCAACGACGTGCTGGTTGGCGATGTTTACTACGCTGGCGGTCAATCCAACATGGCCATGACCGTCGGTGCCTGTGCAAAATCTTTGGATGAGATGGTGACGATCGCAGCTGAAAGTGACTTTCCCGCGATTCGTTTCACGCGGATCGCGGACGGGCCGTCATCGCAGCCGCTGACTTGGTTGAAATCAAATCCCAAGTGGACCAAATGTTCACCGGAGTCAGTCAAAAAGTTCTCTGCCGCAGCATTCTGCTGTGCCAGGCGGATGCATTTAGAAACGAACGTTCCCATTGGAATTGTCGACGTATCGCGGGGCGGAACACCGATCGAGCCTTTTATTCCTCGCAGTGCCTTTGTCGATCATCCTACGTTGGTTCGCGAAGCCGAATTGGGTGACAAAGATGACCTGGCCGCGCTGCAGCGATTGCCTGGTGGAGTACGGGCACGCGATGCAAACTGGCTGCCGGGCCGCCTATTCAATTCGCGGTTAGCGCCAATCGCGATGGACCGCTCGAGGCGTTTTGTTTCAGCAGGAGTGCTTTGGTATCAGGGCGAATCGAACTGCGGAAAGATAGAAGATCCACGTGACTATCAGGTCAAAATGCAAGCACTGATTGCAAGTTGGCTAGTTCGGCTAAGTGAAAAGCAGAATCCGTTTTGCTTTGTGCAATTGCCCGGGAGTGGCGCGGGCCCCAATTGGCCGTATTTGCGCGAACAACAACGTTTGGCGTCGATCTCCAAGGACCACACCGTTGGCATGGTGGTGACG
>CAZZDZ010000776.1:0-1503 GCA_964652675.1 uncultured Pirellulaceae bacterium
ATCAAAGTCGATTCCACACCAATCCCAATGTCGGTCGGTGCCATCTCGGACGCGTCAGCGCTCTCGATGCTGTCCAACACCTCTGACACGTCGACGTCGACAGGAGCATCGGCAATCGCTTCGAAATCTTCACTAATATCATCGGATGCATCAATCGTGAATTCAGTTAGCTCCACCGTCGACTCTTTTTCGCTGAAACCCATTTCCAGCAACACCCGGCTAACTCCTGATCCAACAGGCGAAGTAATCAAGGCCAAGATCAAGAAAAGGATCAAGTGGAAAACGGTACTGACCAGCCAAGGCGGCGCCGCTTTGGCGGGGTTAATTCCCTCTTCCTCGTCTTCGGGCAAGTCCGTTGGGATCGGTCGCCCCGTCTCGGCGGCCAGCAACGTTGCTCGCCTCGCCGCCTTTTTCGCTTCAGCTTCGCTGTGAATACTATCCAGTTCACCGCGCCATCGTGGTGCAGTCGCCGAACCAACCCCGCTGACTCGCGGCGATATCTCTGGTCCTCTGCGAATCGGAGGTAAAGTCGATCGCGGCGGTGGCGGTGGCGGAATGACTTTCGCCGCTCGCTTGTTTTGTGCAGGTTGCTTTTGAACGGGGCGCTCAAGAGCCGGTATGGCTTGGGGCGCGACAGGTGTCTGCGGTGCTGGCGGCGCGACGGGTGCTTGTGGCGGGATTGCCGGAGGCTGAGTTTGTGATGTCTGCTGTGCCGATGGCGGCAAAGGCATCTGGGGCGGAGCAACTGGTGGGGCTGGCGGTGGTACCAGCGGTGCAGCTTGGGCCTTTGACGGTGGAGCCGCTTGAGTCTTTGACGGTGGAGCGGGCACCGAAGTTGGCGGACGCTTAACGGTGTCTGGCGGCGCATTCACGCTGTCTTGCGTCACACCGCTCATGCCGGTGCCCGAAGACTCAGAGGGGGGATAGTTGGTTTGCGACATCGAACACCAAGCAGACGAATGTAGCTGTAAACATCAGCACGGAGACCGTAAACGCCCTTAGGAAGTTTACAACTCCAGTATCAGCAGCGGTTCATAACGAGCGGAAAGACAAGCGAGATAAGAATAAGGGGCATCCCATTGCGCGACCGAGTCGAATATGCGGATTGTGGCGACATGCACCAAGGACAAATAGCCTAACGTCTTGGTAAAACACCTTGAAAAAAAACTCATCCACAATTGTAGCCGGACCGATGCGCCGGAGTCGAAGCCCAAAACCGCGAAAATTCATCGATTTCCTGCTGATTAGACGAACTTGAGCCCTGAGCGTTTGTCTATTTCACCAACGGTAACTACTTAGGCGCTGTGTATTGTGGGTTAGACGTCTTCTACTTTCAAAAACCACAACCAGGTCCAAGTTTGTGATTCGTCCGATGGTCCCGTTGACAGCGAGCAGCAAATTTCGGATAACTCGCACTCGCGGCTGAGAGATCGGTCACGAAAAATACCGCGGGATGGAGCAGCCCGGTAGCTCGCGAGGCTCATAACCTCGAGGTCGTCGGTT
>CAZZDZ010000777.1:0-1502 GCA_964652675.1 uncultured Pirellulaceae bacterium
AACGGTGGCTGGATCCACAGCGAAAACGAATGGCTGGTGCATTGCACTCGGTCGTGCGTGGGGCCGTGGCCTGGGCAGACAGAACATCAATATCGCGATGCACTGTTGCTGGGCCAAGTTGATGCGAACCGTACCCCGCTGGATACGTTGCGGAGAATCATCCGGAGCAAAAAGCTGATCGCCAACGCAATCGCGAGCGCCAAAAAATGGCCGGTAGTGTGTTTCTCCTCAGCACCATTGGCAGACCGGTTGCTTTCGCGATGCTATCGGCCCCATCTAAAACGTTGGGACTATGAACCGTACGGTATCGCGATTCGTCGAAAGACGGCAGAGCGTCTGGGTTTCAGATCAGTGATTTATGGCGACAAGCAGGATCGAGCGTCCATCGACACAAGTGACCAGTATCGATTCCAAGCGATCGGGAAAACTTATGACTGGACGGCCGAGCGTGAATGGCGATACAACAGCGATATTGACTTACAAACGCTCGATGTAAAGGACGTTCGGGTGTTCGTCGCCACCGATCACGATGCCAAAGAAATCCAATCCGCCAGCCCCTGGCAAATCAGTGTTTGTTTGGAGCCTCCGCCAAACGACGCCGAGAGGGTATAATTCGGCGATGGCATGAATTTCCGGTGAGCAACCCGGTGAGCAACACAGTACACCAATGCCAGAATCTCCATGACGAAGGAAAGACCGTTGAGTACGGACCAAATAGCAGACACCCAAGCCGAGCCGATTCACCCGCTGGATCCGTACAAGAAATTGGAGTCGGCGGAACTTGAATCGCGAATCGCATCGGTACGCAAAGAGCTTGGCGACGAATTGTTGATTTTGGGGCACCATTATCAACAAGACGAAGTGATCGCGAATTCGGATTTGCGCGGCGACAGCTACAAGCTTAGCCAGATGGCGGCCGATTCGACCACTTGCAAGACGATTGTTTTCTGCGGCGTTCACTTCATGGCCGAGACAGCCGACATTTTGGCGAACCGCCCCGAGAAATTGGCGGAACGCGACGGGCGTCGCACGACGGTGATTCTGCCGGACATGGCTGCCGGTTGTTCAATGGCCGACATGGCCGGAATCAAACAAGTCGAAGCCGCTTGGGAAGACATGTCCGAAGTGATTGATACTGAAAAGGTCATTCCGGTTACGTACATCAACAGCGCCGCGAGCTTAAAAGCGTTTTGTGGCAAGCACGGCGGGATCGTTTGCACCAGCAGCAATGCACAAGCTGTGTTGGAGTGGGCATTCGAGCGTGGCGAGCGCGTGTTCTTTTTTCCCGATCAGCATCTCGGCCGCAACACCGCGTTGAAAATGGGCATCACCGAAAGCGAGATGCCGGTCTGGGATCCATTCCAACTGGAGCTTGGGGGCAACAAAGACGCTGCGATAGAAAAGAGCAAGGTGATTTTGTGGAAAGGCCACTGCAGCGTGCACCAAATGTTTCGCGCTGAGCACGTCGATGGTTTCCGCAAACAGTATCCCGGCATCAAAAT
>CAZZDZ010000778.1:0-1500 GCA_964652675.1 uncultured Pirellulaceae bacterium
GTACCCGGTCGCTTGACGACTTCCGCTACAGGTGGATTTTCATCTGCCGCTCGTCTTAGGCCAGCAAGTCTTTGACGACCGTCCCGTGAACGTCGGTTAGCCGAAAATCTCGGCCTTGGTGTTTGTAGATGAATCTCTCGTGATCGATGCCCATCAAGTGCATCACGGTTGCGTGCAGATCGTGAACACTGACTCCGTTTTCGGCAACATTCACGCTGTAATCATCGGTGCTGCCGTAGGTGGTCCCGCCGCGAACTCCGCCGCCAGCCATCCACATCGTAAAACAACTTGGATGATGATCACGACCGTAGGACTTGTCCGTCAACTTGCCTTGTGAATAAATCGTTCGCCCGAATTCACCGCCCCAGATGATCAATGTATCTTCCAGCATTCCGCGTTGACGTAAATCATTGATCAATCCAGCAGTTGGTTGATCAACGTCCTTGCACTGCTTAGAAATTTGCACGGGCAAGTTGCCGTGTTGATCCCAACCTTGATGAAACAACTGCACAAACCGAACGCCCCGTTCGATCAGTCGCCTTGCAATCAGGCAATTGAATCCGTACCTGCCAGGCGTTTTGACCTCGTCGCCATACATGTCCAAGATATGTTGAGGTTCATCCGTAAAGTCCAACAAGTCGGGGACGGACATTTGCATCCGATAGGCCAGTTCGTACTGCGCGATGCGTGTTTGGATCTCGGGATCGCTAACGGCCTGGTATTTCATCTGGTTTAACTGCGCCAGCGA
The DNA here is from genome assembly GCA_964652675.1 of uncultured Pirellulaceae bacterium. Classification (GTDB taxonomy): domain Bacteria; phylum Planctomycetota; class Planctomycetia; order Pirellulales; family Pirellulaceae; genus K23-9. Next base: position 749 of record CAZZDZ010000778.1, read on the forward strand.
ATCCAGCATCGTCCGACGCGTGTCACGCGACACACCAATGGGATCGTTGATATCCAGAACCGGGTCGCCTTGGTTACGAAACTTGACGCCCTGGTAACGTGTTGGCAAAAAACCGCTACCCCACAAACGATCGTAGAGCGGTTGGCCCGCTTTGCCGCTGCCTCGGGAACTCATCGCGACAAAAGCTGGCAAGTTATCATTTTCGCTGCCCAGTCCGTAGCTTGACCAAGATCCGATGCTTGGTCGCCCCGGAATTTGCGATCCCGTTTGCTGAAAGGTGATCGCCGGATCGTGATTGATCGCGTCAGTGTGCATCGATCGAATCACGCACATGTCGTCGGCGATCCCCGCGATGTGTGGCAGTTTTTCAGAGAACCATGTTCCGCCTTGGCCGTGTTGCGAGAACTTGAATTTGCTGGGCGCGACCGGAAACGATGCTTGCGCCGAACTCATTGTTGTCTTGCGATCATCGGGATAGACGCTGCGCGGGACTTCTTCGCCAAACTTGTCTTTCAAACCCGGTTTGTAGTCAAACAAATCCATTTGCGCAGGACCGCCAGATTGAAACAGGTAGATCACCCGTTTTACTTTTGGCGGAAAGTGTGGCAAAGTCGGTAGCCCAACGTTGGAGTCGGTCGCATCGTTGCTCTCTGCGGCGTTCGCCTGGCTCAGCAGCGAATCGTTCAGCAATGAACCAAGACCAAGCGTTCCCAAGAGCGCCGAACTACGAATCATCGATCGGCGATTCAGCG
>CAZZDZ010000779.1:0-1488 GCA_964652675.1 uncultured Pirellulaceae bacterium
GCAACAAAATCTTCTGGATATCGCCTGCGGTTCTGAATCGCCGAAAGTCTTGACGACGTTCGCTACAGCCTTTCGTTCAAGGCCTTAGCAATTTATTGGACCCCCACTCTCGCTGTCTCTGCATGGTATCTTACTCACACATATTTCCCTCGCGTCGTGTATTTCAGGTCACGCCATGCTATTTGCCGTTCGCTGTTTTCGTTTTGTTTTTGCGCTGACCGCCGTTTTGGGCAGTGTCAGTTTTGTGACCGCCCAAGATCCGCTTTCGCGCGAACTTCGTTGGTTCAAGGGAAATCTACACACGCATTCTCTTTGGTCTGACGGCGATGAGTTCCCCGAGATGATAGCCGATTGGTACGTCCAGCATGGGTACAACTTTCTTGCGTTGAGTGATCACAACACGCTCAGTGATGGCCAGCGGTGGATGGCTGTCGCAGCGGCGGTGAAACGTAGCGATGATGGATTGCTGGATCGTTACCGAAAACGATTCGGCGATAGCTGGGTACAAACTCGCGGTACCGAGGGTGAGAAAGACCACCAAGTTCGCTTGAAACCGCTAGACGAATTTCGTGGCTTGGTCGAAAAACGTGGAGAGTTCATCATGATCCCCGCGGAAGAAATCAGCGACAAACACGATGGCAAGCCGATCCATATTAACGCAACCAATCTGGCGGAGAAAATTGAACCGCAGCGTGGTGATTCGATCCGCGATACGATCCGCAACAACTTGAGAGCGATCATTGAACACGAGCGGAGTCACGGTCGGCAAGTCTTACCACATTTGAATCATCCTAATTTTGGATACGCGGTCACCGCCGAAGACTTGGCTGCCGTCGAAACCGAAAGGTTTTTTGAGGTCTACAACGGGCACCCAAGCGTGAATCAGTTGGGCGATAAAGAGCACCCAAGCATCGAAAAGATGTGGGACATGATCAATGCGATTCGCCGCGGTGATGCCAACATCAAACCGATCATGGGAATCGCGACCGATGACAGTCACGAATATCACGGCAAAAAGGGTTCGCGACCGGGGCGCGGTTGGGTCATGGTTCGCAGCCGTTACTTGACGCCAGAGCACTTGATTCAATCGATGAAACGAGGGGATTTTTACGCCTCCAGCGGTGTGACTTTAAAAGACGTTCAATTTGACAACGACGCGGCAAAATTGTCCTTAGAAATCGAACCCAGCGGCGACGCGACTTTCACGACGCAGTTTTTAGGAACAAAGCGAATTAAGGACGGCGCTGAAGTCGTTCCTGGCGAAGTCTTTGCGACCGTCAAGGGATTGAATCCCGAGTACACGATGACGGGTGACGAAATGTACGTTCGTGCGATCGTTACCAGCAGCCAACCACACAACGATCCGTCCTACGAAAATCAATACCAGCAGGCTTGGACGCAACCAGTTGGTTGGAAGTGATTGGAGGCAGAAAAAAAGTGGCCATGCCCCAACGCATCGCCCAATGTCCATTTTGTCCGTCCATTTTG
>CAZZDZ010000780.1:0-1487 GCA_964652675.1 uncultured Pirellulaceae bacterium
ACCTCGCTGGAGTGCAGGCTTTAGCCGCCCTTTTCGCTCGTAAGTGAATACCCAAGCGGCTAAAGCCTGGACTCCAGCGTTGCCAGAATCAATTTGGCCGCAGAATGTTGTGAATCTGAATGGGCATATCCGTTTCAAGCACGTCGATACCCAAGTCCAGTAGTTTTCTGTATTCGTTGGCGAGCGACAGTTTGGACTCCGCCGGTTTTGCCTGAGGTGGTTTTGATGAAGTTGCCTTACGAAGCTTCAAGTCTAGGTTTCTGGAAGTGCCAGCCATGCACATCGCGCCACGATCGTGGATAGCTTCGATCAAGGCGTGGTCGTATGGTGGCTGATGACCAACGAAGGCGATCAACTTGCGCCACGGAAGTTTGGATTTATCGATCGCCTTCACACGTTCCAGATCAGGCACCATGATCTCCATTGTGATCTTTGGGTTGCTGGTATGAACTTGCTGGGCTTGTTTCACGTTACTGATAATCAGCATCACGAATGCTTCAGCGTTGTTGTCAGTGATTGCCGCAATGCGCTGTTGCAGCGGTACGTCTTTTTGGTCGAGTACCAACACCGTTTTGTTGCGTGCCCAGTCGATCGTTTGTTTTAAAGTGGGCATCTTATGCGACGTTGGATCGCCGTTCAGGTCCGTCAACGTCAATTCTTGCAACTCGGCCAGCGTCTTATCGCTGACCCGTCCTGTCCCGGAGGTAGTGCGATCAAGAGTTTTATCATGATGCAGTACGATTGCCCCATCCTTGGTCAAGCGTGGATCAACTTCCAGCATCGTAGCGCCATGCGCCAGTGAGTGTTCAAAGGTGGCAATGCAGTTTTCGGGGAACCCCGGCAGAACACCACCACGGTGCGCGCTCAACAAATAAGAACGTTGTGGCCGAAAACGCAACCAGGTTTGCAAACCGCTGGCGTCATCGCCTGAAAATCCAAAGCAGTTAAGCTGACCAACCCCGCCAACACCTTCGCGAAGACCCACGCGGTTCTTCGAAGCATCAGGTTCTTGAGAGAGCGACGAATCAACCGACGCAAAAACAACGGCCACTGCAATCAGACAACGCACAACGTTCACAATAAGTTCTCAATATCTCATTTTATTTCCGGCAAATCAGAACCGTGGCGGGCGAGGAATTGACGTGCTTTAGACTGAAAACTCGCAATCACGTCCACCGCTTCAACAAAGTCTTTTTATCACAAGCCAAACGAAAAAAGTCAGAGAAATCAGAGCAAGTCGTGATCAATATAAAGTACACATTCTGTTTGAGCCGCATTTTGCGTCGCTCATGCTACTCTTTCAGTTCGGCCGCTATCGCCGTGAAGTGTTCCAGTGCCGATTGAAGATCATCCGCAATCTCCTGGGCAAGTATTTCAGGATCGGGCAGATTCTCGCTGTCCTCCAACGCATCGTCTTTTAGCCAAAAGATGTCGAGGTTGGCTTTATCCCGTTTGATGATCTCGTCGTAGGTGAAGCTCCGCCAGCG
>CAZZDZ010000781.1:0-1481 GCA_964652675.1 uncultured Pirellulaceae bacterium
GCCACCGTGACGGTAGAATTCGTTTCTGACTTTGGTGACGCGCCAGCGGCAGCCGATAGCGGGTTTGCGAACGACTATCCGGTGACTCGAGCACAAGACGGAGCCCGGCACATCGTCGGTGACTTGTTCTTGGGCAGTTTTGTTGATGCCGAAGGAGACGGACAACCTGATGCACAAGCTGGTAGTAGCGGCGGCGGCGATGACGGCAATGGCGTTGCGGACGAAGACGGCGTTGTGCAAGTCGCACAACTGATCTCGACGGTCGATGACGCAACCGTCTCCAGCTTTTTGATCACGGCTTCGGGTACCGGTAGAGTCGACGCCTGGATTGATTTTAACCGAGACGGTGATTGGGATGATGCAAACGAGCAAATCGCTGCCAGCGTAGACGTGAATGCTGGATCCAATTTACTTTCGTTTGCGATTCCAGCCGGTGCAAACATAGGTGATACCGCCGCAAGATTCCGGCTCAGTTCATCGGGTGGGCTGTTGCCAACAGGTCCAGCAGCGGACGGCGAAGTCGAAGATTACTGGTTGTCAATTTTAGATGGCAATGCATCGCCCGATGTCACCGTCAATGATCCCGAAGCGATCGCGTCGCTCGTTTTGGAAGACAACCAAGTTGTCGTTCGCGGCAGCAGCGAAATCTTATTCAGTGTGCCACTTGAGTCTGTCGGTGTGTTGAATGTGGATGGTCAAAGCGACGACGACACGATCACGCTGGACTTCAGCGGCGGCAGCGTTATTCTCGAAGGTGGATTGAACTTGGATGGCGCCGCTGGCGACAACACACTTGTGTTGGCTGGTGGTGATAGCGATTTCAGTTTCGCCGAAGCGACTTTCCAGGCCAGTAACTTTTCATTGATTGATCTCGGTGACGAAAACGCGAACGTGATCACAGTCGATGCCGCATCGGTATCCGCCCTGTCAACCGCTGGGCCGATCACGATTCGTGGTGGCGATGGCGATTCCATCCGCTTTGCAGATTCAGACGACTGGCGATACGACGATCCCATTGAAGTTGACGGACGCTTCACACACCAAATTGCCAACATTGTCAGCGACCAAGTCCTGCAGGTTGATTTGGCCAACGTGTGGCAAAATGTGACCAACCCCAGCGATACCAACGGCGATGGCAATGTTACTGCTGGAGATGCCCTGTTGGTGATCAATGAATTGGCTAATAACCGATTCTCCGATGCTGAGACGCAAGAGTTGGTGGATCCAACGGTCCAAGAATGGCCGGGTTTCTTTTATGACCAAAACGGAGACAACCGAGCGTCGGCGCTGGATGCACTTCGGATCATTAATTTCCTGGATCGCCAAAATCTTGGCGAAGGTGAAGCTGAATCCGAAGCGATTGTGTCGTCATTTTTGTCGGCTACCACTTCAGACGCCCCAGCGTCAGGGCTCATCGACGCGAACGCGACGGTTGTCAATGAACAACCGGTTCTCGATGCGGTTTTTGGTTCCTTTGCAGA
>CAZZDZ010000782.1:0-1481 GCA_964652675.1 uncultured Pirellulaceae bacterium
ATGGGAGTTCAGGTCGGATGTCCGCAATGCGGGGCTACGTTGTCAGTCCCCATGACCGCGCAGGGAAAACAAGTCAGATGTCCCTCTTCAAAGATTGAGAAAAGTTCACGGTAGGGCCGGTTCCCACCGGCCGCGCAGAAAGCTCACTGCGAAGTCACGCTTCAAGGCTGTGAATCTGTTGCGTTGAGGAAAGACACATGCAAAGAATCACAGTTCAATCCGGCCGGTGGGAACCGGCCCTACAAAGCTCATGCGAAATGAATCGTTCCACTTCAACAAAACCGCTTCGACTTAGCGGAATCATTCCGCCACTGGTGACGCCGCTGACCGCGCGTGATGAATTGGATCATGATGGACTCGCGCGGTTGCTGGACCACGTGATGGACGGTGGTGTATCGGGTGTGTTCATTTTGGGAACCACCGGAGAAGCCCCCAGTCTGAGCTATCGTCTGCGTCGCGAGTTGATTTCCACGGTGACCAGTCATGTGAACGGGCGGATTCCCGTGTTGGTAGGAGTAACGGACACGGCTTTTGTGGAATCGGTTGATCTTGCCAAGCATGCGTGCGATGCCGGCGCGGACGCCGTTGTACTGACAACGCCTTACTACTTTCCTGCCGGGCAAACGGAGCTGACCAGCTACATTCGCGAAATCGAAGCTCAGTTGCCACTGCCGCTGATTCTTTACAACATGCCGAGTCTGACGAAGGTTTGGTTTGAAATCGAAACGCTCAAAAAGTTGGCCGATATCGAATCAATCATCGGGATCAAAGACAGCAGCGGAGACCTTGATTATTTCGCACGCGTTTGCGATCTAAAAAAGTTGCGGCCTGATTGGTCGGTCGCGATCGGTCCGGAGGCAATGTTGCGCGACGCGATCAAACTTGGTGGAGACGGCGGCGTCTCAGGCGGGGCAAATGTGTATCCGCATTTGTTTGTCCGGCACTTCAACGCGCTGGTGGCCAATGACGAATCGGTCATCAAGGAGACTCACGCTCAGATTCTCGGCTTGCAAGCGATCTACGATGTTGGAAAGTATGCGTCGCGTTATATCAAAGCCACGAAGTCGGCGCTTTCGCTGCTTGGGATCTGCGAAGACATTCCTGCGGATCCGTTCCATAAGTTTTTTCAACCGCAGCGCGATCAGATCTCGCAGATTCTTGCGACACTTGACTTAGCAAAGCGGCCAACGGCCAACGAAAATACTGCCCCCAAGAAGCTCGAATAGTGCAAGCAGACTTTGCCATCATCGACTGGCTTGTTCTGATCATTTACTTTGCGGGAGTGATCGGGGTCGGACTGTATTTCTCTCGTCGAAATCAATCGACCGAAGAATTCACGACTGGCGGACGGTCGCTACCCGGTTGGTTGTGCGGACTGTCGATTTTCGCAACGTTTCTCAGCAGCATCAGTTACCTTGCCTTGCCGGGCAAATCGTTTGCGGGCGATTGGAACCCGTTCGTCTTTTCGCTGACGCTTCCGA
>CAZZDZ010000783.1:0-1469 GCA_964652675.1 uncultured Pirellulaceae bacterium
CCGACCGAACCGGCATCCAAACGCTGTGATTCCAATCGCATAAAGCGTCCGCCCAATGGCCCGACCGATTTCCAAAAGCTAACCAAGCAGAAAGCCAACTCCCGATCTACTTCGCAGAATTTGTGCACAATCATGTCCTGCTGTTAGACTGATTAGAAAGAACTGTTAAACCTTCTACGCAATGGTGCACCTCCTATGCACTCGTAGATCGCATTTCGCAATCCACTTGAATTTGAACACAAACCCCTACGTACCGCCTAACTCAAACGACGCTGGTACCGCTCGGACACCGTCGCGATTGTTTGCCTGCCCTGTCTGCTGTACTCGGATCCCGTGGCTTAGAAAACTCACTCTTTCTTGGCGTTGCCCCGCTTGTAAAAACCGAATTGGTTTTCTTCCACGATTTTGGTTAGTGATTCCATCATTGATCATCGGCGCGTTTCCCGCGTTTTGCATATGGATTCTAGTGCGTGCTGAACCGTTGCGAATATTTGATTTCGGATATTGGCTGCTGATCCCCGTAACCACAATCCACTTCGTTCCATGGTTGATTGGGCAAGTTTTTGGACGACCAACGTTGATGTTGGGATGGCGGTGGGCAAAACCAGAGCAATTAATTGCAGCACAGAATGCACACGGTAAAGATAGTGGATAACCAACAAGACGATCAGATAAAGGCTAGGTTCCGGTAGTTCGGTAAAGCCATTGGACGGCCGCTGCTTGCGATCGGAATCAAAGCGATTGGACGCCTGTTCGGTCGGGCTACGTCGCTCGGAGATCGACGGCTACTTTTAAAAATTGCTGCCTACGCAAAAGCGAACTTTACTTCGTCCGTAATCGCGTTGTTGCTTGCATCGTGTTGTCGCGTTTTTACCTCACCTACCCAATCCGAATCACTTCGATTCACGGTCGCAAACTTTTGGGAATGTTCGCGCATTGTTTTGCGAGAGGGGTGGTAACGAAATTCAACTGCGGTAACTTCGGTAATATAGTTCGGACGTCGTGCACGAGCAGAGCTGATTGAAAGATTCAGAAACGCTTCGACATGCAGACGCGAGAAAAACAACTTTTCTACGTCGTTGTCAAATGACATATCGCAAATGAGTGCGGTTAGAGGTTGACAAACGACAGCCCGCAATTGATGCAGGAAAAAAATCAATGTGTGTGCCCCCAAACGGTGGTTCTAAAGGCACGTTCGTGTCAAAAAATCTCAAAAGCTGGAGCTTCAGCGTTCCCTTCTTCACTCTGTTATTGCTGGGAATTGCGATGGATGGTCGGCCGCTACCGCAGCCGATTGCGTCCTCGTCAATGCAGCCGGTTCCTGATTCACCAACAGTGGTTCAGATCCATCCGAGTGAATCTCGCACGAGTTTCCGACTCGAAACGCAAAGCGAATCGAAACCAGAGTTAAAAGTGGCTGCACCAGTGGTAGTGCGTTCTAAGCCTCAGCCCAAATCCCAGCCTAAATC
>CAZZDZ010000784.1:0-1435 GCA_964652675.1 uncultured Pirellulaceae bacterium
TCATCACGGTCGACGAAGGCAAAAGCCTGCAGACCGAACAAGAGTGGGTCGAAGGTATGCAGTTTGATCGCGGCTACTTGTCGCCCTACTTCGTGACCGACTCATCCAGCATGGAAGCCGTCTTGGAAGACGCCTATGTGTTGGTGTTCGAGAAGAAGATCAGCAACATCAAAGACATGGTCCCCATGCTGGAAAAAGTCGTCCAGCAAGGCAAGCCATTGTTGATCATCGCCGAAGACGTCGATGGCGAAGCCTTGGCGACCTTGGTGATCAACCGTTTGCGTGGCACATTCAATGTTTGTGCTGTGAAAGCTCCTGGCTACGGCGATCGCCGCAAAGCCATGATGGAAGATATCGCGATTTTGACCGGTGGCCAAGCGATCTTTGAAGCACTCGGCATCAAACTGGAAAGCGTTGACCTGCCACAACTTGGTCGTGCCAAGAAAGTCATCATCGACAAAGACAATACGACGATCATCGAAGGCGGCGGAAAGAGTTCCGACATCAAAGCACGTATCGACCAGATCCGTCGCGAAATCGAAAACAGCTCCAGCGACTACGATCGCGAAAAGCTAGAAGAGCGTCTGGCGAAACTCGCCGGTGGTGTTGCCAAAGTCAACGTGGGTGCCGCGACCGAAAGCGAGATGAAAGAAAAGAAGGCTCGTGTCGAAGACGCATTGCACGCAACACGCGCAGCTGTCGAAGAAGGCATCTTGCCTGGTGGCGGTGTCGCACTTCTGCGTGCTTCCGGCAGCGTGAAACCAAGCGACGACCTGACCGACGATGAATTGGTTGGTTACAACATCGTTCTGCGTTCGTGCCGAGCACCGCTGACCATGATCAGCGAAAACGCTGGACAAGATGGTGGAATCGTCTGCGAAAAAGTCTTGGCAATGAAAGGCAACGGCGGCTACAACGCGTTGACTGACACATACGAAGACCTGGTCAAAGCCGGCGTGATCGACCCAACCAAGGTCACACGCACAGCACTTGGCAACGCAGCCAGCGTCGCGACTCTCTTGCTGACCAGTGACGCCCTCGTCGCTGAGAAGCCAAAAGATTCCAAGAAAGGTCACGGTGGTGACCACGACATGTATTAAGCCAAACGCAAGATACAACCAATAAACGAAACCGACCGGCATCAAACCGGTCGGTTTTTTCGTGCAATTCGGAAGCCAGACGATTTACGAGCGCACAGAGGCTGTGAACACGTTGAGACTGCGAATCTACGGAGGTAACCCGACGCGTGTCAGCCACCAATCCGGCATCACATCCGTGTTTATCAGTGTTCATCCGTGGTTTCAATTCAAACAAGATCTCCAAATCAGAATCACTCGCCCTCTGGGAGAGTCGGACGCCGTAGCGGCCGGAGAGGGTAGTGGCAGGCTAAAAGGAACCACGGATGAACACAGATAGACACGGATAAGAAAACCGA
>CAZZDZ010000785.1:0-1432 GCA_964652675.1 uncultured Pirellulaceae bacterium
ATCAAGCAGCCGTCACAACCGTGCTGGGAATGATGATTGTCGGACTCATTTCATTAATGATTTCCACATTCATGCTTGGAAAAAAACGAGACGCGCTAGCAGATTCCAATCGACAACTCCAACAGAGAGAGTCGGTGATTGTGAACAATCTTTACAACACCGAAATGCTGTTGGCCAGCGAAGCTGCGACGACTGGCGGCCTTGGACGCATTCGCGAATTAACGCAAAAGTGGGACGAGCCAAAACACGCTGACATAACAGGCTGGGAATGGCGGTACCTGAATCAGTTGGGACACCAGGAACAAGCCCGTCTGAAAGTTGACGGAATTGCCGACGATATTCAATTCGTTCGTGATGAACCACTCGCAAAAGTACTCTTTCTGGCACAATCAAAGGTCTTGACCGTCGACCCTGTGACAGGAAAATCGTCAGCCTCTGTGGCGATTGAGCCAGGCGTCACCGCCGCCGATTTCGGTCCGAACCATAAACTGTTGGCCATGGGATTTGGTGATGGTCGAATCCGAGTCATTGAACCTGGGAACCCAGGTTTTGAAACCATCGAATTCGACAAACATGACTCTGCGATAACGGACATTCGTTGGAACATTGGCGGCGACCAACTGGCGGTGTGCGATCAATCTGGAAAACTAAGGGTCTGGTCTTGGTATGAACGGAAGATTGTCGGTGATGGCAGCGGTGTGCATGGGCAGCTAGGAAAACGGCACCTCGCGTGGTCTTACGACGGATTTTCGATCGCCTGGACAACAAGCACACAGCTCTTTCAGTTTGATACCCGCAGCAAAAAGACAACCCAGATCCTGCGCGACGACTGGATCGCCAATCCCTGCTGGAGCCACGAAGGAAAATTGATTGCCTACATCGGGCCAGAGAACACCATCGTTGTCCACGACACGACCAACAACCGCACGGTCAAAATGTCGGGCCACCGACTCTTTATCGAATCTCTTGGTTGGCACCCCAACAAGCATTTTTTGACCAGCGCAAGTGCCGATGGATCAATACGCGTTTGGAACGCAGATTCTTTCAAAGAAGTTCGACGGTTCATCGGTCATACAGGACCAGTGTATGCCGCATCCTGGAGTGCCAATGGCAAGCAAATTGTCTCTGCCGGATTGCCCGAAGACGAAATGCGATTTTGGGACATTGCGGACTTGGGCGAAAAAGCCATTGACCGAGAACTAAGTGATCGGCCGGCTATTTCATGGCATCCCGATGCAAACCAGCTTGCTGTTGGTGAAGGTTACGACATCTTGATCCAGGACAATCAAGGAAAAACGCGATTGATTCCTGGCAGTGATGGTAGCCAACCCATTTACTCGCTGCAATTTTCGCCTGACGGCAAAAAGATCGCTTGCGTGTCCAACAAGGGACGCGTTTGGGTTTTGGATCCGCAAAACCAAGAACCCAATAT
>CAZZDZ010000786.1:0-1391 GCA_964652675.1 uncultured Pirellulaceae bacterium
CTCAACTTGTTCCGAACATAGTGGGCAGTGGGTCAAAAGCCTCTCGCAAATAACGGCGGCGATCACCGAGCACCGCCAATGTGGTTTCCATATGAAAAAACGTCATGCGGTGCTTCGTGTGCATCGCACTGGTTCGTCGCAATCTCAGTGCGGTATTCGATCGCACTTCAGTTGAACAGTGTCCGAACTTTCTTCCACCACGTCAATTCTTGAGGCGGGTATTCAATGCGCTCACCGTCCAGCCAGAAATGATTGCATCGCCCGCAAGGCTGAAATGAAATCTCCGTTTTCAATTGCGGAACTGCAATCGCGTGTTTCAAGTGTGATGTGAACGCAATCCCTTCTGCTGTGAGTATTTCTCGTATGGCTGAGACGGTCCAGTCGGTCATTCGTCGGTCGCGGAAAAGGCAGTCGTCGCGTCGGCAGATCTCGATTGCGGTTAACGATGCGGAAGGGAGTGGGGCACGAGAGTCACAGCGATCAAAATGAAAAACGAGCCCGTGATAGTAGAGGCAATTGTTCATGTTGCCGTCCATCCAGTCCTCCCAAACGAGATCACTGCCAAATACCGCTCGGACTTCGTCCGGAGTGGCGCCGATTTTAATTGGCCCGAGTCCGTAAGGTGGATCTATGTTAAAGGTCTGATCTATCGAATAGGTCTCCATGTTGTGTCGACGAACGGCAGTCATCACCGAGTGCGGCCAAATTGGTTTCCATTTGTAAACGCGCCATGCCGCACTTCGGTGAATTGCATGGTTCTCCTTGCATAGGCTTCAGCCTGGCATATCGTAACCCACAAACTTGTTTCGATCACCCATGCGAAGGATGAGTGCGTGCGCGAAAAAGAGATCGCCAGCATCAAACCAAAACGTGGCTTCGGGACCTGGATGCGCGGTAACCATGCGTAGTTTCAGACGACGCAAAATTTGGTCCATGGTGAACGGCTTCTTGTCCGCACGCCACGTCTTGTTGTAGTTAGGGAATATCTCTCGCTCAATGTAGCGATGCATCTTCTTTTGAATCGCAGGGAAACGCTCGACGATTCGTCGCGCTCGGACGATACACGGATTAAGACTTCCAGTCGTATCAGTGTAAAGGTCAATCGTAACGCGACTACCGTCTAGGATGAGTTTGGTTTGGTACTCGTCGGTATCATCTAGCGCCGCTGAGAAACGTAGCGTCCCAAGGACCGGATCCTTGATCAGCTCCGGCAATTCGGAAGTGCGTTCACGTTTCTTCGTAGCCATGCTGATTAATCAATCAGGAGAACGTCACGGTTCATCGGCTCTGCCCGACTACTATCCATCGGTAGTCACCGCAGCGCGCGAGTCCGTTTCAACCGTTGGTTATTGGCTTGTGACGGAGCGGGCGTCCTTACGGTGCGAACGTTG
>CAZZDZ010000787.1:0-1360 GCA_964652675.1 uncultured Pirellulaceae bacterium
ACACGGAGTTCGTCGATTTCGCGTGCTTCACAAGCACAGACTGCCCGGTTAAACGAAGCGAGACTTCAACTGGCGAAACAGCGTGCTGAAAAAGAACGCATGGCGCGCGAAGCGAGGAAACAAAAAAATCTCGCAGCCGCCGCGGCGGCGAAAGCGGCCGCTCCGACTGCTCAAGTTCACATGTTGGAACAATCGATTCAATCGACAACGGAATTTTTGAACAAAGATTATTTAGTGTTCGGCTTTGACCAGAGCTCGGCATCGTCCCAGCGACTACCGTTGGTCATTTACCTTCACGGTTCAGGAGGTCGTGGTGACGACGTTCAGAAAGTGAAGGCGCAAGCCGAAACCATCGCTCGCGGCATCAAAAAGTCCTCGGCAGGACCTTGCCTTGTCGTCGCGCCGCAATGCAGTAAAGGAAGTGAAAGCAAACATGGAATTTGGACAACCAATGATCTGGACAAGTTTCTCAGTCACTTGAAACAAACGCTGCCAATCGACGAGTCAAGAATCTATCTGACTGGAAACAGCATGGGTGGATACGGCACATGGCTCTGGGCATCTCACCGTCCGCAAGACTTCGCCGCAGCCGCACCCGTGGTCGGCGGCCTGGGCAGCGGCGGCCCCAAAGACATCTCGCCCGATGTAAAAACGTGGGCAAAAAGTCTAGCAAGCGTTCCCGTTTGGGCGTTCGCCGGCGAAAAAGACACTGTCGTACCAGCCGACCGGGCAACGCGCATGGTTCAAGCAATTCAGTCCAGCGGCGGCCAAAACGCCAAAGCCACCGTTGTTCCCAACGAAGGCCACGGTGCGGGACGCCTCGTGTACGACTCAAAAGAATTCTACGATTGGATGTTCAGCCAAAAGCGCGGTTAGCACGCAAGAACGTAGGTTGGGCACTCTTGCCCGACTGGCGGTGTGCTGGTGAAGGCATAGTCAACCGTTGGATCGATTCCGATGGCCATGAAATGAATGTGATTGGACGGGGCGTCGAGTAATTATCCCTTAAGCCTAACGAATTCTAAACCCCGGAAATGCACCTCAAAGACACTACGCCTCCTCCGATCTCTTGAGAGGAACGTGTATAGCAGGCATACTGCATGCACGCTTTCCCCTTTTCGATCAACGCCTGTGTCTGACTCACTTTTCCGCCCTGCCCTTTCACGAATGCTGCCGTACACGCCGGGAGAACAACCTGCGCCTGGCAAGACGGTGAAGCTTAATACAAACGAAAACCCGTTTCCCCCGCCGCCGGCCGTCGTCGAAGCCATCCGCAATGCCGCCGGTGGGCACCTGAATCGCTACCCCGATCCAATGGCGAATTCGTTTCGCCGTGCGGCTGCCGACGCTCTTGGTTTAC
>CAZZDZ010000788.1:0-1336 GCA_964652675.1 uncultured Pirellulaceae bacterium
ATATATTGCTAGTGCTGTCATATGCAAAAGGATCTGGCAGCAACTGCTTAAAGGCACCAGATCCAAAAAGCAGACAGCAGTTAACTCCAACAGAAAAATAGGTAGAACGTATGGCTGTAAATTTAATGGAAATGCTCAAGGACCAAGTCCTTGGGCAAGTGACCGGGGGCCTCAGCAACCATCTTGGCGAAAGCGAACAGGCAACCAAAGGTGGTTTGGAAGCATTGCTGCCCACCGTGATGGGCGGCTTGGTAAAACAGGTTTCGCAACCTGGTGGCGTCGAGTCCCTCAATAAAACACTCGACCAAGATGACTACGATGGCGGGTTGCTAGATAAGTTCGGCGACATGCTTTCCTCTGGAAATACGGGGGCTGTTTCAGGGCTCAGTGGCGGACTGCTAAGCATGATTTTCGGTGACAAGGTGGCTTCGATCATCAGCTTGGTCTCCAAGGTGACCGGACTGGGCGGTAAGTCGACTTCGTCGTTGCTTGGTTTGGCCTTGCCATTGATCATGAGTTTTCTGGGAAAGCAAAAACGTTCGATGGGCTTGGACGCCAACGGATTTGCTAGTCTGCTGAACGACCAAAAAGACCACATCGCCAGCGCGCTACCTGCGGGTATCGGCGAAGAACTAGGTCTTGGAGCATTGGGCATCAAAGCTCCATCTGCCGCCCCAGCTCCCAGCAGTCAACCATCATCGCCACAGCCAGCTGCTCAAGCTAGCGGCGGCGGAGGGCTGATGAAGCTCTTGATTCCTTTGGTTCTCTTAGGCCTGCTGGGACTAGTTGCCTACAATTTCGTTGGCGGTGGTGATAAGCCGGATCCAACGCAGGCCACTACCCCTGATCTCGATTTGGGCATTGATACGGGCGTCCCCGAAATCGCGTCCCAGGTCCCGGGTATGGATGCGGCAACTTCGACATTAAAAGAATCGATGGGCAGCATCACTGACATCCTGGGCGGAATCACCGATGTTGATTCGGCGAAATCCAAGTTGGGTGAACTGGAAGCTGCCAACGAGAGTCTTGGCAGTGTCACCGGGATGCTTGACAAATTACCGGACGGAATGAAGTCGGGCGTCATGAGCGCCGCGGCCGGTTTGCTGCCAAACATCACGTCGGCCCTTGATAAAGTGATGGCGATTCCAGGCGTCGGTGCCGTCTTGCAACCAGTTGTCGATAGTCTAAAAGAAAAGTTTGGCCTCTTGGGCGCGTAACAAACTACTAAGCATTTTAGACCGTTAAAAAACAAAACGCCGGAAGAAATCTTCCGGCGTTTTTCGTATGCTAAGGCGAACAGCGAAAAAGTTAAAACCTACGTAGCGGAAGTCGTCAA
>CAZZDZ010000789.1:0-1335 GCA_964652675.1 uncultured Pirellulaceae bacterium
GTACGAGTACGAAAGCCGTGAAACTCGCTGGCGCTGTCCAGTTCGTTTCCCTACGCGACGTTTGTTTTCATACGGGACAAAGTCACTTCCATCTTTGGCGCTTCGCGTCGACGTGGTTTTTGCAGAACTTCTTCAGCGTCTTGGGTGATGTGGATATCCATTTGTGGATAAGGAATTCCGATGCTGGCGGCGTCTAAGCCTTTCTTGGTCGCGTACGTCAAATCTTGGCGTACGTCCCAGTAATCAACTGGCTTGCACCAAACACGGACTTGCCAATTGACGGACGAATCACCCAGATCCATCAAATAGGCTTGCGGGGCGGGGCTTGCTACGGCTTTGGGGATATTGGCGATCACCGACTCAAGTGTAGCGCGAGTCAAATCCAAGTCGGCTTCGTAATCGCAGCCAACGTTCACATCGACGCGTCGAAATTCGTTGTGGGTTGCGTTCTCAATCGTCGCACCAAAGACTTCGCCATTGGGAACAATCAAGCGTCGATTGTCCAACGTATTCAGTTCGGTTGTGAACAGATCGATGGCTTCCACAACCCCTTCTGTTCCAGCCATGACAACGTAGTCACCCACCTTGAACGGCCGGAACATCAGTAGCATGATTCCCGCAGCAAAGTTCCCAATCGTTCCCGACAATGCCATGCCGACAGCGAATCCAACAGCAGCCAAAATTGCCGCCAAGCTCGTGACATCAAAACCAAAGTAACTGGCAACGCCCATCAGGACGAACATCATCACCAATGTCTTAATCGCCTTGCCAGCGAATCGGCCCAGCGTCTCGTCGACTTGTTTGGAAACAAATTGGCCGACCCATCGCCCCACAGTGCTGGCCACGATGTAGCCGACAAAAATGGCGCCAGCTGCTGCGATGACCGGTAGCAAGTATTGAGTGAAAAGAGCAATTTGTGCCTCTTGGTCGCCGTTGATCGCGTCGATGAAGGCTCCCTTGGCAGCCTCCATCTTTTTCGTTGCCAAGTCCACGACTTCTTTCCCGGTCTCGCCAGCTTCGTCAGCAAAAACATCCGAACCACTTGCCAGATTCAAGCCGAATACGCCAACGACTGATTGAGTAATTCGACTACGAAATACTCGGCGGACTTTTGCATTGATAGCCTTTAGGGTCACGCTCATCACAAGCTCCATTTTGTACAGCAACGATTACTCAAAAGCTCCGGTGTACTAATTCAATGAATCGCCCGGAAGATCAATTTTGAAATCACTCGGGATCAAAACACGTAAGGGGGAGTTGCGCTTTTTTGGTAACCCGAAGCGTGAGTTTAGAAGTTGCGCTAAACGTCGTTGGAAGAGTGTTTTACCGAAGAAA
>CAZZDZ010000790.1:0-1331 GCA_964652675.1 uncultured Pirellulaceae bacterium
ATCTTCACTTTCAAATGAGGCTGTCGTGTTTGCGACGGCCTGTTTGTAGTGTTGGCTAAAAGATGTTCGTAGTACCGGCTTTCGCCGGAATCCGACTTTCATCTCCCTACTGCACGGGGGAGATAACAAAGCTGCGCGCGACATCACTAAACGGTTTGTTTGGCTGCGCTGCAAACAAAACCCATTAACTGGTTCTAAACATGAGAACTTCTGGATCCCAACTTCGGTTGGGAAACGATAACGCTGGTTTGACCTTGATCGAATTGGTTGTTGTGCTCGCGATATTGGTCGCCCTGGGCGGGTTGGCAGTTCCTCGCTTGATATCGACAACCAATAGGGCTCAAGAAAACGTAACCCGAACGTCAGCCGTAGAAATCCGAGATGCCGCTATGCGGTTTTGGTCGGATTGCAAGTACGCGTATCCGACGACCAACACCCAAGATCAACGGATTCAGTTGGGACACTTATTGCAGCAGCCCAGTTTCATTTCGGCCTTTGACCCGAACGTCGGACTTGGTTGGAACGGGCCCTACCTGCAATCAGATGGTCGGAACTACACCATCGATTTGGCAAGTGGTTTTAACGCAAGCTACGGTGACACGAGCCAAGCTGCCGTTCGCGACACGTTCACGAGTCAAGATTTTGACGGTGATGGAAACATCGACAGTGGTTTGCCGTTTGTTATCCAAGAACCAACGCTCCGCGATCTAGAATCAGCATCACAAGCTTATTCGATTGGTCAGCCACGAGAAATTCGCGTGGTCTCGGCCGGCCCCAACGGGGTTTTGGATATCGATGAACGTCGATTTGCAGTCGAACTGGAGTCCAACCCATCACTGAAGGGAGATGACATCTATGTCTCGTTTGTCCTTCGGTAGGCCGTGTGTTTTTAAAGGTTTGACGCTAATCGAATTGGTCGTCGTGCTCGCTATTCTGGCCGTACTTGCGGGAGTCGCAGTGCGTTCACTTGAACCGATCGCCGACCAAAGTCGCTTCGAGGCGACTCAAAGAACTTTGGCGTCTGCAACGAATTCGATTGTAGATGACCGCCGCCAAACCAGCGGCGCTCGTCATGTTTCCGGTTTCGTTTCGGACATCGGACGCTTGCCCGAATCAGCAGCGATGCTAGTCGATGGCACTGGAACAACTGCTTTCAGTGGTTCATCAGCCGTGCAACTTGCCTCTTTCAGTTTTGCCGATCGCTTTGGTCCCACTGCGGGCAGTGCTCCTGCAAATCCAACCAATGTTGACTGTACCGGCGTATCGCTTCGCTGTGGTTGGCGTGGTCCCTATTTGACGGTCACCGATCCGGCAAACGGAGTCGTGGATGG
>CAZZDZ010000791.1:0-1318 GCA_964652675.1 uncultured Pirellulaceae bacterium
GGCGATCGAACGGATGATCGATATCAATCCGCGTGCTGCGATCGGTTTTTAAAGCGACGACCATTTGAAGGCGGCGATCAGGACATCTCACTATGAAACGAATTTTGCGCAGCATTGGTCCAGCAGTCATCGTTGCTGCGGTAGTGTTGGGACCGGGGTCCATTTTGACCAGTTCCAAAGTCGGAGCGTCGTTCGGTTTAATCGGACTACCGGTGATCATTGCAGCGACCGTGTTGATGATCGCGATGGTCGCGCTGGCGGCCCGGTTGGGGGCAGTCTACGACGGCAGCATTTGCGACGAATTGGCCAGCCGACTGGGTCGACCTGTTGCCGTTGTCATTGGGTTGGTGCTGTTTACGTTGGTGGCGTTTTTTCAATCGTCCAACAACATCGCTTTGATCGGTGGGTTGGAACCGATATTCGGGAACCAAACGCTGCCTTTTGGGTATCGAGCAGCCATTTTGTTTTTGGCTAATGCGATGGTGATCGCCAGTTTGTATTTGCTGAAAGATCTCTATCGCAACGTCGAATCGTTGATGAAGATTTTGATTGGCCTGATGACGATCGCGTTCTTGTTCAACTTTGTCGTGATCTTTGCCAGTCCGACGGAATTTGAACGCGTCGAATCGACCGAGCCTCGGGATTGGTTTGCTTTACTGGGCATGATTGGAACAACGTTCAGCGTCGGTGGCGCGTTTTACCAAGCCTATTTGGTCAAGGAAAAAGGTTGGGGGGTAAACGAGGTCCGCGCTGGCGTGACTGATTCGGTTGTCAGTATGACGATGTTAGGCTTGGTGACCGCCATGATCATGCTGACATCCTGGCGCGTGTTTTATGGCAATGCCGCGGCCCCCTCGCTCTCATCGGTGGGCGATGTGGCCAGGCAGTTGGAACCGTTGTTTGGGTCGTCAGCCAAAATCATTTTCTGCGCTGGGATTCTTGCCGGTGGTCTCAGTTCGTTTCTGGTCAACGCGCTGATTGGTGGAACGGTGATGTCTGACTCGCTGGGCAAGGGTTCCAAGCTGAACGACAAGTGGCCATTGCACTTAACAACCGTTGCGTTATCGGTTGGCATGTGGGTTGCCATTGCGTCGCTGGCGAAAGAAGGCAGCACCGTGCATTTGATTACCATTGCACAAGCTTGCACCGTGCTGGGGATTCCCGCGTTGGCGGCGGCATTGATCTACTTGGGCACCCGGCCTGAATTGACGGGAGAACGTCGTGTACCGCGATGGATGATTGGACTTGCCGTCATCGGGCTATGCGTGTCGTGCGTGCTGGCGTGCTTGACCGCAAACAAGGTCTACAAAAAGCTGAA
>CAZZDZ010000792.1:0-1313 GCA_964652675.1 uncultured Pirellulaceae bacterium
GCCGCTTCTGGAAACCACTGGTCCCAACAGATTCCTACTCCCAGCTTTGCATAGCGAGTCTCGATGGGCTGGAATCCCAAATCGCCGGGAGCAAAATAGAATTTTTCGTAGAACAATGGATCATCGGGAATGTGCATTTTGCGATAAGTGCCCGCGATCGATCCGTCCGCATCGATTACGACCGCCGTATTGTGATAAACCCCCGCCGCTCGACGCTCAAAAAGGGGAACGACAACGACCACCGACAATTGTTTCGCGACAACCGACAATGCTTCGGTGGACGGCCCAGGAATCGACTCGGCAAAGTCAAAATTCCGATGGTCTTCGCTCTGGCACGGGTAGGGGCAGTTGAACAGTTCCTGTAAACAAATAACCTGAGCCCCTTGGCTCGCAGCTTCTTTGATCCATCGTGTTGCCGACTCAATCGCCAAATCCCGCGAACCAGCGTCACGCATCTGGACGATTCCCAAGCGAACAGTACGTGTCATAATTTCGATTCCCAATAAACAAGTCACACAGAGCAAACGATTGAATCCGTCAAAATCAACAACGATCTTTGTCGCCGGGACTGATACGGATGTTGGCAAAACCTACACGGCCTGCCTGCTGGCAAAATCGCTAGTTTCCTCTGGTGTGAATGTAGCAGTCTACAAGCCCGTCGCCAGCGGATGCCTTCAAAGCGGACAGGACTTGGTAGCGCAAGACGCTGTGGACCTATGGGAATCAGCAGGTAAGCCAGGTTCGCTGGACGATGTTTGCCCGCAAAAATTCCTTGCACCGCTGGCCCCCACGCAAGCAGCCATACAAGAAGACAGAACGGTTGACGCAAATCTGCTCTACAGCGGCGCGGCCAAGCTAACGTCATGGAACACGCTGATCGTCGAAGGCGCCGGTGGCCTCATGAGCCCGTTAGCGGAAAACGTCTTGAACATTGATCTTTGCAAACAGTTCGCAGACCCCAGGTTGATCATTGTCGCAGCCAACCGCTTGGGCGCCATTCATCAGACGTTGGCTACCTGTGCATCAGCAGCGCATCACGGCGTGAAACCAGCCGGCATCATCCTGTGTGGCACCAACAGCCCCTCAAGTGACAGTGTCGCCAATCCAGCACAAAGCAACGCTCAAGAAATCGCAAAGTACACCGATGTCCCGATCTTGGCCGAAATCGCATACGGTCAAGAGAGTGTCGCGATCGATTGGTTCAACCAATTGAAGTAACGCCAAAAACAGCCAGCCACGAAGTGGCGAGGCATGTAGGCTCGGGGCAAAGCACGCTTTGAAACGCGGGCATGCGTTCGGAATACCAGCACGCA
>CAZZDZ010000793.1:0-1312 GCA_964652675.1 uncultured Pirellulaceae bacterium
GCTGGTGGACTCTGAACGGTCACCCGCGACATTTCGATCGCAACGTCATCGGTTGATTGGTCTGGCTGCTCGGCGTGCAACTCATCCAAGTGGGCCACGAATTCGCTGCGGATCGCATCGATCTCGTCCCGCATCGCTTGCAGTTGCTGGCCGGATTGTGTGGCGATTTCGCGAACAGCAGTCAGTTCAGTTCGCAAGTCGCTGATCTCTTGACCATACGCCGCCATGTCTTCGTCGAAACCAACACGATGATTGCTAGCGTGTTGCTGCGACATGGAGAGTTCCGTGACCGAATCTTCGATCTCGCGTTTGACTCGTTTTTCGCTGCGTTCGGTGAAAGCATAGATCAACCACAACGCTGCAAAGAACACGTAGACGCCGATGACGGCTAGAAAGAGCCCAAGATCGGAGTAGGCAAGAAACAGTTGCGATAAAATCATGGCACTGTCGAATTAGGAGTGTCTGAATGAAAGTGGCTGACAAAAAGCGATTTCAATGAAAGCAAGGCGTTCACCTGCGATTGAATCATCAAAGTCGTTGCAACCGACTGCTTCGAACATCGGTTCTCGGACCCTTTGTATGTGTGCTGATTCTGATGGTGCAGCAAAGTTTTTTGGTTTCCAGCTCGCTAACGTTTAATCTGGTCAAGATGGCGAGCCATTGAGGCGGCATTTTTTGATGTCAATACTCGCGACGCGATTGGCTGCGCTGTGATTTGTCGTAACGCGCTAACACGCCGCAGATTGCTTTGGCTTTCGTGAAACTGCCCTCGTGAACTTCTGCGGATCACATTTTGGAAAAATGAGATCCTTGAGTGAAGATATACCGGTTGTTTTGTCGATGCTGGTTATGACGAACATTCCAGGCTTTGAAAAAGTCGTTTTGTTCACGACATCCAATCAATTTGGTTTCGCCGGAAATTCAAGGTCCAGAAACGATGATTCGCAACTTGACATCCACAACAACGAAGAAATTGGCACTCGGATTGGTTGCGCTATTCTGCGTGAGTTCGGCGACAGGTTGCCAGACGTCGATCAATGGCCAGACTCTACCAAGCCCTTATTACTTGCAAGACGACGTGCAGTATTTCCCATCGGGGCCAGAGTTTAAGTTGCCACGCGAAGCTGCCGCGTTGCGTGCCGCGACAGCACAAGAAAAAGAGAATCGTCGATAGACGAATGGCTGAAACGAACACAACGAAAAACGGTTCCCAAATTGGGAACCGTTTTTTTTGTTTGTAGCGCTCTTTATTTGTTTTGAAGCAACGTTTTTCTATTCGTCACTTGCACGCATCGATGGCGTGATCGTTGGT
>CAZZDZ010000794.1:0-1307 GCA_964652675.1 uncultured Pirellulaceae bacterium
CGCCGGGATACTTCACGTTGAAACTAAATTCGGTCGCTGTGTTGTAGCGATCTTTTTGAACGGGAAATCCGTCCTTAAATTCGACGGGGTGATCCGCTTTGCCGCCGATTGAAATGGGGCCTTCGCTTTGGCCGTTTAATTTCAAGGCCCAGTTGCAAATGTCCACGTGGTGGGCACCCCAATCGGTCAATTTGCCACCGGAATACTCGTACCACCAGCGGAATTGGTAGTGGCAATTCGTGTTACCACGTCCCTTGCCGTTCTTGGGTGCGAGGTTGCGATAGTCGACCGCCGGTGCGGGGCCCAACCAACGGTCCCAGTTTAAGTTTTTTGGAACGTCGGCAACGGGGATTGCAGGGCTTGATGGAGCACCACCGATTGCCGCTTGAACTTGTTTGATTTTTCCAAGTCGACCGTCGGCAACAATCGCCATCGCTTTGACGAACAAGTTAAATGTGCTGCGCTGTTGTGTTCCCACTTGAACGACGCGCCCGGTTTCTTCTTGGACTTTGCGGATCTGTTTGCCTTCGTCGATCGTCAATGTCAATGGTTTTTCACAGTAGACGTCTTTGCCGGCGTACATCGCTTCGATCAATGGTTTGGTGTGCCAGTGATCTGGTGTGGCGACGTGGATTACATCGATATCGTCGCGTTCTAGGATTTCGCGGTAATCTTCGTAAAGATCCGCTTTGCCTTGGCTCATGCTTTTGTTGCTGCTTTCGCGGCGACCTGCGTCGACATCTGCGATCGCGACCACGTCGACCCAGTCTCTTGCGGCACGCATATTGCCACCCGCCATTCCGCCGGCACCGATCACACCAAGCGTGATTCGATCATTCTTGCTCTTGGTTTCTTGAGCCAGCGTTTTGGGCGTCCAGAAGTGATAGGGGACGATTGCACCAGCAGTCGCCGCTGCGGTGGCTTTCATAAACCGACGGCGTGCTGGTTTTTTGGATGCAGGTTTCTTTGCGGGCACGATTTGACCTCGGAGATTTTGGGAAGGATTTGTCTGCGCAATGATAATCTGTCGGCGGCGACGTAGAGTACCACCCGTCAGAATTTGTTGCGAAGTTTGATAGGCAATTCATCGTCAAGACAGCTGTGCCTTGGCCACCATTGCCGCTGTGGCGTCGCGATTTCGCCATCTTTGAGCAGTTGTAAGCATAATAGACGGTCACGACAACGCGCGGTCTCACCCCCCAGATACCAGCACGCAGCGCCAGCAAGTGAATCCTCGGTGTTTCAGGAGATTCACTTGCTGGCGCTGCGTGCTGGTAAACTCCTCTCGCTTCAAACAATGATTTGCC
>CAZZDZ010000795.1:0-1302 GCA_964652675.1 uncultured Pirellulaceae bacterium
TTTTGCAAGCGAACGCTCCAGCGGTTAAAGCGGGCGTTCCAGAGTGCTGCGGGATTAGTCGATTCGCACGGCCCAGACTTTAAAGGTTGGGTCGGCCGCTTTTGTGCCTTCGAGTACTCGGCCATTGGAAGACAATCGCACGCGATCAGGCGCGATCTTGCTCCAGTTGAACTGGTAGGTTTGCCGTTTGGCGTCGACTAGTTGCCATGTACCACGACCGCTTGTTTCACCACCTTCGTAGTTCGTGATGTCCGCTCCGTTGTTCCAACGCCAAGTCCCTTCGATTGAATTGGCAGGGGCGCTGGTTTTTATAACGTCACCGTTTTTGCCGCTAAAGTTGGGCATCGTAATTTCTGCGTCCTTGATGGATTGAACCTGATCGCGAACTTTCACGGCGCGATCCAAATCGCCATCCAGAGTCAGTTTCTTTTGCTCGGCACTTAATTTTTTAGCAACCTTGCCACGCAAGGACTTGCGCTGCTTGGTGTAAGCGTCGCGTAGTTCAGAAAATGATTGAGCAAACTGCCGATCGATGGCGCGGATGCCAGCTTGGTACTTGTCGATTTCGTTGGCAACGCGAGTTTCGGACGAGAGTTGGTCGGGTTTTGGGGAGTCCGCAAATGCGATGGGCGAAACCGCGATGCAGCAAACAACGATGGACGCTCGAATACGTAATTTCATTTTTGGTGCTCCAAGATTGAGTGAACGACAACTTCGTAAGTTTAACAGCTCGGGGGTCGCGATGCCTGGAGAATTCCGCGGAAAACTCAGGACCCACCGTAAATCAAACCTATTTTTGAATGGGAATTGTAACTGTCTTTTGAACTCCCCCACGCAGCAGTTTTACTTTGATTTTATCGCCGATTTTGAGGGTTTTGATTCCGTAGGCCAACAGCGCTGAATCAGATAGCAAATCGGTGCGACCGTTGTATTGCACAACCACGTCGTCCTGTTTGACACCGGCTTTTTTGGCAGCGGCGTGGGGGCCGTACTTGCCGACGTGCTTGACTCGCAACGCCATGGCGTCTTTGGCGATACTCAGTTTGTTGCGGCGATCGTTGTTGAGTGATTCTAGTAGCATGCCGCCGGTTACCATTCTGCGATAAGGCCACGAACTGACACGCCAAGAAATGTCTCCTTGTTCACGCCAACGGTGAGGCAACGTGAGCGAAGTCGTTTTGTTTTCTCCGTCACGATCAAACGTGACAGTCACGCTGGCTTTTGCATCAAGCGGGTCGACATTCTCTAGGACCCATTGCATATCAGCGATCGACAAAATCGCTTGCCCATTCATGGTTTTGA
>CAZZDZ010000796.1:0-1276 GCA_964652675.1 uncultured Pirellulaceae bacterium
ATCTAAGGACGTTCGCAGTGTTGGATACGGGTAAATTGGATTCATGATTTGACACTTTCAAATTTGGTTTTTCGTAATTCAACAGAAACACAAGACTGCATTGCCGGTACGGGGTGGGTCGAAACTGAGCTTGTTGCCCGGAAACGAATTTCCCTCTTTCTTGGGGGGATCACGAGCCAATCATCGCGAAGTTCGCAATTTTCAATTGGCTCAATCGTTTCCCAACTCACGGCTTGTCCTCCGCCTGATTCAGCAAGAAAAACCAACACTGGCTTGGTAACCCTTGCCTTTTTGTCGACATTGAATCGGCAACGGCACTCGATAACCCAGCGCCCTTCGTCATCGACGTGACTAGACTCCGGAATTACGCGTGGGCGCTCCGCACTTTTGGCCCCCGAGCCTTCGTTTCCGATTTTGAATAGCTCTCGCATGGCGTTTGGCCCATCACCCAAGTCACGTGTTGCAGGCTTGACGAGGTCGCGAATCTCTTCTTTTGCCGACGCGATGAATTGGTTCAAGTTGCCGATACAGCCATGCTTGTAAGAAGCTTTCAGGTCTGGGGTTTTCGTCCATTTGTTGTGTGCTGGCGGTTCAGCGGTCCGTAAAAACTCATCAGCCAACTTCGCGGCGTCAGTTGAATCGACGGCGAGCCCACCAAGTAAAATCGCGTGAAACTCTCTCGCTCCCAAGCAGACGCCGCGCAAACCAATCTCTTCAACGACCATTCCGGGGCCTCTCATAACCGCAAGCGTGTTGACGGATGAGCTAGACGATTCTTCCTCAGCAAACCTGACGACTAAAAGTCCGTCGTGAGTCAATTCACCGTGGCCACCTCGTCTTTTTTGTGGCGATACTGTCAGGGGAATGCCTCTTGACACAATTTCACCCGGCTCACCCGGTTCGTCTGCGAACTCGCCCAAGGCTGCTGCAGTTATCATCTCGGCGAACTCAGGGCAGTGCTGATGAACATTTACATCAACCGAAGTTCCAGGCGCTTCATTTTCATACTGCTCTCGGCTTTCGTATGTCTCGACGGTCACCGCAAGTCGGTCCCACAAAATAGCGGGGAAGAAGTGACGAGCAGTCGCTTCTTCAATCTCGGCAGCCAATTCACGAGGTGAACGCTCTTGATCCGAACTTGGATCATGAAAACCAACAACGCAGGCTGACGTGCCCGTACCCAGCTTGTCTCGATTGCGTGAAAGAAAGAGATCGGAAGCCAATGTCTCATTTGCCCATACTGACTCCGCTGTATCTTCTGAAACATTTCCAAACC
>CAZZDZ010000797.1:0-1255 GCA_964652675.1 uncultured Pirellulaceae bacterium
ACGCGTTCCGGTATACCAGCACGCAGTATGCAAGAGGTTCACTTGCTGGCGCTGCGTGCTAGTAGATCCTCTAGGTTCTGACAATGATTTTCCTTGGATTTTCCCAGCCACGTTGTAGCGTGCAATGAGAACTGCGAATGGGTGAAAGTGATTGCGTCTTCAAAACAAAAAACGCCCGACCTGTAACAGACTCGTGTATTATCCGCTAAGAAGACCAGACCTCCATGTACGACTAATAAACTCTCGCAAAAAAGCTTCGATCCATGAACCGTTTCTTCTTGTCGCTCGTGTTAATTATCGGCGTGAACATGTGCACCCCTAGGGCGTTTGCGCAAGATACTGGTAATCCCCAAACCGATTTTGTTAAAGAGGCGAAAACGAAAATACAGACACTTTCGTCGAAACCTGACGATGAGATGACGGCCGAGCTACATCGGGAATTGGCTCAGGCGTACAACGATGCCCAGCAGCCAGCGCAAGCACGCAAGCAGTACGACGCTGCGGTTGCGAAGGCTCCAGGAGATGTCGAAAACTATCTGAAGCGCGGTCGCTTCCTGGTATCCGAATCACTAGATTTGTCGATCAAGGATTTTCGCAAGATCCTGGAATTGGATCCCTCCAATTCAAAAGGACTTGCTGCACTGGGCGCAGCACTCGCGCAACAAGGTGACTATGCCGAAGCAGAGACTTTGCTCAGCAAAGCTGTCCAGCAAAATCCTAATGATTCCAATACCCTCGCAAACTTGGCCGAAGTTCAACGCAATCTGGGTCAGCTTGGCAAAGCGAACGAGACGATCGCACTGGCGATTAAGAACGCCCCCAAAATTTGGCGGTACTATTTCGTAAGTGGCCTGATCCTACAAGACTTGGACTCGCCAGCCGAAGCAGCCGCCAGCTACACAAAAGCCATTTCACTTAACCCCGATTTATTTGGGCCCTACTACAACCGCGGTAATTGCTATCGAGTTCTGAAAGATCTCCCCCGAGCCCGCGCGGACTACCTCAAGGCCACTGAGATTTCGCCTGAAGACAGCGACGGATTCTCGAGTCTTGGTTTCACAGAGACTCGCATGGGTATGATCGATCAAGCGATCCCACATCTTCGTACTGCAATCAAACTGAACCCCAAAGACGCGGACGCATGGGACAGCCTGGGCTTTTGCTTTGACTCGCAAGAAGAATACTCAGAGGCGTATGCGGCGTACACAAAACTGATTGAACTGCGACCCGATTCCGCGTCGGCTTACACCGCTCG
>CAZZDZ010000798.1:0-1247 GCA_964652675.1 uncultured Pirellulaceae bacterium
TTCGTCATACGCCAGATGGAAAGAGCATTCCTACTTGCAGCGGACTGCGCAGTCCCGGCGGGATCGGCATGAACGCATCGGGAGACATGTTCTATACCGAAAACCAAGGGCCTTGGAATGGAGCCTGTTCGCTGAAGCACTTAAAGCCGGGCGGGTTCATGGGGCACCCAGTCAGTTTTCCGTGGTACGCCGATGCGCCGAACATGGGACCGACGCCAGAAAAACCCCAAGGCGGTCGCGACGAGCGCCAACACATCCAGGCGGATCGTATCAAACAGCTTGTACCGCCAGCGGTCGTTTTGCCGTATAAGAAAATGGGCCAATCAGCGTCCGCGATTTCGCTGGATACTTCGGCAGGTAAGTTCGGACCGTTTGCCAACCAAGTGTTTGTCGCTGACTACACATTAAGCATCGTGATGCGAGTGGACATGGAGAACATCGACGGTGTCTACCAAGGATCCTGTTTTCCGTTTCGCAATGGATTCAGCACAGGATTGATTGGCGCGGTGATCACCGAAGATGGTTACTACGTGACAGGCGGTTGCAGCCGAGGTTGGCCTACGCGTGGCAGCGAACCGTTTGGTTTGCAGCGAATGCACTGGAGCGGCAAAGTGCCCTTTGAAGTGCATTCGATTCGGATTCAACCCGACGGATTCGTGTTGAAGTTTACTCAGCCGATCGACAAGAGCACAGCAACCGATGCAATCAAGATTCAGTCGTACACCCACTATTACCAGCAAGGTTACGGCAGTCCCGAAGTAGACCAAGCCGACGTGGCCATCACGTCCGCCAAGCTGAGCGACGATGCCTTGTCGCTAACGATTCAATGCGAAGGAGTTCGCCGAGGCTACGTTCACGAGTTTTCGTTCGCAGGTGTGAAATCGGTCAACGGAGAAACGTTGCTACATGATGTCGGATACTACACAGTCAATCGAATCCCCAAGTAGACAGCCCAGGTGAGTTTTTCGAAGATTGGGCACTCTTGACGCGTCTGACAAAAGTAACCCGACAGCGTTCGTTTGGTGTTCCGTTTTTCTTCGTCCTCAAACGAACAGACATCGTGCGGCCTTTTAATCACTCTCCCTCTGACGCTGAGATTTTTTAGGCCGGAGGCCGACACAATCCTAGCTGGTGGCGTCAGCCACCAGAATTGAACCCGAATTCAGAACAAAAGGGCGGAGCCCGAAACATTGTTTCGGGCTCCGCCCTTTTGCATTTGTTGTTTATACGCCCCCATGGCTGACGCC
>CAZZDZ010000799.1:0-1240 GCA_964652675.1 uncultured Pirellulaceae bacterium
AGCAGATGAACTTGCAAAAAG
The DNA here is from genome assembly GCA_964652675.1 of uncultured Pirellulaceae bacterium. Lineage (GTDB taxonomy): Bacteria > Planctomycetota > Planctomycetia > Pirellulales > Pirellulaceae > K23-9. The sequence goes on from CAZZDZ010000799.1 coordinate 22, forward strand.
CGATTGCGATTTGTGAAAAGGGGCTTACGTTTGACGTCGCTCGACAGTCTGGCCTTTTCCCTTCGCTAGAAATATTGAATTCGTTCTTTCAATGCGGCATTGATGACGTTGAATCGGATATCACGCTCAATTGGGACCCGTTTGAATTGACTGAGTCCGAGTACACCGAGTTTTATGAAACTTGCGTAGCAAAATTTGGAGAGTTCCGAATTGACGACCTCGGTTTTCACCACTATGCCGAATGGTTCTCTGCGGTAGCTGCAGGGAATCAAGGTTCGATCTAGCGCCAGCACAATAGTTGAGTCAGTTCGGCGCCGGTGCTTTGGCGCCAGCTATCTAGGTGCTCTGGAAGCGCGTGTTCGCCGTAACGCGTTTCTGTTTCTAATGTGAATCCCGAATCGCTGATCATTTTTTCGATCATCATCAACGAATTTGTTTGTTGACTTTCGCGTGTCTCGTGGACTTCCACGTACATCGCTTGGACCAGATTCAAGCGGTCAGTGATTTCTGTCAAAACACGTTGTTCCGCCCCTTCGATGTCCAGCTTCAAAAAACTGACTTCTCGATTGATGTACGGCGATAGTCGAGTGCAACGTACCGTCGTTTGCGAACAACCGTCGCGGTCTGCCCAATGAGGCTCTGCGGAATTGCCACGTGCATCTGCATCGGGTGATAACTCGCCAAAGAAATCGATCGTGCCATCGCGATCAAATACTGCGGCGTTGACACACTGGACTCCCGCGATGTCATTGGCTTCGATGTTCGTTTGCAGAACTTCAAATGCGAATGGGTCTGGTTCAAAGCAAATGATTTCTGCTTGCGGCCAGCGTGTTTTCCATTCCAAAACCGAAACGCCGATGTTTGCACCGCAATCAATGATCAGAGGTCGGTCACCACTTGGGGTAAAGAACGACGAAAACTCATCGATTTGGCGGACCATCGACTCGGCTGCCTGTTCATTGTTGTAGAACAAATCGAACCCACGAAACCTCATTCTGTGCATATCAAAAACGCCTAAAACACAATGCGACAATGCAGCTGACGATCAATCAGCCAGAAAAGCAGTGAAAGTATGGTCGATCAAAAGACGCAATGGCAGGGCAAAGCAGTTTTTGAAACGGGGCATGTGTTCGGAATACCAGCGCGCAGCGCCAGCAAGTGAACCCTCGGCGTTTACAGGAGATTCACTTGCTGGCGCTGCCAGGTTGTGAATTTTTGG
>CAZZDZ010000800.1:0-1239 GCA_964652675.1 uncultured Pirellulaceae bacterium
CCGCCCTTTTATTCCGAATTCGGGTTCAATCTGGTGGCTGACGCCACCAGCTAGGGTTGTGTCGGCCTCCGGCCTAAAAAATCCCAGCGTCAGAGGGGAGTGATTTAAGGCCGCACGATCTCTGCCTCTGCGCGTATCAACGGAACACCAAACGAACGCTGTAGGGTTACTTTTGTCGGGCGCATCAAGAGTGCCCAACTACGTTCTTTTGGTTGGCATCACGCCTTGCCAGCCACTGCGATCGCTTTTTCTGCCGCGACCAAACATTGCTGGATGTCGTCGATTGGGTTTTCTGGGTTCGCTTCGTACTCCAGCGAGATACTGCCGTCGGCCGGAAAACCAACATCTTTTAGCGTCGTAAACAACATTGGCAGATCCAGGAACCCGCTGCCAATGATTACGTTGCGCGACTTCTTTTCCTGTTTCTCTTCGTCCTTGATGTGCAAACCAAAAACGCGTTTGCCCAATCGTTTCACCGCATCAATCGGGTCTTCTTTGCTGCGAATAAAGTGACCGGTGTCAACGCAGGCCCCAATTCGCGGATCGTGGTCTTTGACTGCATCAACGACTTCTTGGATTTTGTCGTACGACGATCCCGGACCGTGATTATGAATGCCAACACGAATGTCATACTCGGCGACCAATTTATCCAGACTGTCAAACGAATCGGGAGTCGGATTACAAGTGATATTCTTTAGTCCGGCATGTTTGGCGAACTTAAATATCTTTCGATTCTTGTCATGGTCTTTGGTGAATTTGTTGACGCCATGCGAGCTCATCGAAATGCCCGCTTTGCCAAGCTGATCGTTCAACTCTTTCAGTTGCTGTTCGGTTGAATTCAAAGGCACGTGTTTGGAATAGAATTCGACAAAGTGCAACCCAAGGCCTTGCATGTGGCGGATCGCTTGGTCGCGATCAAATTTGCGAAGTGAAAAACTCTGAATTCCAATCGGCCACCCACCAAACCGGTCATCTTTCTGAGCAGCCAGCAAGTTGGATGAATTGGCGATCATTGCACTCCCAGCGGCAACTCCACTGGCGGCCAAAAAACTGCGTCGTGAAATACTGTTTTGCATATTCAAGTCACCTGGGATTTGCGTTCGGAAATTGGCAATTTTCGCTCCGTAAGAAACCAAATTGTAATCGATACGCAGTTCGCTGATTCGGTGTAGAATCTGTGCGTGTTCATTGGCCCGTCAATCACTATGGCTTTTCACCAAATCATGCGATCTTTGCTTC
>CAZZDZ010000801.1:0-1231 GCA_964652675.1 uncultured Pirellulaceae bacterium
CGTCAAGACTTTCGGCCGGTATCGTGAATCGCCGAAAGTTTTGACGACTTTCGCTACTGAAAATCAGACACTTATTCCGCCTTGGGTTGCGTCAATTCGGGAAGCAAGACGAATGGCCGAATAGTCGCCCATAATGTGGGTGAGCGTTGGAAGTGGCTGGCCGCGATCGGTCACTCGCCTACGAAGTTTTGAGCCTGCGAACTACAATGTTGTGTTGCGAGTCCACCTAGTTGAATTCGCTTTTCGCGTTCCATTTTCTAAGAGGCAACTCATGGCATTTCGACTACCCGTCATCGCTGATCCAGAGATGCCCGAAGGCACCGCCGTGAGTGCATCCGGCCGGCTTCCCAAGTGGCTCAAGCGTCCGATTCCAAAGGGAAATGCTAACCACATGACCGAAGGGTTGTTAGACGAACTGAAACTGGAAACGGTTTGCGATAACGCCAAGTGTCCCAATCGGATGGAGTGTTACAGTCAACAAACTGCCACTTTTATGATCTTGGGCGCGATCTGCACGCGGCCGTGTGGTTTTTGCGCCGTTAATCGAGGCCGCCCGCCTGAGTTGCCCGAAAGTGACGAACCGCAGCGCGTGGCCGAAGCCGCGGCGCGATTGGGGTTGAAGCATGTGGTGATCACAAGCGTGACCCGAGACGATTTGCCAGATGGCGGCGCCGATCACTTCTATCGTTGCGTGGTAGCTGTGCGTGAAAAAACCGGCGCGACGACCGAAGTCTTGACGCCCGATTTTGTTCATTGCAAAGATGCGCTCGAGCGAGTGATCGAGGCGGTGCCGGATGTTTTCAATCACAACATGGAAACCGTTCCAAGATTGTATCGACGCGTCCGCGGACCCAAGAGCGACTACCGTTGGACGTTGGCCATGATGCGGAAAGTCAAAGAGTACAACCCAACGGTGAGAACCAAGAGTGGTTTGATGTTAGGTTTGGGCGAAGAGCGTGGCGAGTTGTTGGAAGCGTTGGCGGATCTGAGAGAGTACGACGTTGACTTTTTAACCCTTGGCCAATATCTGCAACCAGGGGAAAAATATTTGCCGGTCGTCCGCTATGTGCCGCCAGAAGAGTTTGATGAACTGGGGGAGATCGCCAAGAGCATGGGATTCAAAAAAGTCGCCAGTGGTCCGTTTGTGCGTAGTAGCTATCACGCTCGTGATATGGCTGAAACGGTTTAGTTCCCCCTTTGCCGTAGCGGAAGTCGTCAACGGTTTGTTGAT
>CAZZDZ010000802.1:0-1231 GCA_964652675.1 uncultured Pirellulaceae bacterium
CGTCACGGTTCAGTCGCAGCCGACCGTATTGCCGTTTGGGACCAAGCCTGGAGAGCCGCTGGTGCCCGAGTTTGGTTTGGCTGAATACAAACTACCGTACACCCAAGCCGACTTGGATTTTGCCGACCGCACGTTCAGGTCGCACGACGAGAACAAAGACGGATACATCGACCGACACGAAGCGTCCAGGAATAAATGGACTCATCGCAATCCGTTCGATGATGATTTGAACCACGACAATCGCATGAGCCGACTGGAAATGGCACAGCGTTATGCGCGACGCCGACTTTTAGAAAAATCATCGGACCAATTGCGAAAAAACTACGAACGCAAAGGCGGGTTGGCTTCGTCGATTCCTAAGTCCAAACCCGGAGAAGATCGTTCGCAGTGGTGGCGTAAAGGCGGTAGTGACTATTGGCTGACGGCTGCATTGATGGGCCGTTTCGACTCCAACAAAAACAAAACACTGGAGAAAGAAGAAGCGGAACGCATTGGGATCCCGATGGTGTTGATCGACCCGGACCGTAACGGCATCGTGACGCGCGAAGAACTCTTTGGCTACATGTTGGCTCAGCAAGAAGCGCTGGGCGGTTTGGACTCAGGCCCACCGGCTTGGTTTTATGAAAAGGACCTCAATCGCGACGGACAAGTTTCGATGGATGAGTTCGCCGAAGAGCTGACGAACGAGAGTTTGGAGCAGTTCGGAGCCATGGACAGAAATTCGGACGGACTGTTAACCGAAACAGAAGTCACAAACCCGGTGGAGATCGAACAGAACGAGTACGCGAATCGCGAAGTAGAAATGTTGCCGCCACGCAAAATCATTATTTCCGAAATCGAAGTCTCCGATGATTTTGAGATTGGAGATCTGAACGTGCAAATCAACCTGTCGCATTCACACGTATCGTATTTGGATGCCTATTTCGTTGGCCCCGATGGTGAGCGAATCGAATTGTTTACGGCGATCGGCGGCGGCGACGATTTCTTTGACAATACGATTTTTGATGACGAAGCGGAAATGTCCATCGTGCGTGCAAGGCCTCCGTATTCAGGGTCTTTTGCACCAGAAGCGATCAACAAAAAGCAACTTGGCCTCAGTCAGTTTAATGGAAAGTCGTCCAAGGGACTCTGGCAGTTGATCATCCGAGGAACCAGAAGCAATCGTCCTGGTTTGCTGCACAGTTGGAAACTGCTGATGCAAAAGAAATCGGACCAACCCGCCGAAGTAGTA
>CAZZDZ010000803.1:0-1226 GCA_964652675.1 uncultured Pirellulaceae bacterium
GCGTTCTTTGCCAACCAAAACATGATCACGATCTGGATTGATCTGGCCGGACTGGTCGACTTGAAAAATGTCGAACAAGCTGCGGCCGCTTGTTGGTTGCATGATCGGGGCCAGGTCTTTCACGCCCGCGGCTTGCAGAAAAGTCGGCGCAAGGTCGGTGAAATTGACAAAGTCGTCGACCGTTCGATTTTCCCCTTTGATTCCACGTGGCCATCGAATCGCCAACGGAATGTGGTTTGAATCTGCATAGGCCTGTCCCTTTACACGCGGAAACGGCATCCCGTGATCCGAAGTAGCGACAACCAGCGTGTTGTCCAACTGGCCTGCTGCTTTTAGTTTTTCCAGAATCTGACCAAGATGATTGTCGTAGTGTTCCACTTCGATGCTGTAGTCCAGCATGTCGTTTCGCGTCGTGTCATTGTCTGGCCAATAGCCTGGTACGCGATCAATGTCGCTTAGTTTCTTTCCCAAGCGAACGCCCACGCCATACTCGTACGCGCGGTGTGGTTCGGTTGTTCCGTACCAAAAAACCCACGGTTTTCCTTGGGGAGCGTCCGATAGGAAATCGCCAAAGTTTGCCGCGTAGTCGTTATTGGAAATGGCTTTGGCTGGCGGTTTCGCCTTACGTTTGCTGTAAGCCTTTCCGGTAATGGCGCGCCGTTTTCCTTTGGCGTCATTGGCAATTCCTGGGCCCCAGCCTTTTCCGGTGAATCCCGCTGTGTACCCATCAGCGGAAAGCCGCTCGATGAATCCACCAAACTTGGCGGGGAAAAGACACATGTGATTTCCGGCTTCTTCCAACTGCCACGAATACCGCCCCGTCAAAATCGTCGCTCGCGAGGGGGCGCATTTGGCGTTGGGCGTGTAGGCATTGCGAAACAGAATCCCCTGTTTTGCAATCTGGTCAAAACTGGGCGTGTTGACCCACGGGCAACCATAGATGCTCGCGTGTCCGTACGACCAATCGTCCGCAATCGCAAACAAAATGTTTGGTCGATCGTCCGCGCGTACGGATCCGGATAGCGCAGTCATCACGATGGTGGTCGCGACGGCGATAAAGCAACAAAATCGTGACATGGTTATCTCAGAAAGTGTAAATCGACAGGAAGCGTTGGAATGGAATAATTTGAGACTGCGTATCTACGGAGGTAACCCGACGCGTAAGTTTTGAAGTTGCGCAAAACGTCAGTGGATGTTTGTTTTACCTCGGAAATCGTGCACGAACG
>CAZZDZ010000804.1:0-1205 GCA_964652675.1 uncultured Pirellulaceae bacterium
AATTGTCCACGATTTTCTGAAGAGTATCTCGCGGATCTGTTGCGTCGATCATGCCAGCGGCACCGCACCGGTACCAATCCTGATAGTCGTCGTAGTATGGAAACGCTTCGCGGGGGTCAGATTAGGTTTTCGGTTTTCAGTCCTAGATTGTACTCGATATCGTCGATTGCTTGGCGGTAGTCTTTGGATTTTGCAAGACGTTGCTTTGCACGTCGAACCAAATTGGACGCGCTGTCAGGGTGAGCTAGGCCGAACGTGCCAGATAGGCTTGCTATCGTTTCACCGGTCCATCGCCGACACAATAGGGCGGCGATCTCACGACCGGCTGCGAGGCTTCGGAATCCGACGTAATCAGACGCGCTAACTTCGTAGTACGACGCTGTTTCCTCCATGATCTGCTCCGCCGTCACTGCCTTGAGTCGTCGACTCGTACGTTGTCGTTTTTGATCGTCGTCTGACTGTGCCAGCGCGATCGCCTTCTTTAAGAATGACTCGCTGCCAAGAACCCAGCCACTTAGCGCGGAACTGAGCGGATTCTCGGGCGCGTTGCGGCCAGCTTTGACGTATTGTCTGTACGCGGTCGCAGGATCTTTCCCGCCGTTCTGAGCAAGCCAGTAGGCATGCAGCTCATCGTACTGAATCCAATCAACACGCGATGTCTTACGTGCAAAACCTGGATAGCTGCTGTGCGCCCATCGTGCCAGATCCTGGACTAGAGGACGCGTGCCGTTGCAGGGATTCAGGTGGATGTACCGACTGAGTGACCAGAAGTAGCCAGCGTCTTCTACTAAGAACGCCTTGTACCGTCCTTGAAACAGGTGGCCAACACGTTGGTTGCGTTTGGAATACCAGTTCGCGTAGCCAGAAAGCCAGTGCTGCATGCCACGCGCTAGGTTGGGCTCTGGGGTTTGGACTAACAAGTGGATGTGATTTGGCATCCAGCAATAAGAAAGCACTTTCCATCCGCTGCGAGTCACTTCGTCCTTGAGTCCGCGAGTGAATCGCTGGTAGTGGCCGGTGTCATGAAAAATTTGTCGCCGACCATCGCCACGAGTCACGATGTGATAGATCGCTCCAGGAAACTGCACTCGTAGCTGCCGCGCCATCGCAAGTTCTCGCTGCTTGAAGAAGGATCGAAGCCTGTCCCATCAGTGTAGCAGCTTGAAAACCGAAAACCTAACCTGACCCCCGCGAAGCGTTCCCCC
>CAZZDZ010000805.1:0-1193 GCA_964652675.1 uncultured Pirellulaceae bacterium
TTGCCGCAATTTGAAGTCACGTTCACTCACGCGACTGGGTGAACATTGCCGTTATCACGCTTGGAGAAACACTTGTACCGAGAAAACTCAACACCAGAATCTCGGGCGCAAGAGTACCGGCACACAATTGACCCCGGTTTCGTAAACCGGCGACTAATCCAAACTGTGTTGCCACCAAAGGCAATGGCCATAGTCGAGCGAATCATCGGCCAAATTCCGGCCGATTTGCCAGACGGCTTAAAGGATACTCAGATCGACCATGCGTACGCGCAAGTACTGCTGACATTTTGCGAACACATTCCCGTTCCCACGCTTGGCGGCCTTCTGGCAATGGAATCCGGACAGCTATTTTGCTCAACAGAAACCGTGGGGCCATGTCCTGACGTGTATGATGCTGAACGCGTGAGTTCAGAAATAACGCCACCTGGTAACAGTGAATGCAAAATGTTTCTCGACTATTCAACTGAACATTTGAGGTCGTCGACGACTAAACACGAGTTACACTCTGGCGCCACATTGTCACTTATCGCCCGCCTCCGAAGTCAATCGGAAAACGAATTTCGCTTCCAACCGATGGTTATTGGCGCACCTTGGATGTCTCACGAGGATGCACAAATCTCTGCGGCCGCAATGTGGGAGGCTGAAACTCATTTCGAGAATTTTGTTGAGGATTTTCACCAGTTTCAAAACGTAAGGAATGTTGAGAAACCGGCCGACATCGGAATATTTCTGAACATGCGTTCAAAACGTGTCTGGCGAAGATTCTCGGAGACACCGTCAAAAAGGACTGGGGTGGTGAAATGTCAGATCACTACACAGCGCACCTAAACCTATCTGATGGCCGCCGCGTCACCGGCGCCTTCCTGCTCAAGGGCCCCGCGAAATTCCAACCGATGAAATTGAATCATCTTGGAAAAAACAATGATCAAATATTCCGGCTAGCGCAGGAACCTGCTGACGTACTTTTCGTACAGCACTGCCATGAGATAGAATCTGCGGTACGTGAAACGCTTCGTGTTTTTGCGGTACAACCTGGTCGGCCTCGGCGGTATTGCCTGATTGACGGACGTGATTCACTTTGGCTGTTAAACGCATACGGGCTGTATGACGAGGCTAAAGCAATCACTGAGGCAAAAAGCGCGTGATAACAATGCGTTCCTGTAACAGTATGTCAAGCGATTAAGTTCCCCACT
>CAZZDZ010000806.1:0-1192 GCA_964652675.1 uncultured Pirellulaceae bacterium
TAGTCCGTCTCATCCCACCTAATCCAAGTCCGGTGGTAACGGTTGTGCGGAAGAAGCCCGCGGAAGATGCTGAAACTCAGCCATCAAGCGTCGGATTCCATTCCGACGGAGGCAATTGGTTGCTGACGCTTCTCAGCCAGTCTTAGTGGTGACCACCGTGAACGTGAGTTGTCGTATGAGGAACCGCGTCAATGTGAGTCGTGGTGTGGGGAACGGCGTGCAGATGATTGCCGTGCTGTTGGTAGTCGATATGCGTTTGCGTGTGGGGAACGTAATCGGTGTGCGTTTCCGAATGCAAATGCGGTTGGTGAGTCGATGGCAAACCACCGTGCTGGTAGGACGGACGGTACGTCTGGTACGGCTGAACGTATCCGCTTTGTTGAACGCCGTTTTGATAGATCACTCGCCCCTGTTGCGGGTAGGTCTGTTGCGGATAGGTCTGACCCTGAATGTACTGTCCCTGCACCACCTGCCCCTGAATCACAGGACGAGCCGAGCGATAGGGTTGCTGATATTGCTGTGTGTACACCTGCTGATTGCCGTAGGGCGAGACTTGATCGAAATGCGTCGTTGTGTGTGGGACGCGATCAATGTGAGTCGTCGTGTGAGGCACCGCATCGACATGATTGCCATGCTGAACGTAATCAATGTGCGTCGTCGTGTGCGGTACATTGTCGAAGTGGGTGGTGGTGTGGGGGACGCGATCAATATGAGTTGTCGTGTGAGGCACCGCATCGACATGATTGCCATGCTGGACGTAATCAGTGTGTGTCGTTGTATGTGGCACGTGGTCAAAGTGCGTGGTGGTGTGTGGCACGCCCCACTGGGCTTGAGCGGTAGTCGCCAACGCCATGACGGCTACGGCTGCTGAGAGAAAAGTCTTCATTGAACCAAACTCCTTTAGGGGGGATTTGCGAGCGCCAGCCACAATCCTTCGGATCATTCGCGTTGCTCACCACCCGTATCGTATCCATCCTAACGAGGGGGAGCAATCAGCAAATCTGAACGTCGGAGCGTCTATTTCTGTAATCAGAATTGTGGCGCAGGTTGTCGTATTGACTGCACTTCGGAGGTCGTCCTTAGCCAGATTTATGGAGTTTCTGGTTTGGCACATGAACTGCGTTAGTTGGAGTTCAACGGCACTTGCCGTGAACCTCCCCCCGAAATGTCAGGATGAATCAGTATGAAACGC
>CAZZDZ010000807.1:0-1185 GCA_964652675.1 uncultured Pirellulaceae bacterium
TCCGATCGCGAGCACCCAATCGCCTACTTCGATGGCGTCTGAATCGGCGATGCCTGCACCGACGAATGGAGATTCACGTTTGATACGCAATACGGCCACGTCGCTGTCAGGATCACCCTTGATCATATCCGCAAAGATCTCGGATTCGTCAGACAATTGAACTTTGACGCGTTTGGCTGACGCGATGACGTGATTGTTGGTGATGATCAACCCGCCATCGCTGACAATGACCCCCGAACCAATCCCGGTCAAATCCTTTTCGGTTGGCTGTTTCTCGGGCACTTCGATCAATTTGCCTCTTTCGTCAATGCGATTAGTTATCGTGGGGTTCAGTTTCGGTTGTCCGTAGGCAAAAATAGTGACCACCGAGGGAGTTGCCGTGCTAGCGGCATTACGAAATGCCTTGGAAAGTGCTCTCGGTCCCACCTGTTGCGCAGCTTGTTTATCGGTTGATTCGGCAACAGACGCACCGCCACCCCCTTCGTCTGCCAGCGAAGCCTGGCAACCGATTAGTATCACAATGCAAACAAACAGTTGGCGCAAAAACATCATTTTGGGTGTCTCAATGTGTCGTGTAAATTCTGGTCCTCGCAATAAACGCGAACCGGTGCCGCGCTGGCGGCAGATTTTCAATATAACGATGTAGTCAACGTTCGCGTCAGAGCGATTCGGCTCTTCAGGTTCCTTTCCATCGAAACTTATGCTCGCTGCCTCCCTGCTAATAAAGAAACGCCGTGGCGAGAATCTATCCGACGAAGAAATTCGGTTTTTGATCGATGGATTTTGCGATGGTTCGGTGGCAGATTACCAGATGTCCGCTCTTGCGATGGCAATTTGCTTGCGGGGCATGACCCCTCGCGAAACCGCCACCCTCACGCACGCCATGCTCCAAAGTGGCGACCAATTACCTCGTGTGCAGTCCAATCATGGCGATCGACCGCGTTTAGACAAGCACAGCACCGGAGGACTTGGCGACAAAGTCTCGCTGATTCTGGCTCCCATGTTGGCAGTTTGCGGTATCGATGTTCCGATGATCAGCGGCCGAGGACTTGGGTTGACCGGTGGTACGTTGGATAAACTGGAGGCAATCGAAGGCTTTCAAACTCAGTTGTCCATCGACGAATCTTCGGCGGTTTTGAAACAAGTCGGTGCGTTCATAGTCGGTGCCAGCGAACGAATCGCCCC
>CAZZDZ010000808.1:0-1184 GCA_964652675.1 uncultured Pirellulaceae bacterium
TTGGGTGGGCAGTTCTCGGCGGGATAGCTTTTTCAGTATAGTGAGATTCGCTCGATAGTGGATCCGCATTCTTTCTCAGCACACACCGACTTTTGTCCGACAAAGAACCGATAGCCGACTTACCGCGTCTGACCAATTTGAATGAAATTGCGCAAAGCTGGCGAATTCCTTCGATAGAGCTACGTATCAAGTTCTTTGTGACAGGCGTTCTCTTTCCGGTGTCCAGCATAATTTTTGTTTCGATTGGCTTCGGTGTCGCAGATTCACCTTGGCAATCGGGAAACATCCCTGACTACGTGGCGATGCTGCTGACATGGCCTGCGTTATTGCCATTCGTGCCATTGATTTGTTTTAGCGCGATGTGCTTGACGGCTTACTGTATTCGACCAACTTTGGCGCGAACGCCAGTTGTGATGATTGGGGTTGCTGGGGGTGCCTTTCTTGCGTTGCAGTATTTTGCATTTGTTTGTTTGGTGACACCGTTCGTTTCGGTAGCCGCGGCGCTCGTAATCGGTCCGTTGGTAGCCGGTGGCGCATACTGCCTTTGTCACTTCGCACCGTTGATTAAGCGATTTACGATCCGACACGTTTTGATTTTGACGACCGTCGCCGCGGTCCTATCGGCAATGCTGCTCGCGACGAACGCACGGCGCGAAGTTTCATCTGTTGTCTACGCGTTCGCGGTGGCGTTGTTTTGGTGTGCGGTTGCCGCTCCTACTTTGAACTTAATTACCTACGTTCGCGTTTGCATTTATGCGTTCAAAGACCGAGGAAAAATCGTCTTCGGTATCCCTCTAATCGGAGGCATAATCGGTTGGGGCATCTCCTGGGCGGTAAGCTGGAAGTTTGGCGTTGACGCAATGATCACCGAGTACAGCAAGCTGCCTGTCACGGATCCGTCTTGTTACGTCAGCAGCGCCGCAGCGCATGGACATCGCAAATTCGTTCGTAGCCAATGGCATCCAATGGGCTGCGTCAATCTTCAAATGCAACGACTGAAGTTCCTGGAGTTCGCGTTGGCTGTGGCCGCCCCCAAACTTCACCAGCGAATACGCCAAATCTACAATGAACGAGGGCCAACGCTGGCCCGTGTTTGCAAATCAAACGTCTGGTTCGCTGACGCCACCTACATCACACTGAAACCTTTGGAATTGTGTGCGGTCACTTTACGTAAGGTATTGAGA
>CAZZDZ010000809.1:0-1180 GCA_964652675.1 uncultured Pirellulaceae bacterium
CCCCTTGTTTCAAGCACAACACAAGTTCGACAGCCATTTCCCTGGACGATACAGCCGCGAGGATCGAGTGAGATACCAGCATGCGCGACCGAGTTCACGACCGAGCGGTGGTTTCTTCCGCGCACGGTTTGGACGTTGATTTTTATCGTCGTTTCTTCGTCTAGATCTTGCCAACAAGGTTCATACCTTCTCGGCCACGGTACGTGAGCAGAAGCGCACCATCTGCAGCACACTCGGCAAACACCGCTTCGAAAACGCCGTGCTCGCCCGGCCAAGGGTAGGCGAAGAAGAGGTCGAATTCGTTTAGATCCCGACCGATCTCTTCGTACACGTCGCCTTCTTCGGTGTTCACGTATTCCACTTCGCCGGATAGCATGGCGAGGCTTTCGACGCCTCGTGGGATGAAACTGCCGCAGTAGAACTTGGCATCGCTGCCTAGTTCGTCGGCAACATTGCTGGCTTGTTCGACCAGGCATGGCTCGATTTCGATCCCAATGGATTCCATGCCTCGTAGTGCTGCCAGCATCGCGCCGACCCCAAAGCCCGCTCCGAATTCGCAGAACCGGTTGCCGGTGAGCAGATGTCTTTGCGCGATCCAAGTGATCGCTTGGTCGAGCAAACGGAAATCGCAGGGGACGAAGCCTTCAATCACCGTTTGATTACCAAGCATGAACGCTTCAATCGCGTCATTGGCAGCGTCGATCAAGTGCTCAGCACCTGCCGTGTAAGGTAGCCGATTGATGGAGTGGGGAACTTCGATGGATTGCAGAGCCATGGGTTATCTTGACTCAGCTAACCCGAATGCGTGTGTCGTCGTCGCCGAGCGTGAACAGTTGTTGTTCGTGGTCGACGACTTGTCGAACCTGCTCAGACGTAATGGACTTGCCCGATGCTTTCACGTTTTGGACGAGGTCCTCGGCGTTGAGGTATCCCTCGTCGTCAAGCTTCATGCCAATCGAATGAGGTTCGTGACGTAGGATAAATCTCAAATACTTGCTGATTTTGGTGAGTGGCTTGTTCATCCATGCAGTTTAACGAGATTAATCGTGAACGGCATTGCCAATGGGCGATAGGCTGGCCTTACGGCCCACAGATTTCGCTTCAGTAGGCGTAGAACCGGCCCTACTCGGGGACGAATCAGTGCGGGGCTGCCGAAAGTTTTGACGACTTCCGCTACGGG
>CAZZDZ010000810.1:0-1179 GCA_964652675.1 uncultured Pirellulaceae bacterium
CGCGACTGGGCCTTTCGCTGGGCGTCCAATTCAGCGGCTCGCTTGGAATGATCGCGATCTTACCACGCGATTTTACGACTTTTCCCACCACTCCGTGAACAACCGACCCGACACGAACGCTGCGATGCGTTTTCCCAAGATTTGGAAACAACTTCGGCGGAAAGACATTCTGTTGTGACGATCCATCATCAAACATGACAATGGCGCTTTCATTGTATTTCTTAGCCTCAGTAACTTTCGCAACGTTGTTACCTCCCTCGTACGACACCGCTGCTGGATTTTTGTCGTTCGGGTCGACTTGGCTGGTAGGAACGTATAGCCGTTTTCGAGCAACTTGGATTCTTCCGCGACGCGCCAAGTCGTGCGTGTCCGCGATCACCAAGTCTCCCTTAATCGTTACCTGCTGATCGACCATAGAATCCCAGTCAACCGAATTCAGATCACCGCTGATCACAATCGATTGGTCATCGGCCATTTGGCCATCAGTTTTGTGAGGATCTTTCGGTGGCGTTTTCGAGTCGACTTGTTTTTCGACATCGGTGGTCGGCTCGGGAGTCTTTTCGGCTTCAGGATCAGCGATGACGACATCGGCTTTGTTCGTCGATTCGATAGGGACGGTCGTCTTGGTCTCCGACTTGCAGCCAGAAACGAGCAAGCTGACAACCGCAAGAACAAACGCGGTTGTTTTGGGGCCAGAACAGAACGTAAATTTTCGGATCAACTTGGCTTGCATAAGCTTAGAATTGCCTGTGATGATTCTGCGAGTACGGTGAAAAAGCGACGAGCATAGCTTGCGTTGCTGCACAGAGCCTAGTGAACTTATGGCTGCCAGGAAACAGTGTCTAGAATTGACGCGTGAAGTTGCATTTTTTGCGTTCAACACGACAAACTATGTTCGCATCACAAAAGAGTGTCTGCTTAGAAACCAATGTTGCATGACCTGAAGCCAGCCACGAAGTGGCGACAGCATATAGCCTTGGGCATTAGCCCAAGGTAGCGGGCGGCTCGCCCGTCAGTTCGTTTTTTCCGTCGTTCATCGCCGCTGGCAGCGGCGATGAGCGACGGAAAAAACGAGAGTTGGTGTGCAATACCTCAGACCCCATGCTAATGCATGGGGCTATATGCTGTCGCTGCTTCGCAGCTGGTTTTCTGGTTGTTTCAACCAGTCTATCAAACGAA
>CAZZDZ010000811.1:0-1176 GCA_964652675.1 uncultured Pirellulaceae bacterium
ATTGCGATGAATCGATTATGTTTGGTCATTTGCTTTATCACAGCGTGCTTGATTGCGCCGACGTTCTCGATCGCTCAAGAATTGGATGCCATTCCTGACGACGATTCGCTGACATCGGTCGAAAAACAGGTGGATGATCTGTTCGGCGAACAAATCGAGAAAGCAACGACGAGCAGTGCGAAGGCTGCGGTGGTTGACCTGTTGTTGAAAACGGCGGCTGAGTCCAATTCCAAGCCGGCAGATTATTTTGTCTTGCTGCGTCGCGCCCAGGAAATTTCAGTGGCCGATGGAAATGTTTCGCTCGCGATGCAATGTGTCGACCTTTTTACATCGCGATTTAAAAGCGATCCATTGAAAGTACGCGGCGCCGTTTTGACAAAGCTGGCCAAGTCTGCGAAAAGCAAAAAACAGCAACGGCTGTTGGTGACGCAATGCGAACAAGCCGCCGTTCTGGCAATGAACACGGACAAACCCCAGCTAGCCAACCGATTCTTGGAATTGGGGATTGGGGCCGCAAAGCAGTGTCGTGATTTGAAAGCTTCCGAGCGTTTGGAAGGGCAAAGTGGTTCTTTGGCGGTTTGAACGGTAGCGGACTTGGCTACTTTTGCGAACCACGTTCCGATTTTTCCCGTCCCACCTGCTTAGAGTGTCCACCTGATTAAATGGGATAGAGTCATGAAGGAACAACGAAACAAACGCGAACCACGCAAACCGAAAACGGCGGCCGATAAAGGGAAACGATATCGCTGTTGCATTTGCCGAAAAAAATCGCCTCGCAAGACAACGACCGTGCCCTACTACTGCGATCAGCATCTGCCTGAATCGTAGCCGCTGCGCTGAAATCCACCGCCACTTAGTTTTCCTTCGCCAATTGCAACACACTGTTTTTGCAACCATCTTTTTGCAACCCATCATGATTTGCAACACCATGCCCCACACAAAGTCACTGATTGCGTTCAGTGCCCAACCGAAGGTGCATCGATCGTCTATCAAATCGAAACCCACGATGGCTGGCGTGATTGGATTCTGTACACCAAATCGATCGAAAACCCTGGTTTTGCGATCAATGCAAAAGCCTGTCGCGCAGGCTACCAAGACAGCGAAGTCACAAAACATCCTTGAAAAAAGCAGCCGTTATCGAGAGCGCCCAAGCAACAAAAGAGTGCGAGCCGCCAA
>CAZZDZ010000812.1:0-1167 GCA_964652675.1 uncultured Pirellulaceae bacterium
CCGTCAAGACTTTCGGTTTCATGTGAATTGCCAATTTTGGCGTCTTGTTTGTCACTGCTAGGATTGGTGGCTATCCTGGATGGGACCGTTGTCGTTCGTCACTTGCAGTTTGATACGCCCCAATTTGCTATGCCCAATGCCCAAACCATCTAAACCGATATCGCAACGCGAAAAGGCGACGGGTCCACGAAAAGCGTTGGAACTGGGGAGCCAAGGGAGTGACGCTCCGTCACGCCGTAGCTTTATCAAAAATGGCGGGATCATCCTTGCCGGCAGCGCGATTGTCGGCAGTAACGCAAAAATCGCGAGTGCCGCTCATGCGTTTGGAAACGACACGATCAAAATTGGATTGATTGGCTGCGGCCGTCGTGGAACAGCCGCTGCATCGCAAGCACTCACCACGGACGGTTCGGTTGAATTGGTTTCAATGTGCGACGTGTTCCAAAACAACATGCACACAGCGTATCGAACTTTGCGCGGGTTACATGGCGACAAAATCAAAGTCGGTGAGGCTCGGTTCGATGGCCTGGACGGTTTTCGTGGCGTGATGCAAAGTGATGCCGACGTGGTGATTCTGGCAACGCCGCCAGGATTTCGGCCGCTGCATTTTGAATCGGCAGTTAACGCAGGCAAACATGTCTTTATGGAAAAACCCGTTGCCACCGATGCACCAGGTGTGCGTCGAGTGATGGCGGCCGGTGAGCTGGCTTCGCAAAAAGGGCTGGCGGTCCAAGTTGGATTACAACGACGCCACGAGCCACGTTATCGCGAATGCGTGGATCGATTGAAAAACGGATCGATCGGTGATCCCGTTTTTGCGCGTGCCTATTGGAATGGCGGCGACGCTTGGGTAAGGCAACGGCGCGAGAAGCAAACGGAATTGGAATATCAACTTCGTAATTGGTATTACTTTAATTGGCTCAGCGGCGATCTAATCAGCGAACAACACATCCACAATTTGGACGTGATCAACTGGGTGTTGGATGCTCATCCCGTCGAAGCTCAAGGACAGGGTGGACGTGAATTGCGTCGTGGTGACGACCACGGACAGATTTTTGATCACCACATGATCGAATACACCTATGGCAGTGGTGTTCGAATGCTCAGCCAGTGTCGCCAAATGCGCGGCTGCTGGAACAGTGTCAGTGAACATATTCACGGCACCAA
>CAZZDZ010000813.1:0-1163 GCA_964652675.1 uncultured Pirellulaceae bacterium
GTTACGTCCGTCGTTTGAAAAAAGAACTGCGGTTTGTAGCCGTCAAAAAACGGGGTGTGCCGCCCGCCTTCTTCCTGACTCAGCACGTAAACTTCTGCCTGAAATGCCTGGTGTGTTTCGATCGAACGTGGTGCCGCGATCACTTGACCACGTTGCACTGCATCCGATTTCACACCACGCAGCAACATGCCAACGTTTTCACCAGCGACTGCCTGATCTCGCTTTTCGTGGAACGCTTCGATACCGGTTACCACCGTTTCGACCGTGCCACCCAAGCCAAGAATCTCGACCGAGTCACCCATTTGCACCGTTCCGCGATCGATCTTTCCCGTCGCGACCGTTCCACGACCGGGGATCGTGTGAACGCCTTCGACGTACATCAACATCGGTTTGTCGACATCGCGTTGTGGATCGGGAAAGTGATCGTCCATCGCAGCCAAAAGCTCGCTGATGCAAGCACTGAATTGGGGATCGTCTGGCTGATCTGCTGCACCCTTTGCGTTGCCGCGAATGAAGGGAATTTTGCTTGAATCAAATCCGTACGCATCCAACAACTCTCGTGCTTCCAGTTCAACCAGTTCGATCAATTCATCGTCGTCGACCAAGTCGCATTTGTTGACGAACACAACCAATTCGGGCACGCCAACTTGACGCGCCAGCAGGATGTGTTCGCGCGTTTGCGGCATGGGTCCGTCGACGGCCGAAAGCAACAAAATCGCCCCGTCCATCTGCGCCGCGCCGGTAATCATGTTCTTGATGTAATCGGCGTGGCCTGGACAATCGATGTGAGCGTACTCACGCGTTTCGGTTTCGTAGCGCACGTGGCTGGAAACGATCGTCACCGTCTTGGTCGCGTCACGCTCGATTCCGCCTTTGGCAATGTCCTGATAAGACTTTGCTTTTGCGAGACCTTTTGCGGCCTGGACGGCCAATAGGGCGGTCGTAAGAGTGGTCTTGCCATGGTCGATGTGACCGATGGTACCAACGTTGACATGAATCTTGTTCATGTAAAAAAATCTCCCGATTGTTTCCATTCTGAAGTGGGAACAATCAAACGAGCAATGCAGTGCGCCCACCCAATCGCTACGCTAAAAAGCGCGATCTTTTCTCCACAACGAGTAAAACCAGGGTGTTGGTCACTACAAATCTGCCAACAGGCATCG
>CAZZDZ010000814.1:0-1162 GCA_964652675.1 uncultured Pirellulaceae bacterium
GATTTTGTTGCTTGCGTTGCCGGTTTTCATTTTTGGTTGTTCGCGCGGCTATCGAGAAGATCTGGATTACGACTACAAAGTCAAACAAGAATGGCAGATCGAAGAGTTCAATGGGCTGGTTGTTCAATTCGAAAGTGTCTTTTGGGAACCCGATGACACGGTTTCGCTTCGTAAAATGATTGTGGACGATTCGATTTGTGTCGGGCGAGACGTTTTGGAAATTGGTACGGGCACGGGTTTGATTTCGGTGGTATGCGCGTTGCACGGTGCGGACAAAGTCGTTGCAACGGATATCAACCCTGCAGCCATCGCAAATGCAAAATACAACGCAGCGATGTTGGCCGAAGAAATGCCAATCGAAGTGCGAACCGTCTCAACGAAGTCGCCGAGTGCTTTTTCGGTGATCAAACCAGGCGAGAAGTTTCACTTAATCATTTCCAATCCACCTTGGGAAGATGGCGAGATCAAACAGCCAGCTGATCACGCATTCTATGATCCCGACTTTGAATTGATGGACACGTTGTTAGACGGGCTACCGAGTCATTTGCATACGGGAGGTCGATGCTTGATCGCTTATGGACACGTTCCGGCAATCAAACGTTTGCTGGACGAGACCGAGCGACGCGGTTTGGTATGCAAGGTTCTGGACGATCGAAAACTAGACGAATTGCCTGAAGATTTTTTGCCAGGGATGCTGGTCGAAATTCGCGTGCCAAACGAATTGAAACAGGGTGAAAAAGTTGCTCCGATTCGAACGGATGGCGACAAATCGGTTGGTAGCAACTTGGATGCAGAGGCTGTTTTGGACGACAGGGGTGTCGATTCGACGGCTCCGGTAATTCAAGGCCGTGATTCAGCGCCCAACGGTGAAAAATAGTCCCGGTCAAGCGTAGATAAGGAAATCAAAGAATCGCTACGCGGTCATAGACACGTTGTCAAGCGCCAAAAGTTCTTTCGAAAAGCTGGCAGAAAGATGGCATGATTTGACTTGCCTACGCTGTCGTGGCGTCATTACGATGAAGTAATCTCACGACGCCTTTTCATTTTTTATTCACCCAAGGTCGCGCATTGTTGCCGATCACGTCGGCGAGATTTTCACGCAGTAGAAATGGTTTCGGATGATCCACTACACCTGCGATCGCTGTAAGCGTCAGATCGATAT
>CAZZDZ010000815.1:0-1145 GCA_964652675.1 uncultured Pirellulaceae bacterium
ACCAAAAATTCACTTGCTCGCGCTGTGTGGTGGTATTTCTACAGACGCTCGGTCACTTTCTTGGTCTCGCGGTCAAATTCTAGGATTTGTTTTTTCTTTGGGTCGGCGACGAATACTGATTTGTCGTTTGCGGTGATTCCGACGGGGCCGCCTAACGCGTCGCCTTCGTACCACTTTTCGGTTTTGCCGTCCGCGGTGAATTTCCAAATCGACTTGCCGTAGCCGTCTGTGACGTAACCGTGATCACCAACCCAAACTAATCCATTGGGAAACTGGTATGGGCGGTCACCGACCACGGTCTTGAAACTCTTTTCTGGATCGTCGACGCTCACATCGATCTTCTGGACGGCAGCGGCGTCGGGCGTGATCGCCCACAAACCGCCGTCTTCGTCAAACGAAAGTGCGCGGGCGTTGACGCGAGCAACAAACTTGGGCTCTTTGCCTTTTACGATCTTGCCGTCGTCGTCAAGCGGTACACCGTCGATTGGGATCGAAAGTACCGCCCGTTTTTCCGCGTCACCGACGTAAATCGTTTTGCCATCGGCGCTGACAGCCAAAGCCATCGGGATGCCAATATGCCCATTGGTTAACGGCTTGGCCTTGGCACCAGCCGATTCGATCGCATAAACCTCGCGGGTTGCCGAATCACCAACCAAAATACCGCCGCCTGGATGCGACACGACACTCCACGGTCGATTCATTGGTTTGCGCAGCAGTTTTGTGCCCATCGAATAAAGCTCGCGCTTTTCGCCGCTTACTTTCCAGATGCCTGGCAAATCCAAATCGACGACAAACAGATCTTCGCCGGATAAAGCGACCGCACGCGGATAGGTAACTTTGGCGTCCACTGCGTCAGGGTCGCCTGGTTTCTCGTCTTGAGCGGTCGCGGAGCCGGTAACGCAAGCGATTGTCAACAAAACCCAGCAAGCAAGACCACCCAATGGTCTCTTTGAACGCTGGGGCGAATTAATGCTGCTGTTTAAAAGTTTAACGATTAGGTGAAGTTTACTCATAGTGACGGTTGTAGGGGCCGAATAACAAATTGGGACGCCACAGATACGTGCGGCGTGCTGAAGGGCGTGGGAGTTTCACGCCCATTGTAAAATCAAATTTTGAATGCTGCGCTATGATAACGCGAATCGGTC
>CAZZDZ010000816.1:0-1145 GCA_964652675.1 uncultured Pirellulaceae bacterium
AGGCGTTGAAAGTCGTAGTCCAAGTGCGGCAGGTAGGCCAACGTGAGCTGGGGTTGTTTTTTGCGAATCACCATCGCGGTTGCGTCGGCGATCCATTCGCTGCACGGCAGTCCCGCGTTGGGGCCCCAAAACGTAAAGAACGGAAACGGACCAAGTTGTTTGGTCAGATCACATTCGGTGTGATCCAGGATGTCAAAAACTTTCGAACCATCGCAGCCGTAGTGGGGTTTGGGCGTAGCGCTGTAGCGAACGCCAGATGACTGATTGAACCACCAAAACATCTTTGCGGTTTCGTATCGGTCGTAGAACTTTTCGCCGTTAACGAGTGACGCTGCTTGTTGCCAGAAACGAATTTCTTGTGTGTCACGGTAGTACCAACCGTTGCCGACGATGCCATGATCGCGAGGGGCCAGCCCGGTCAGCATGGTGGCTTGCGACGTGCACGTGACGGCTGGTAGCGGGCTGCGCCAAGGCTGCGCTTGGCCGACTGCGGCAATCCGCGGGGCGTGGGAGAGCAGGGTAGGGGTGAGCCCGACCACATTGATGATGCAGAGTTTTTTCACGTGTTGAGTCGTGCAGGTTTTCGATTTGGTTGAATCTGTCGCGCGAATGCCCGCCACATCGCAGCCGAAAGTCAGTATCTTATCAGCTGCAGCCGATGCGGAATTTTACCCAAACGACTTGGAAACTCAGAAATGCCCCTTTGTAGTCAACTTCTACCGCGATTGATTTCGATCATCCTGATCGTGGCATCATTATTTGTCGCAGGCGGCAGTTCTGTTTTTGCACAATCAGATGCTCCAACGAATTCGGGCGCTGTGGCGGAGGCCGAAACCGATTCGGAGATAGCGGCGATCGACAAAGCCGCTTCAGAAGCCGCAGCTGGAGAGAAAGTAGGCGTGGCAGATGCCGATTTGGGATTGGATAAGAAAATCGACAAGTGGTTCAAGCCGTTTGCGGATAAATGGGGAAGCATCGTTTTTTTCACGGTCCCAATTCCGGGCAGCGATCCCTTGCCCTTTGTTCTGATTTTGTTGGTGTTTGGGGCTGCGTTTTTTACGATCGCATTCGGATTTATCAATATCCGGCTACTGCCTACTGCGGTGGCCGTTGTTAGCGGCAAGTACGACGACATCGAAAAGGAC
>CAZZDZ010000817.1:0-1138 GCA_964652675.1 uncultured Pirellulaceae bacterium
ATGGTGCAGCATCTATCAATGTATCTAAAGCAGCATTTTTACTGTCTTGAAAGATGCCCGCTACCAGACTTGTTTTTTTAGTCAGTTTATAACTTGCGTTTCCAATTAGATTCAAGGTGTTTTGAAAATAACCCGCAAAATTAGGGCTGGCATAAATAAGATTACCACTAAATTGAAAGAGATTTAAAAGTCTAGTCTGCGCTTTTAGAAAAAATGCTTGACCTGAATTTCCAGCAGCAACTTCTCCTAAAAAAAACGTATTCTTAAAAGGGTTAAATTGGCCAGAAACACTCATCGTTGAAGCAATTCCTTGGTTATTCGCCGTTTGTTTATGCAAATAATTAAATCTTAGATTCGTTCTTGCATTAAAGTCGTTTTGAATAAAAATGCCTATTTCTTGATTAACTTCGGTAAAAAAACGAGGTTTCACATAAAAAGCACCGACTGTAGCGGTACCAAAATAGCCTTCGGCTTGAACACCTCGTCCATTCCTAGAAAACTCTGTCAGCGTACTTAAGGCATAACTATTATCACCAGCAGTTATACTAAATGATTTGGTTTTATAACTCGCAAAATATTGGTCATATAGGGTTAATTCAGCTCCATCTTGTTGGTTAGGCCCTCTTAAACTAAGGGTCACTTCTTTTTCTTCTTTTTCATCAATAGTACCTTGTAAAAATAATTCTCCTTGCCAACCTCGTCCTATTCGACCATTACTAAATTGTCGATGAATATAATTAAGACTGGCATAACCTGGTAATTTACGCATATCATCTACCTCATACTCAATACTTGGTAAAACCTGATTGTGTAGATAAGCAATCTGACTAATATCACTGCCTTTTATAGTCGCTTTCAAATAGGCATTTAATCTACTTTCTTTTCTTATTTCCTCAAAAGTAGCTATTTCAATCGTTACTTTTTGACTAGAAAAAGCGGATAATTGCAGCGTTGTCTCTCCTATAATTTTAGCGTTATCCGTAGCCAAAAAAATCATCTGAGCTTGATTGCTATTATTTTTCACCAAAAATTGTCCATTAATCTTTGCCCCTGCCAACACTATAGCAGGAGTGGTTAAAGGAATAATTTTTAGTTTATCAGTTGCTTGAACGCTAACTGTAAATTTTTCTACAAATTC
>CAZZDZ010000818.1:0-1129 GCA_964652675.1 uncultured Pirellulaceae bacterium
TTGAAAAAGCACACGCGTAAAGTCATCTGCGTCCAGCGTCCCGGGCGAGAGGCCAGTCTTGCGTCAATTTCGTGGCAAAAGTTGGAAAAACTTGCAAACCCAAAATAGGAATAGCTAATCGCAATGAAGTTTCAAACACGTATGACATACAATCCAATGCCGGTTGAACCGAACGAGGTCATCGTTTCGCATGAAATTGATGTTATTTGCTACACAGAAAGCGATGCAGAAGTGACTGCAGCGCGAATCTCGCTTGATCATCTCGACATCAATCGTGCGCAAAAGTTGGGCCATCCCGTTGTGCATGTTTGCGATGCTGACTCAGCGAGCTGGGAACGTGTCTATTCGACTGTGATCGAACCAAGTCACGACTTTGATGAAATCCGAAAAGACTTTGGGTTTGACGATCCGATCGACGGCGTGCTGTATTTGCGCCAGAGTGTTTTCCATCCTTCGCTTCGCGACTGGCAGCGTTTGATAGTGGATCAAATTTGCAACATGTTCCCTGAATCTACGGCAACGGTCATGAGCAAGAGCGAGACGGACATGAACGACAAGGAACGCGCAAGCGTTGGTTTTCGGATGATCGCCGGGTCAGATCTACTGTTCCGCCCAAACATGATCAAGAATGAATACGAAGCCATCAACGATGACCGTGATCCGCTAGATCTTTTTGTTCCAGTCGACGCACAAGATTATGTGGACGAACGCTGGGATGCTGATTCGTTATAGGCTGCGACAAATTGACAACTGAAATGTAAGAAGGGGATCCCGCCATGGGCCGATGTTGTTACATGTGCTGCCGCGAACGACCAAACGAACAGTTTAGCGGCAAGGGAATTCACAGCCGGGTATGCAAGCGATGTCGGCGCACGAACACAAAGAAACAGATTCAAGTGACGTTGGCGTCGGCTGAGATCTATAGTTTTCTCGAACAGAAAAACATCTCGAAAAAGAACATCAAACGCCTCGAGTCCCTTGAACAACTCGAAGACGAAGAATTTCAGTCGCTGCGAGCGTTGATTCTGGCGATCGCTCGAGCACACCCCCGACGCAAAAAGCGGTGGCGAACGATCCGCCAGAATCATCGTGACCTTTGGGCTGCTTGTGTTGCTCGACATCTTGTCGA
>CAZZDZ010000819.1:0-1129 GCA_964652675.1 uncultured Pirellulaceae bacterium
ATGCGCGACGACTTGTCGCTCAATTTTGCAAATTGATGGCGTTCAACCACGCGCCAAGTAGGCTATGCTCACGATCCTTCATTTGATCTGAAATTCAAACTCACCCCCTGTCGACCTTTCCGAACCGCCACCATGAATATTCGATTCATCATCGCAACGACTTTCGTTTTGTCATTTGTCAGTGGTGATGTTGTGACGGCCAAAGATCGCACCTTAGAAGAATTCCAAGCGTACGCGGCGCGGCGAATGGCTAAGGTCGATGAAAAACAATTGGCGGAGTTCGCAAAAGTGTTGGACGCGAACGACGATGGCACGGTTTCCGATGCGGAGTTCGCGAAACGAATCAGTGCGTACCAAAAAGTTTTCACAAAGGTCACGCCAAAGCATTCGCAGCGCGGGCATGGCTTGCCCGAAAATTGGCTAACCGATTTTGAAAAAGCGCGTGAAGCGTCGACCAAATCGGGCAAACCGATTGTGGCGATGTTCTCGGCGTCTTGGTGTGGTCCCTGCAAAGCCATGATTGCAAATGTTTATCCGACCGACGAAGCGATGACGGCGTTGAAAGATTTTGTTCCGGTGTACATCGATTCGGAAAAGCAGCAAGAGCTGGCATCCGAAAACGACATTCGCGCTTTCCCAACCTTCGTCTGTTTCGCAAAAGACGGCGAATCGGTCGACCAGCATGTGGGCGGTGGTGGAGTGGAAAAGTTCACTCAAATGCTAAGTAAATTCAAAGCTGCCGTTGCTGACGATGCAAAGTAGCGAGAATTAGTCGTGCGGATGTCACGCCGAGTCGTTACGATAAGCTGAAGTTGTCGATTCAATTCACAGTCGATTTCACAGGGTTTTGATATGACTGGGCTGTTCAAAAACGTTTTTCTGGCGGCGGTATTTCCCTCGCTGCTTGCTGTTCCCTGTTGGGGCGCTGATTCCGAATCCGTTGACTTGCGATACCGCAGTTATCGAAATTGGTCGATGCATCTACCGAGCGAGAAGTGGTTTCCCGTCAAGGATGGAATCGAAATCCCACATTCGGGCGGCGATGTGTTCGCGGTTGAATTGGATGGCAACAACGTCAAGTTTGATACCGATGGTGATGGAAAACTGGATCGAACCATCAAGCCGATTG
>CAZZDZ010000820.1:0-1124 GCA_964652675.1 uncultured Pirellulaceae bacterium
CGCAATGATTTTAGCAGTTGGTGGTTTGCATAAGGTCGCTGACAGCCGGTTTCGTCTCAAGCCATTTCTCGAAAACTGTGTCCCAAATTTTACTTAGCAAGATCGATCGTAGAGTCATCACCACCTGAGCACCTTCTCGATGCCAACGCATGCCAGATAGCTTTAGTCGCTGACTCACGATCTGCTTGCATGCTGACTCCACCACACCGCTGCCAATCGGATAACCTTCATTGCGGGCCCAAGCGTAATTCATGAAACGCTTGTAGCGACGCAAGTAACGCTCCGCTTTCTCCGCCTCGTCCGCACGACTCACTTTGTAGCCGTAAAGCGTCTTCATCTTGGCGATCGAACGCAACACTCGACCGTGACCTCCCACTTCCAACAGAGTGATTCGCGTTCGAGCGAGCCAATCGTTGCGACTCTCCGAATCAACCTTCAGTGCATCCGCGATCGTCGTCAGCCTTTCGCTCCCATGGTAGTAGTCAACCACGCGCGTGATCTTGATGCGGTTGCCATCGACAAAGAAGTGACGAAGCACGTTCTTCCAGTAAGCCGTTTCGATCTTGCCCGCGTCGGTCACGTAGACCACTTCGGGCACGTCGCCCGCGCAAGCCTGAATCGTCACTCTCAACAGCGAAGTCAACTGGCCCGACAAAGTTTCTTGATTCTCTTGCGGTGCGCGGGCAAGATAAACGGTGCCAAGTTTCTTGCCATCAGACAACACGCTCACGCAAGCAACGCCCGCCATTTCAAAAATACTCCACGGCGCGAGCCCCAGCGAAACGCCATCGCGACTGACCGAAAGCACCGTTTTTCCACCACGCTGGCGTGCTTGTTCGATCCACTCGATTAGCTGGTCCCTTTGCGCATCTTGGCGGAGCGGTTCAAGCGACGTAGCCAATCGAGTGGTGAGTCTACGAAGTTTCTCATTGCCGATTTTCTGACCAAAGCGCTCGTGGATCATCTCGCGCGTCGTGGATTGTGTACTCCCGCTAGCCGCGAAGCGTTTTCCAGTGATGTCTGCTGCGGCGGGTGTGAATCCGTTCTCGATGCCCAGCACGATTTCAATCGGAAAGATGGTTTTGCCTTTGCGTCCTTTGCGATAGCGTGCTCGCTTCAAGCAG
>CAZZDZ010000821.1:0-1082 GCA_964652675.1 uncultured Pirellulaceae bacterium
TCTTTCAAAGTTGGACTGGCCGAATACCACATAGCCATTCGCTTTGCCTTTGACTCCCGAGATTTCAAACAGAAATTCCCAGGTACTCTTTTTGAACGATGCGCCCGATCGTTTGATTGATTGGATCTCGCCAATGTCATCTCGAAACGACTTCAGGATGTTGGCAACCTTTTCTAAAGTGAGCGAATCGTAGCCGCGGTAGCTTTGCAACATCTTTAAAACGCCTTCTGGACTGCCTTTGGCAAACGTGCTTAGATTCTCGGTCGCGAAAGGCTGCCAGTGGTCACGCAATTTTTCGCTTTGCACCCATTGGAAGTCGGAATTTTCGGTCAAAAACAGATAGGAATCGACATGTCCAAAGTTGTCTGAAAAATGGATCGGCAACGTAAAATTCTCGAAATGCGCTGTAAAGCGAACCTTTCTGATCATCGACTGATCTCCAATGGTCACCTCACTGGACAGAGAGCTGGGCAGCACACCGATCAGGGCCCCAGAGGACTCCTTCAGGGCTTCAAAAAAGACCCCTTGCAGTTTGTCTTCGGTGACTTCGGATTGATAGGAATCAAAAAACAGGTCCGCAAAGCGACTTAGGTCTCCGGTCGCACAAGCCTTGGCAAATCGATTCGCGGGGCGACTGTTCTGGCTGACATAGTTGGCTTGCACCGAGTCACCAAAGTCGAGTCCTGCTTGGGTCAATTCGGCGTCAATCACAAATTGCAATTCACACGCCAAGAACAGTTCCTCGCCTGCTTTCTGCGCGATCAAAAACAGGGAGATCATTGGCGTCCCACCTGTTCGACTGGGCGGCGTGATGATCACGTCTTGTAATTCCACGCCTTGCAGGCCACCGATCATTTGGGATGACCGCTTAACCAGTTCCGTGAACTGATCGACCCGAATTGAGTCTTTCGGCCCGGCCTTGATCGCAGCTTGTACGTCGCCTTTAAAGATGGCTTCCACGAAGGCTTGTGATTTTTTGGTGATCGGGTCCATCCCAGTCAATGCGTCCAATGTCGTGGTTGACCACTCTTTTCCACGCACCTCGATTCCCAATAGCCGGAGTTTCTTGTCACGAAGGATCA
>CAZZDZ010000822.1:0-1078 GCA_964652675.1 uncultured Pirellulaceae bacterium
ATATAAATTGATACGAGCCATCAACAACCAAACTAAGTTTTTATTCTCGGAATTCAGTTCATTAATCTCTAGTGAAGGCAACCAATCTTCTTCAACCCATTGGGCAATATTAAAAGCATTGTTTGGAGTTAAATTATCATGAGCTTTTTGAAGTCTTGATCCAAAATCTTTTTCTTTTGTCCCTTTTAAACTCTCTAAATAGGCTTTTACCGCATCTACTTTACGGCCTTCTACTTTTTCAAAAGCTTGTCCTAAGAGCAATTGAATTTCCGCATTTGTGGGAAACTCTCCTTCTGATTCTTTTGCTTTTTGCAAATAGGAAATTGCTTCCTCGTAACTCTTTGAATCAGAGAGTAAAACACGAGCAAGGTCAAACCACGCTGTTCGCAGATTTTTTACTTCACCATATTTTTCACTCAATAATTGCATTATGATTTATATTCGCTATTTACTTTTCTTTAGTTCGACCATGCTATGGCAGTGTTTTATTTTATTGACATGGGTTGAGTTAAAGTACTTCGATCATTTTATCTTTTACTGTACCAAAACACTTACCATGTAAAACCATTTTCCTCGACCCAGGATTCAAAATCAAAATCATTTTGATTTAATTGATCCATGTAATCAGGAATGAGTTCTTGATATTTTTGTTGATTATTTTTTAAGTCATTAAAAATTTCTTCTCTTCTTGTTTCCAAAAAGTTCATCCAATCTCGTTGTTCACCTCCTATCGTTTCTTCGATTTTAATTTGTGCTGTTGATAAATCTTTTAAGGATTTATTGAATCTCTTCATTATTATTTCATCGGTCGATAAATTGTTCCCAGAAAGGTTACCTGTCCTGTAATAGATTCTACCAGACGTTTGTACTTCATTTCGAGTGCTTTCGAAATTAGAAAGATTGTCTACATCGATTTTGATAATAATTTGATCTCCGTCGTTAGAGGTTTTTATTTTAGAAAAACCATCATTAGGCAAACCTTTTTCAGGAACAATGGCTGGATTTTGAGGGAGTTGTTTGCGTTTTTCTAACAATACAAAATCGCCTTGATTCAAATAAAGAATAGGTAAACTATGAC
>CAZZDZ010000823.1:0-1075 GCA_964652675.1 uncultured Pirellulaceae bacterium
ACCGCAGCGGATGAAAAGTTAACATGGATGACTTCGACGCCATCGGTGTGCATGAAGAACGGTGGCTTTTCGACCACGTCGTGTCCGATGTTGACGATCAAGTCAGCCGCTTCGATCGCGCGGTGCACAAAGTCGCCGCCAGAGAGCGCGGCGTTGCCCATGAACAACGGGTCGCGTTCGTCAACAACGCCTTTGCCCATTTGAGTCGTTACAAAAGGGATACCAAACTTATCGATGAACTGACGCAGCGTGTTGCACGTCATCTTGCGATTGGCACCGCCGGCAACGATCAACAGCGGACTCTTTGCCTTTTCCAGTCGATCAACTGCTGCTTGAATCGACTTGCCTTCGGCGATCGGGCGTCGAACACTGCTGGCTGGCAACAACGCTTCGTCGGTGTCTTCGGCCGCGATATCCTCGGGAAGCTCCAAGTGCACAGCGCCGGGCTTCTCTTCCTGGGCCAAACGAAACGCCTCGCGGACCCGCGAAGGGATATTTGCACCGCTGACCAACTGCCGGGTGTACTTCGTTAGCGGTTCCATCATCGCGACGATATCGACGATCTGAAACTGACCTTGCTTGCTGCGTTTGACCGGTTTTTGGCCGGTGATCATCATCATCGGCATTCCGCCCAGTTGAGCGTAAGCGGCAGCGGTGACGAAGTTGGTCGCACCGGGGCCAAGCGTCGACAGGCAAACACCCGCCTTGCCGGTCAACCGTCCGTAAGTCGCCGCCATGAACCCGGCCGCTTGTTCGTGACGGGTCAGGATCAACTTGATATTGGATCGCGAAAGTGAATCGAGGAAATCAAGATTCTCTTCGCCGGGGATTCCAAAGATGTATTCGACACCTTCGCTTTCTAAGGCTTGGATGAATAGATCGGAAGCTTTCATGGAGTCTACTTATTGCTGAGGCTCAGTGTGAACGTTGGGGCAGTACTCGCCCAAACGTGTTCGGATTAGGTGTGAAAAATCTTCTCGATGCCATTGACCATTTGCCAAATCGTTGATGGTGGCAAGCTTTGAAATTGTCTCGAATGACTGGTCGTGTTTCAAGAGCCCAAGCTTGTAGGCCA
>CAZZDZ010000824.1:0-1069 GCA_964652675.1 uncultured Pirellulaceae bacterium
TGTTTCGATGGTGATCAACTTGCGTTCTTCGTTTTGGTTTTCCGATCGCCCGGATCTCGCTTCCCTGCCGTTTGCGGTCGACTGGCATCGTGCCACCGACGGATTTCAATATCGCGCTACGCTGTTATTGAGTGCTCGAAGGTGCGCGGTCGCGCCTCGTGAAGATTGGAAAATCCAATCTGTTCCGACTGGGCGTGGTCAATCACTACCTTCGTTCGTCTCGTTCGCGCCCGTCGGTTTTGGCTGAAAACCGAAAACCCCGTCTGACCCCGGCGAAGCCTTTTCCAAACTCATCTAAGAGGCCTGACCACTTAGATTCGTTAAGGCCTAGTCTGAACCCATTGCAGCCTGTTCCGATATGAGTGACTCATCAACGAGATTGGTTAGGTCATCTCTAAGTACGAAGTCACTCAATGCGCGAATTGCCAAATTTTCATCGATGAACGACTCGAGGTACACGTTCTCTTCCGATCTCCAAACCCGAACGCTTTTAAGCTCTCGTTTTCCGTTCCACGTTGTATGCCACTTTCCGTTTGACTTGATCGAGAGTGAAAATTTTTCACTTTCTAAAACGGCTATGATTTTTCGACCGTTCAGACTTGAGTATCGCAAAGCGTGGTCGTCGACAAAAAAGTCTCGCTTTGCAAGGCTTTCTACGACTTCAGAATTATTTGCGTGGAACCACTCCTCGTTTTCCTCATCGCGAGAACCAAACCAATTACGTTGGTTAGACGCTGACAAGAACGATTCGTCATCAATTCTTGACTCTAGCGTAATTCCAGCCATTTTCAGTTTTTTACGAGAAGTAAAGTCAACCCTTTCGCGAAGAGGGCCAATAACGCGGCCTTTCCTCTGGAAACAGTCACAGCCTTCCACTTCAAAGAAGACATTAACCGGTTTTGACACATTTTCCGCGAGCCAAGTCCACGTGTCTAGCTCTGGCGCGGTAGAGATCTTTAGCCGCACTCTTTGGGGTGTAGGGAAATAGCTCTCTCTCGAAAGGGTAAGTGGACTTTCTACGTTGCCCGTGGGGATGCGGAAGAACGCAATCCACCGATCGTCTCTCAAT
>CAZZDZ010000825.1:0-1068 GCA_964652675.1 uncultured Pirellulaceae bacterium
AAGCGTCGTTAGCATCAGCACCAAGCAGACTCGCATTGTTCGCCGCGGTCGAGGACTGCCACGTGGCTTTCGCGTACCGCCTGGATTCGAAGATTTTTTTAACGAACAACTTGGCCCAGAAGAAAAACAAGAACGCGCCGCCGGCAGCGGATCGGGCGTGATCGTTCGCAGCGATGGCTACATCTTGACCAACAATCACGTCGTCAAGGGTGCCGATGAATTGGAAGTCGAATTTACCGATGGCACCAGCGCCGCTGGTACGATCGTCGGCACGGACCCCGACACTGATTTGGCGGTCGTCAAAGTTGGCTTGAACAACTTGAAAGCCGTCAAGTTCGGCAGTAGTGACGATATCCGCGTTGGCGATTGGGTATTGGCGATCGGCAGCCCGTTTGGTTTGGAACAAACCGTCACCGCCGGAATCATCAGTGGTAAAAATCGCGACCAAGACATCATCGGCAAAGACGGCGATGGGTTCGAAGATTTTTTGCAAACCGACGCCGCGATCAACCCGGGCAATTCGGGCGGCGCGCTTGTGAACCTACGAGGCGAATTGGTGGGTATCAACACAGCCATTCTTTCACGCAGTGGCACCAGTGCTGGAATCGGGTTTGCCATTCCGGTATCACTCGCTCAACCGGTCCTTAGTTCGATCATTGAAACGGGAACGGTTCGGCGTGGATTCTTGGGTGCGGGTGTTCGCGACCTGACAAAGAGCATCATCGAAGAGTTCAACTTGCCGGTTTCCGCCGGCGCGTTGATCGGAAATGTGTTGGAAGGCGAACCGGCGGCCAAAGCGGGTTTGCGTCCTGGGGACATCGTGACGAAGTTGGATGGACGCCCTGTCACAACGGGAACCCAGTTGCGAAACTACGTTGCCAGTCGACCGCCAGGCAGTACCGTCGTGATGGACATCAACCGCGACGGTAAAACGATGCAAGTACGTGTGAACTTGCAAGAGCGGACTGACGCAGCGATGGCGAGATTCAAAGCTGGAAAAATCATGGGTGCCGAACTGGTTCCCACCAACGACGAAACAGCCCGCAAATTTGGCTACACCGGATTGCA
>CAZZDZ010000826.1:0-1053 GCA_964652675.1 uncultured Pirellulaceae bacterium
GTGCTCGTCCTTGTTTAGTAGATATAGCGACGCGTTGCGGAGGAATCGTTCCACATCGCTCGGTTCATAGCGATCCGAATCGTAGACGGCTTCCAGGTCTGGAAAATCTAGTTGCCCGTTGCCGACAGTGTCCATCAACGACCATGTTTCGGTGGCTCGGAACAGTCGCACGTTGGTCCACATATCCAGCGGAGGCAGGTCGTGATTCCAAGCGTAGTTGAGCCCTTGTCGCAAGCCGCTTTCGTCTCGCAAGACTTCGCCACCCGGGTTGAAATAACAAATCGCTTGTGGAAGCTCCAGGACTGCGGTCACCGCCTTGGTCAAGAACTTCATTTCGTCCATCGGATCGTAGTCGTCCGGGATCAACGGGACTTCTTCGTCGTCATCGTCATCTTCGGTACCCAGCACGTAGCTGATGAGAAACCGGATATGAGCACCGTGCTGCCCGATTGCATCGGTTCCATCTTCCCAACCCCAAGACTGTTCACTCGCCCGTTTCAAGCAACCTGGAAATGCGAGCGGTCCAAATTGGCCCAGCGACCAAGCAACGAAACGTTCGGGGGATTCGTCCGGGTCACCCATGTCGTCGGGCCACAAACCAGTCGACGGTGTAATCAGTAAGTGCCCACTGACTTCGGGGCGGTAGCTCATCACAAGCGTTTCGGGAGCATCGTCATCGTCAATCGATTCGTGACGACCGACCAACGCAAATTCCTTGAGGCATTCGGACAACTGATCTGATGTGATCGGTTCGCGCAGTAGGACGCACATTCCTTGTGTGAATAGTCCTTTGGCCATAGTTATTTACGCCTAATCTTGCTGCTGCGGTCCCAATCACTCTTTTTAACCAAGTGGGCAGAAATCGACGAGTCCAAGCGGGCGTGTTTCCACAATTTGAAAGAAATTGAGCGACCTTGCTGGTCAGCGCCACTTTGAATTGTAAACGCAGCTTTTCGCAGTTTTTTCTGATCGTACTCGTACTCAGGCGTTTCGCCGGTACTCGTACTCCTAATCGATGTCACGTTTAACGAACGAGAGCGGGTACGAGTACGA
>CAZZDZ010000827.1:0-1051 GCA_964652675.1 uncultured Pirellulaceae bacterium
TTGCCCGACACGGCGTTCGCTTTCGACGCGAGACGACTGGAGTGTAAGAGTTGGACGAAAGAACAACTTGGCGAATCGTTTTTGGATGAACTGAAGATGGACGCTCAGGCAATGGGTACGCCGGGTTTTGATCAAGTCATGGCCGAAGCGGACCGCAAACGCAAAGAATTCGGCGTTGACGACGCGATCAAAACGGCCAGCACGCTGGTCGAAGCTAAGCCGTCGGACGTCGATACACTGCGAAGCGTCGCGTTCAGAGCGATCGAGTGGCAGCGAAGTGACCAAGCCGCGCCGCTACTGTGGCGTTTGGCGCAAGCACGGCCTTACCAACCGCAATGCCTCTTGTTGTTGGCCCGATCGTTGAGCGAATCGGATGACACTGATTCGGCGATGGTCTGTTACGACTTGGTGTGCAACGGAAACTGGAATCAGCGTTGGTCAGCGGGTGCAAAGCAAATTGCCCAACTGGAACTGTTGCATTTGTTAGAACGTGTCGATAGTGGCGAAATTCAATCGGCCGTGCCGCAGTACTGTCGTGCACGACTACGTCAACTTCGCGACAAATGGTCTGACGAAGGGTTAGATTTGGTCGTTGTGATGCATTGGAATACGGATCGCACCGATGTTGATTTGCACGTCACCGAACCGAGTGGCGAAGTGTGTTATTACTCGCACAAAACCACCAAGTCGGGAGGCCAGATGACTCAGGACATCACACAAGGGTTGGGGCCAGAGATGTACACATTGGAAAACGCCCCCGAAGGCGAGTACATCGTCGAAGCGAAATATTACAATAGCGACAACAATCGCACCAAAGCGCCCACCGAAACGTTGCTAACGGAATTTCGCAACGTCGGTCGCCCCAATGTGCAGTCGCAAACCAAACGTATTACGTTGCGTGGAAAAGACCAAAAGAAGGTTGTCTTGAAGACGACGATCAAGCACTAAAGTGGATCGATCAGGGGATTTAGCACGCGAGGAGTCACTTGCTGGCGCTGCGTGCTGGTATTCCGAACGCATGCCCGCGTTTCAAAGCGTGCTTTGCCCCGAG
>CAZZDZ010000828.1:0-1047 GCA_964652675.1 uncultured Pirellulaceae bacterium
GCGATCTCTACACCCCCAGTGTAGCGCGTTACCAGACTACGCCACAGCCCGTACTGTTAAAAACGGCGTTTCGTGTTTCCACCCTGTGCACGTTTCACACGGGTTTGCACGAATCAACTGCTGTTTCGTGCACGATTCTTGTATTGTATCACGCCTAGTTTGAGCGTCTAGCCTGGCCGATTCTCGTATTCGCAACTAGTTTGCAGCACGCGGAAGACCTTGCCGTCCGCTTGTCAATCGAAGGGGTAGTTTCCCGCTCTATCTCTGGCGAGAGCAGCATCAATCAAAGACGAATAGCAATTAAGGAGTTTAACGAAGGGAAGATTCGAGTGCTGACGAACGATGGGGTACTCACAACCGGATTCGACGCCCCCGCTGTTCGAGCAGTCGTGATCGCCCGCCCAGTATTTAGCAAAGTTGTTTACCAGTAGATGGTAGGCCGAGGGCTTCGCGGACCCAAGAACGGAGGCAAGGAAGAGTGCCTGGTCATCAATGTTGCTGACGACTTCTCAATGTACGGACACACGTTGGCATTTGAAGCTGAGAGATTTTGGCAATCCGACAAATCTGGCAAGCCGTCATCGTTGCCTCATAGGACTGCTTCCATCGGACTATTGAGAGGTGGGACGCTGAACGAGTCAAATCCCTTCCTTTGTGGCGAAAATCCTTAGGTCACGCTCCAGCGTGCGATGGATACCGCAGTAAAAGCTGGCCTTTTTGGCGATTCCTGTGATACAATAGGGATATGAAGTACGAAATCGATCTTCCACCTGAAATCCAGCATTGCCTGTCGGCTCGCGCCAGCGAGACGGGGCAAGATGTTGTGCATCTAATTCAACTTGCCGTGACACGGTTTGTTGCTGAAGAAGTGGGTGAGGTCGGAAACGATACACAGTGGACACAGGAGAAGGACGACCGCCGCTGTGAGTTGATCGATCGTGAAATTGCTGGCTCGATCAGTGTGCCCGAACGTGCCGAGCTTGCTGTCTTGCAAAAGATGGCGGAGCAGCACTTCGATGAAATAGCCTCGCCGCCAATCGAAGAAGC
>CAZZDZ010000829.1:0-1044 GCA_964652675.1 uncultured Pirellulaceae bacterium
GTTTAGTCTAGAAACGCGTTGGAAGCCGCTTGCATCCAAGAGGCGAACCGCCTAGTGCGGACCCGCATGCTAGGTGGTGTGGGAGGGACCCCGGAGCAATCCGGGTCCCTATCCCGATCCCCATTGCTATCCATCGCCCTTTTGCGGAAGAATCACGACATGATTGAACAGCACATTCTTCTTGTTATCACCCAAGTCTTCGACGTATTGGACCCGAATAGATTTTTGGTCACGCTTCTTTAAAGGGTAAATCATACCAGGCGAGTAAGCGACGGTAATAGAGCTCCTGACCTTCACTATCCCTCGTGATTCACTTTTGTATGTAACCTTGATCGATTCTGGGTTTCGCTTTTTTTGAATCCGAATCGAATAGTTCATCGCCTTCTAGCGTCTGAACACGTGTGCTGAATAGCCGCTCAGATTTTGCATTTTCCCGATGCTCGTGGGAAGCGAAGAGGATGTCACCATCCTCATCGATTTTGACCGCAAAGTAGAATCCATTCTGGTCCGCGGCATTGAGAGTTTGAAAGTCATCTTGTTCAATCAGCCGGAGCCAATTTAAAAGCGAATCAGGCACGATCGGATCCTGAGCTTGGGCAGTTGCGCATGCCAAACATACAAGCAAAACAGATAGAGATTTCAATTTCATATGCTGGCATCCTAAGCGGGATCGACCGAGAACACCGGGCACGGCCAATGTGATCTCCATATTGTAAACGTCTTATGGCGTACTTCGGTGAATGCAATAGTTCGTCGAACGCGTTTTACGTAAGCACGACACAGCAAACGAAAGCTGCAGCCGTGGAGCACCATGCCAGCGCGTAAGACCGTTTTGACAGCACGCTAAAAGCAACAAGTGATCAGGTGACAGCGGCGAGCAGCATGCCAGCAACGATCAACTGAAGGCCAGCAATATCGACCATTGAGTTTGGCACTCGAACTGTGGTGCAATACAAAGCCGTACAAATCAATGCCACTGCTGCGACAAGCCATGGAACGGAAGGTCGAATCGCGAACATGGATCGAACGTTTTTGAGCAATGTC
>CAZZDZ010000830.1:0-1041 GCA_964652675.1 uncultured Pirellulaceae bacterium
TCTCTGCGAAGCGGTAATTTGATCATGAACGACAATCCCAACGAACCAACACGCGTCATTTCGGCAAGATGGATTTTGCCGATCACAACCGCCCCCATTCATGGCGGTTGGGTTCGCCTGCAAGGTCAGCGGATTGTGGAACTCGGATCGGGTCGACCACCAACAGCCGCACAAGATCTTGGCGACGTTGCGGTTTTACCAGGCTTGGTCAACAGCCACACGCACCTGGAGTTTTCAGATTGCGACCTACCAATCGGTCAGCCTGGTGTGCCGTTGGCCAAATGGATCGGTCAAGTCATCACGGCTCGCGGCACAACAAACAGTGAAAAAAAGCAAGCAGCAATCGCCAAAGGAATCGCCGAATCAAAAAGGGCAGGCGTACAACTGATCGGCGAAATCGCAACCCCGCCAGCAAGCTATCCCGATTCGGACATCAACATCATCAGCTTTGCCGAAGTCTTGGGGTTAAGTGAAACGCGAAGCGACGAACGGCTGCAAGCCGCCATCGCGCAAAACGACCACACCGAATCAGGAGCCTGGAGTCCACACGCGCCCTATTCAACATCTCGACCGACCATTCAAGCATGCGTCGATCGAGCAAAAAAAACGGCCCGACCACTTGCCATGCACGTCGCCGAATCACCCGCCGAACGCGAACTCCTTCGGCGTGGCACCGGCCCGTTTGCAGACGCATTAAAATCGATTGGCGTTTGGCAAGACAATCTGTTTCCCTGGAGCAGCCAACCATTCGTAGATTTGATAGATCAACTCTCCGCATCGCCACGCGCATTGCTGATTCATTGCAACGATCTACAAAGTGACGAAATCCAGCGACTGAGCCAGCATGATCACATGAGCGTCGTGTACTGTCCACGAACGCACGCATTCTTTGGCTACGGTCGTCACCCCGTCGCCGAAATGTTAACAGCAGGCATACGCGTCGCCTTGGGAACCGATTCCCGAGCCAGCAACCCAGACCTGAATCTATGGGCAGAAGTCCAGTTTCTATTAAATCACCGACCAGACATCGCGCCTGAACAA
>CAZZDZ010000831.1:0-1032 GCA_964652675.1 uncultured Pirellulaceae bacterium
GCAGATGGTTCCGCTGCTGGAGTTGCAGCGGGAGACTCTGTGGTTGGCGGTGGCGTCGCGGCCGTCACTTCAGCCGGTTTGTCATCACCAGTCACGTTGTTATCAGCAGCTTGGTCGCCGGCGTTTGTTGAATCCGTACTCATCTAAATTCTGCTACGGTCCGTTATTTTGGATGTTTCGATTCGTAAGCCAACCTCGGGCGAGAACTTCATTTTCTAAACGCCTGGGTGACTCGTAGAGTAGCCACACAGTCTAGCAATCAGGGCTTGCTCGGGGTAGTCTTCGCTTTCAAAGAACCCCATAAGATTTAGGGCCCAAACATGCCGAAATTGGAAGCATTTGCCGCTCAAGCAACGCAAGCGTTTTCGAGTGAGCTGAAAGCAGCGATTGTCGCCGCTGAACTACCCGGATTGGGCGATGGCCCCGTGAATCCGCAATTAACCGACATATTGGACAGTGATATCGAAAGTCACTTGGGGGATTTGCCCAGTGGTGATTCCAACGAAATCATCAGTGCCCTCTGGTTGTTAGCTGGTGACATCGACCGCAGCCACGATATCAGCCAAGACTTGCCGAGCGCTGAAGGCAGCTTTCTGCACGGGATCATGCATCGCCGTGAAGGAGATTTTGGGAACGCAAAGTACTGGTTCCGCCGAGTTGGCAACCACAGTGTGTTGAGTGACATCGCTGGAGAAGTCGGTGATTTGTACAGCGACCCGTTCGATTTCATTGATCAATGCAGCCAAGCGGTTCGGGCGGGCGAGAACAAAGAGGAATGCCAAAACGCCCAATGGCTGGAGTGGCAATTACTGCTGACACACCTGCTGGGGCAATAGCCCAAAGCCATTACGCGAAAGAGCGTCCAGGTCCACGCATGTTGCAAAAAAGCGACATGCCTTCGTGGCCTGAAGGAAACCGATTTCGATTGCGAAACGCTTAAACACCACGTTTTCCGTGGTTTTGCTTCTGTGCAAAACCCGACGGCACGGCACGTGCTCTATCTGCGGGGACCCACAGTTTGCTCGTCAACTC
>CAZZDZ010000832.1:0-1027 GCA_964652675.1 uncultured Pirellulaceae bacterium
ATGACAACGATGGCATTCTTGATACAACCGAAGGCTACGGCGTACTGCCTGATGGAACTTTGATTTCAGACATTATTGGCACTGGAATCACCACCGATCGCAACTTATGGGCAGCGGTCACCGACAATCTTCCTCCAACACAAGTGACTCTGGAATCTTTTGAGTCTTTCAGTGCCAACGATGACTTGACCACAATCAATCCAGAAGGTTTCTCGATCGAAGTCGTGCGAACTGAAGGAACCGGAGACGAATACGATGTGGATGGCAATCAATACGGCACCGCTCCACTGACGGGCGACTTGCAGGCGACGTTCCAAGTCCCCAGCAATTCCGAAATCGAAGTCACTTTCACATTCGATCAGCCAGCGGTCGGATTTGGATTCAACATTGGTGACTTGCACGATGCAGGCGGAGCCGGCGAACCGACATTCACAATTGAGTTTGATGGTGTGCCAGTCTGGTTCAGCGATGATGACCTCGGCACAAATGGCAGCGGAACCATTACCAATGATATCACTGGAGAGACGGTTGCAGGCGGCAACCAGGCTTACATCTTTATCGGAAACTATGACCTGAGCAATCCGGTCAGCGAAGTCAAAATCATCGTGAACACTGATGGTGGCGGTGACAATTTTGTGATCGACGACATTTCGATCATCCGACCCGCACCGGACACTGATGGCGATGGGATTTTTGACCACCTAGACATCGACAGCGACAACGATGGCATTACCGACAACGTGGAAGCTCAGTCGACTGCCGATTATATCGCACCAACGGGCGACGGTTTGATTGCCGATGCCAACAACAACGGTCTGGACGACGTTTACGAGGGTACAGCTGCCGGAATCAACGCCAGCGGGCTTGGACTTGAAGCCGTTGATACCGACTCCGATGGAGTTGCCGATTACTTGGATACCGACAGTGACAATGACGGAATCAGCGACGCCATTGAGGCCGGTCATGGCGTTTCACAAGCGTTGATTGACGCTTCCGCCGACACCGATGGCGATGGCCTCAAAGACGT
>CAZZDZ010000833.1:0-1022 GCA_964652675.1 uncultured Pirellulaceae bacterium
TGCCAGCCCGTTTGCTCCCCAGGCTCGGTGATGTAGTTCCGCCCGACATGCAGCAGGACCGTATCGAAGAGCAAGTCGTGATCATTCCAGATCGGTCGAATCGCGCCGGGCTCCTGGCTAAACGCTCCCAAGCGAATCTGAAACACCGATGACTCCTGCGGGTTTGACGTGAAGAACGAAGCCTCGACTTCGACCGATCTGACGCGATCTTTGCCCGCCTTCGGATGCTCATCCAAATCAATCAGGTAGCGAGCGTAGGTGAATTTCGATTTGGTCGACGTCTTAAACTGGCCCACTCGTGTTCCCGCTACTGCCGGCATTCCACCTTCCCCAGCCACAGAAAGAACCCCACCGAACCACTGGTTGGTTTTTGCGGGGAAACGCCCCGACAGTTTCATTGCGGGATCTTCAAAACTCTCAAAGACGATCTCTTTGCTCTCGCGCTGCGTCTGACTCCCCAGCGGAACTGCGTAGGCCCACACCATCGATGCGCTGAAAATCCCGATCAGAATCCCCGCGGCAGTGGAGGACATGCGGGACCAACGAAAACGCTCGTCCGTTTTCAACGGCGTTACAAACTCTTTTCCGGTCGCAGCCTTCAGGGATGCACTTTGCATCGACTGCTCGATCATGCCGTGAACAGAAGCTAGCTCCCAATATCGCTGCCGAGCCTCGCTGGACTCTTCAATCCATTGGCTCAGCCTGTCCGCGTCCGCCTCACTCAAACGACCATCAAGGCAATCGCCAATCAGAGCGTCAAGTTCGCTGTCGTCCACAGGCATCGCATTCTTAATCTTTCTCTTACTCATAATCTTAATCCGTCACCAAACACGCGGGCTGGACTGGTTTCAAACGGTAGTGGACTTCGCCAGAAGTCCCGGTTGCGGTTCTCAAGGAGTTATTCAAGTTCATGAGCTACTCAAGGACTTCTGGCGAAGTCCACTACGAAGCGGTTTCGATTTGCGTCTTTATACAATCGCGCAGGGCGACCCTTGCCTTGGAAAGCGCCACGCGAACGGCGG
>CAZZDZ010000834.1:0-1019 GCA_964652675.1 uncultured Pirellulaceae bacterium
CCCCCCGCCCCCCGCCGTCAGCAGTGCAAGCGGATTACGAACGATTGGTCTCATAGCGAGGTCGGATTGATCACGACCGAATTCAAGACTCCTCCCAAAGACAATTCACAATTAATACGAATGTGACTAAGCAATAGCGAAGAAAATGCGCTCTCCGCCAAAGTGCTTTGAGTTCAAGTTGGTGCCATTCAACGTGATCAATTGTCCTCTTACCAACTGAGACACAGCCGATATCCGCGACTGGATTCGGCGTGATGACCACTTAAATCAATCAATGAACCCACCAGTTTCCAGCGTCAGAGGAAACGCCGCGTTCATCACTCTTCATTGGAGCAAGTGCCATGCGTTCAAGAAACAATGTTGCCAGTTTGATCATCGCTCTTGGGAGCACGATTTGCATCTGTAGCGTTCACGCACGCAGAGGACGCCGTTGCTGAAAAAGGCGCTGAGACATCGATGGTTAGTGTGTTTGGCGAGGCTGCCTGAAAGTCCCGGAGGAATTCAAGCGGGTCGAGCCGAAGTCTCGAATCCTTGCGCACGAATTCGAGGCCAAGACGGGTGAGGGCAAAGAAGGCGAGACCGCGCGTGTGACCATGATGGCCGCTGGCGGCGATGTGGAAGCCAATATTAAACGTTGGAAAGGACAATTTGCCGGAGGCGACGAAGCAGCCCGCAAAACCGAAGAAATGAGCATTGGCAAGTGGAAGGTCCACTTGGTCGATGTGAACGGTTCCTACGCCGAGCGAATGGGAGGCCCGTTCGCTGGAGGCAAAGTGGTCAATCGAGAAAACTACGGAATGACCGGAGCCATCATGGTTCATCCAGAGGGCCGAAAGTACTTTGTCAAAATGATTGGTCCAATGAGTGTCGTCAAAGCGAATCGCGACGCCTCAGTGACCATTTTGCTCAGCAGCGTTTCCTGTCGATTCGTGTCCTGGATTCTCGTAGCGGGTCTCTGGTCGTTGAAATAACCCCAGAAAAGCGGTCTCGTCCAACGCGAATGGAAGAAATCCGCATCC
>CAZZDZ010000835.1:0-1019 GCA_964652675.1 uncultured Pirellulaceae bacterium
CTTGCGCGGTCAATGAAACGGTTGGGATGAGGTTGGAGCGTTAGCCTTCTCTAGTTCGACACTAGTGTTGCCGTGCGTGGGCTGCGATCGCACTTCAAAACAGCATTCCCTTTCGCGTATTTGGCGTCTTTCGCGGTTGATCCCTTTTCCGCTTGGGCAAAAAGATGCACAGACGATTAGACAACCGCGAAAGAAACGAAATACGCGAAATAACCATCACGTTGGATTCGATGTGCGGTCAAATTTGGCGTATGGAGTAGATCGTCGATATGATGGATGAATCGTGGAAAAACAATACCGTGCACCAAAGGGCCGCGTTCGCAAACGAAATCTACATTGGCGGTCCTTGGTGACGAGCGCCGTTCACCAACTCGAGCGTATCGCTCACCCAGCCACTTCCCGTTTGCTTGAATCCTAGAAAATCGTGGAACATGACATCTGATCGCATGAATCCTTGGCCAGACGAGAAAATCTACAACAACGCGATCTGGGACATTCGCCGCAATTCGATGACTCCCGAAAACTGGCGATACACCCGAATCGAAAACCATCACGATGAAGTGCTCAATCTATTCGGTGCTTCAGATGACGAGCGTGTTGTCGTGACGGCAGTGACGTCGAATAGTAACTGGTACGCGCTGACGACTCGTCGGCTTGTTGGCGTTTCATACGATGGTCCGTTCGACGTTCCCGCGCACCTGATGACAGGCTGCACGTTTGGGGACAATGGTAAAGGATATGACAACGTCACACTTTCGATCGCCACCATTTCTCAATCCGGAGTGGCGACGGCCACGTTCGAGTTTGAGACAGGCAGGGCGTGGATGGCGCCGGAGTACTATGTATCATGGTGGGTACGCAAATTCCCCATTCTTGATGTGTTCAAGTTTGATCCCGCAACGAGATGAATGCAGAACGATGCACTAGTGCCAAAGCAAAACGCGTAGCGGACTTTCTCAACTAGCTAGCCTCCATTCACACAAAGGCGTTTTGGTATTTTGATTCCACTTGGTACTCCT
>CAZZDZ010000836.1:0-1018 GCA_964652675.1 uncultured Pirellulaceae bacterium
GCTGTCAACGCGACTTGTTCAGCGATGATGCTGTCGCCGCCATTTACCAAGCCAGTGGCGGTCGTTTTCGCAAGATATGTCAGATCGCAGACCAATCGCTGATGCTAGCAGCCGGAGAGAAATTAAGCCAAGTCACACGGCGCGAGGTGGAAACGATAAGCGGAGCTTCGTCACGAGCAGCCTGATTAAACGTAGCCAGCTATCTCCGAGAGCTGTAGCCCGACGGCGCGTTGTCTAATCAATTGATTTTTGATCGTAGATGCGGGTTTCGAAAACCGTTCGCCGTCCCATTGTCTTGACGTGAATCTTACCAATGTGGTACCCCCCCAATCATTATGGGCAAGACTTTCACGCGCGAACGTATCAATCACAAGGCAATGCTCGCATTGACGTTGGTTGGCGCGTGCCTGTGCAGTGGTGGATGTAGCCTATCCCCCGTCGCAAAATATTCTCCGCTAGCGGCATTTGAACGCAGCGTGATCTACCAGCCTGCCGACGGTACGGTTGGAAATTGGAATCCAGATGGTCTCAACCACGAAGACGTTTCGTTCGTCTCCAACGACGGCACGAAACTTCACGGATGGTTTGTGCCGCACTCCCAGCCGACCGCGGTTGCACTGTTCTTGCATGGCAACGCGGGCAACGTCACCAGTCGCGCTCAGAAACTTGCCGGGCTGAATCAACAATTCGGCCTGTCGGTGATGGCATTCGATTATCGCGGTTACGGTCGCAGCGAAGGCAGTCCGGATGAGCAAGGAATTTTAAACGATGCGAGGGCCGCGCGACGTTGGCTCGCCCAACGCACTGGGGTTTCCGAAGCCGACATTCTTATA
Organism: uncultured Pirellulaceae bacterium; assembly: GCA_964652675.1. GTDB lineage: Bacteria > Planctomycetota > Planctomycetia > Pirellulales > Pirellulaceae > K23-9. Next base: position 834 of record CAZZDZ010000836.1, read on the forward strand.
ATGGGTCGTTCTCTGGGTGGCGCGATTGCGATCGACTTGGCGGCCAAAGACGGCGCTCGAGGACTTGCGATCGCCAGCACATTTACTTCGCTACCGGACGTGGCAAGCAGCCACTTTCGATGGTTGCCAACAAAACTGCTGATGACTCAGCGACTGGACTCCATCAATAAAATCAAAGACTACAC
>CAZZDZ010000837.1:0-1010 GCA_964652675.1 uncultured Pirellulaceae bacterium
GTAGTGATGTCGGATACGCACTTTGCGAACCTCGGTAGCTTGGGTGGTCAATTCCAGCAGATCATCGAACTCGGCCGCGGCGTGGTATCGCACATTCATCTCCGTCACGACCAGAATTTGGCCTGCATCCTCAAGCTCCTTGTAGCTCAACCCCGCCGCCCGCAGCATCTCGACGCGGCCGCGCTCGAAGTAATTCAGGTAATTGGCGTGATGGACTCGACGTTGACCGTCCGTTTCGTGGTAGCACACGCGAATTTGCTGGATATGAGCCGCGAGCAGTTTTTCGTTGCCGACATTTTTCATGCTAAATCGCTCCAACGGGGGCAAACCTCAAGGCTCGAATTGACCCTCACCGCTTCCGAAGCCTACACTTAGCAGCTAATCGACACTACCTACCACCATCTAACACGTACAACCGAGTTTGAGATGAGTTTTGGCGACGGATCGGACTCAAGCGGAAGCGGAACGGGATTCGAGACATTGCATGGAAAAAACTATCCTGCAATTCGACAGTTTACCATTTTCCTAGAAAATCGCGTTGGGCAACTACTGGAAGTTGTACGGCGATTTGAAGGGACCGGGATCCGAGTTTGTGCGCTTTCGATCAGCGACGCGGCCGAATGTGCATTTGTGCGCTTTTTAGTGAGCGATGCTGACCGCGGACGCGAGATCCTGGAACGCAGCGGCCTGGCGATGATCGAAACCGATTTGGTCGGCGTCGAATTACCCGAAGGCCCACAGCCGTTGCTACGAGTTTGCACGGCACTGTTGCAAGCCGAGCTGAACATCATTCAAGCGTATCCACTGATCATCCGGCCCAACGGAAAACCGGCCGTCGCGATCATGGTCGAAAACATCGACATCGCCCTGGAGACGTTAACCAACAAAGGGTTCACGATCATCACCGAAGGCGACTTGGAAGACGACCCGACTGTAAACCAGTAGGCATGGAAACAAGTAGGACGCCCGCAGGCATGACGCTAGCCACGAAGTGGCGAAAGCATATAGCC
>CAZZDZ010000838.1:0-1005 GCA_964652675.1 uncultured Pirellulaceae bacterium
CTCCGGCCTAAAAAAACTCACTTGCTGGCGCTGCGTGCTCGTAAACTCTGAATTGTGAGAAACGCTCAACCGACTTGCTGTCGGCCGCCAGTGACAAAACAATTGCGATTGGGATCCAGTGTCAAATGATGACCGTTTTGATCGAGCAGTTGGCAGAACGCTTGCATGCCGTGTTGGCGTAGATAGCGTCGTTCCATTGTTGTGATCGGAACGACCCAAAGTAGCTGCACTGGTTTGTCATCGATCGAAAGTGACTGACGGATCTGAAAATCGGATCGAATATTTGGAATCATGAATAGGAATTCACTCAGCTCCGATCCAGCAAAAATCATTTTGGCTGGCGATCCGTTGGCCATCGTGCAACCGTACCAAAAACCTCGGCCGGCGTTTTGAGGCACCATTGCCAATGAACGCAGAAGTTCGATGTAGTTAGCGTGCATCTTGTTGGGATCGATATACATCACCAATTCAGCACGTGGCGACCATTCACCAGCGGGCACCGACATGGCATGGTTGCTCATTCCGCAAGTCACCAAGGTCCCTACAGAGCGAACCGAATTGGGTGGATGCAGGCAAACGTCGACATCTCCACGAGAAACATGCGCTAGTGCTCCAAAGTGGCGGATGTACTGACTTTGTCGAAGTCCAGCAAACTGTTGATTCGTCTTGGTCTGTTGCCCGATCAACCAACTCTCAAACGTTGGTATGTCTCCATCGATCGGCAGGTCATCGATTACCGGCAAAGCAATCGGTTCGCGCTTGCGCGGTGGCAAATCTGCCAACGTCGGCAATCGACCATCGATTGGCAATTCGTCAACGACCGGCAGTGAAATAGGAAACGAAATTCGCGGTGGCAAATCCGCCAACGTCGGCAATCGACCATCGATTGGTAATTCGTCAACGACCGGCAGAGATATAGGAAACGAAATTCGCGGTGGTAAGTCTGCCAGCGTCGGCAATCGACCATCGATTGGTAATTCGTCAACGACCGGCAGAGATATAGGA
>CAZZDZ010000839.1:0-1003 GCA_964652675.1 uncultured Pirellulaceae bacterium
GCTAAAGAAACGATCCAGCGACTTCAGCCGTTGATACAAAGCGAGAACATCGGCACGCTGGAAGTCGCCGAGTTGCAAGCCGCAGTCAAAACAGCCCAAGCCGATCTTGACGCACAAGAACAAACCGTCAGTGAACTGAAAGTCGCGATGAAAGCAGCAGGTCGAGGCGCTGTTTCGACAGGTGATGGCACCGTAACGTCTACCAAAGAACTCGCGAACAAAATCAAGATGATCGAGGCAAAGAAGCAGGAACTCCAGCGTACCCGTGGTGCGATCCAGCAAGTGATCGAGACAGTGGACATCGTCGCTCCGAAATCAGGCGTCGTCCACGCAGTGCTACTGTCAAAGGACAAAGAACTCGATGCGGCCGACAAAGCGATCGAATTGAAACTTGCCGATGGAGTGCTTTTAACAGGTTTCGTCGCTCCCGAACGAGCTAGCAGTATCAAGCCAGGCCAGCCGGTCGAAGTCAGCGTGCCGAAACGAAACCTGACCCTCAATGGTCAAGTCACGTTAGTTGGCCAGGTTGCACGCTTAAATCTCCAAACAAAAGAACGTCGCTTGCCAACCGACGTTGCCGTCCAAGTGCATTTGGACAGTTCAGGCGTAAAGATCGACCCAAGCGAGAAACTGGAGGTTTCAGTTCTAACGGAACCAAGTAGCCGGAGTGCAGTTTCCAGTTGGCTCTTGAGCATGTTTTCGGGCGATGGATCTGACAGTCAATGAAAGTACACCAACTGAACCACGTTGCATTGCATGTTGCGGACGTTGATGTCAGCGTTGCGTTCTATCGCGACGTGCTAAGTTTGCCGGTGATGGATCGACCTGATTTCGATTTTCCTGGTGCATGGTTTCGGCTGGGGATTGACCAAGAACTGCATTTGATTGGTGACCGCGATCAACCCGTCCACTCGCACCATCGCGGAGGACACTTTGCACTCGTCGTCGAAAATCTGGACCAATGGGAAACCCATCTGGATCAACACGGTGCCCAGCGGCTGCA
>CAZZDZ010000840.1:0-1002 GCA_964652675.1 uncultured Pirellulaceae bacterium
CCCGGCTTTAGCCGGAAATTCCGCCTGAAGGCGGTACTACGAACACAAGCCACTAGTGATCGTTTTTCCGAGGTAGGATTGCCAACACTGGTCTGCCTATGTTCCGACTAAATCAACGAGCCCTCAAGACTTTCGGCAGCCCCGGTTCGGCCACAATAAAACGACAAGTCGTCAAGACTTTCACTACGGCTTTTCGAAACTCAGCGTTCCTTCTTCTTTCGCCTTTTCTCTGTGCGTTTCGCTTTTGTACAGCGGCAAGTGACGGTAATAGACTTCTAGGCAAAAGATCGACAAACAAGTTGTGTAGAGCCGACCGGAGTTGCGGCCCCATTGGTCGCCTTGGGGTGCCCAGCTTCCCGATTCGCGTCCGCGTTTAACTTGCGATGCGGGCAGTTTGACTCGCATGACTTCATTCCACTCACGCCACGGCTCACCACCGTAGTGATGCAGTACTTGAGTCGCGTAGTACCAGTAGTAAACGTCGCGATCTCGCAAGTCGAACGGTGCGTCCAACAAGAGTGCTTCGATCCCAAGTTTCATTGGTGGATGGTTGCGTTCCCAACCTAAGTACTGACGACACAGTAGACCTTCGGCAGTCATGGCGGGGCTCGGTGCGCCACGTGGCTGATAGGAGTAGGCGGCATCGTCAAAATGGCTAACGGAGTCCAGAAAATCGCTGACGATTCGCAACTTGGAATCGTTGACTTCCAAACCAGCCGCCAACGCACTCTTTAGCCCCAATACGTACCAGCCTGTCACCGATGTATCCGAATCTATCCGCGGTTCGTATCGCCAACCACCTTCACTGCTCTGTGCTGATTCTGCATAGTCGACCGCCAACTGGGCGCGAGGACGCAGCCAAGAATCTTTGGTCATTGCGTAAAGTTCACACAACGCAATCGTGGCTTGTGCCTGAGCGTACATTTTTTCATGACCACGGGCATCCTTTGCCATGAACCCGTCTCGCCCCTGTTGTCCGATCAAGTACTTAATGCCCTTCTC